>NZ_CP040948.1:1626862-1952235 GCF_006363955.1 Methylophilus medardicus
GCGCTAATAGCCTTGACCAATGGGCGACGCTCCACCAAGCGGGCCTGCCTATCCGCCTTTTGTTGATGATAGCTATTTTGCTTGGCAGCGACGGGCTCACTACTCGCATTGCCGGCGGGCGCATTGAGCAACACTTGTTTGTAATCGTCAAGATCCCCATCGAATACGGTGGCTTGGCCATCCGCAACCAGTACAAATTTTTCACAACACGTGGCGAGTAAAGTACGGTCATGCGACACCATGACCATTCCCCCTTCATACGCCTGCAATGCCATGGACAAGGCATGTCGCATTTCAATATCGAGGTGGTTCGTCGGCTCATCGAGCAGAATCAGGTTGGGTCTCTGCCAAATAAGCATCGCCAAGGCGAGCCGAGATTTTTCGCCACCAGAGAACGGCCCACAAGGACTTTTGGCCATCTCGCCTCTAAAGTCAAAGCCACCTAAAAAGTCGAGCAGCTCTTGCTCTCTGGTCTGTGAATCTAGTCGCTGCAGATGTTGTAGCGGCGAATCGCTCGCCACCAGTTGCTCAAGCTGATGCTGGGCAAAATAGCCTATGCGTAAATCCTTGCCTTCAACCCGCTCGCCCGCAAGCAAGGTTTCAGACTGTGCGAGCGCTTTGATCAAAGTAGATTTACCCGCGCCGTTTTTTCCCAACAAACCGATCCGTTCGCCAGGGCGAATCGCCAAATGACCAAGCTTGACCAGGGTTTGCCCGCTGTAACCCAGCGCCATTTGATTCATGACTAACAATGGGTCTGGAGATGAACCCAGCGCCCTAAAACCAAACGTGAACGGAGAATCAACATGGGCGGCGCTGATGCGTTCCATGCGCTCCAAGGCTTTGATCCGACTTTGTGCTTGACGCGCTTTGGTGGCCTGCGCCCGAAAGCGATCAATGTATTTTTGCAAATGTGCCATTTGCAGCTGTTGCTTCTGGTAACTGGCCTGTTGCAATGTGAGCTTTTCGGCGCGCTGGCGCTCAAAGTCACTATAGCCACCGCGGTACAAGGTCAGCTGCTGTTGTTCAATGTGCAAAATGTGATTGACGGTATTGTCGAGAAATTCACGGTCATGTGAAATCAGCAGCAAAGTGCCACGATACGCACTCAGCCAGCCTTCCAACCAAATGACTGCTTCAATATCTAGGTGGTTAGTGGGCTCGTCCAATAGCAGCAAATCTGAGCGGCACATCAATGCGCGCGCCAAATTTAATCGCATGCGCCAGCCGCCTGAAAAATCGCTCACCGGTTTGCTTAATTGCGCCTGCGAAAAACCTAGGCCAGCGAGCAAAGCACTGGCACGCGATTGCGCACTGTAGCCCTCAATATCGGCCAAGCGCTGGTGCCAATCTGCCAACTGCAAAGGATCAATATCGGCGCCGGCCTCCGCCTGTGCCAGATGAAGTTGCAATGTGCGCAACTCTTCATCGCCGTCCAGCGTGTAATCGAGCGCAGATTGCGCCAGCGCGGGGGTTTCTTGCGCAACGTGCGCAATCACCCATTGTGGCGGCATCAATAGCTCGCCCACATCCGGGGTGAGCTCTCCGCGCAACAAGGCAAATAGCGTGGATTTACCTGCACCGTTGGCACCGGTGAGACCGACACGATGACCCGGGTGCAACTGAAAACTAGCCGCTTCTACCAGTGTTTTACCTGCGCGAGAAAAAGTCAGTTGCTTAAACTGAATCACTGACAATCACTTTCATAAAAGCAAAATTGCAAAAGATTGGCATTTTAAACGAATCACTCCTGCTCTGTCTGAATAATTAGCCGCTTAGTTCGCGCCCGTTTGCGGCTGGACGAGGGTTTTCGAGTAAAATGATTTTTTGTTTATATAACTCGTTGCCCTCCTGCTTACCACCTTATGCCTCTGCAAACAATAAAACGCTGGCTGCTGACCTCTTTGATCGTTATTTTTGTCGTGCTGGCAGGCATTGTTGCGGTGATTCAGTTCTATGTGTTTCCCCATATTGACGATTATCGGGGCCGCATCGAGCAAGCGCTCAGCCAGTCACTCGAGCAGCAAGTCACCATTGCGCATATTGGTATTCGCTGGCGCGGTCTAGCCCCGCAAGTCACCCTCGGCAATGTCACCGTGTTTGATACGCAGCAACGTCCGGCACTCGCGCTGTCGCAAATCACCACCAGACTGTCATGGAGCAGCTTAGTTTTGTTATCCCCTTCGCTGGTAAGCCTCAGCGTGGACGCCCCGACGCTGATGGTGCGGCGGACCAAAGACGGCGAATTATTCTTGGCTGGCATGTCTATGTCCGGGCAAAGCAATCCTGCATTTGCCAACTGGTTGTTGGCACAACGCCGCATCAAGATTTCACATGCCACGGTCACTTGGCTGGACGAACAGCGCCAAGCCCCGCCATTACTGCTCAAGGATTTAAATATCGAAATCTTAACGCCGGTGTGGCAGCGCTTGCTAGATCGCCACAGCATTCACATTGACAGCCTAGTGTCTACCGGTACGCAACAACGTATTACGCTGGAGTCCGTGTTGATTGGGGAAGATGTTGCCAAGCCGCATGCCTGGCATGGTGAAATCTCACTGCGTTTACCCGACACTGACCTCTCTGCTTGGGGGCCATGGCTGGACTTACCCGTCAAAGTCAATGCAGGCAAGGGCAACCTGACCACGACTCTCGCCTTTGACAACCTGCAGATACAGCGCGTCGCGGCACAGGTACAGTTGAAAGATGTGTCGGTGACACCCGCCAACGAGACACAAAGCTACATTGCCAAAACCGCCAGCGGTGAACTGCGCTGGCAACGCGTTGACCAACGCTTCATGGTCACACTCAAACACTTTTCTGCCAACATCCAGCCTGGCCTCATCGTCGAGGATACCAATGGTGAATGGCAATGGGATGCCAAAGACCATGAAGGTGTGGTGACAGTAAAAAAATTCAATCTTGCACAAGGGGCACTGTTTGCACCTTGGCTCCCGCCCGCCTCCCCTGCTGCGCAGTATCTCGAAAACATGGCACCCGCCGGCAATGCCTCTCAAATCAAGGCACACTGGCACTATCAACAAAAGCAATGGCGAGATTATGGCCTAGAAGCCGCGTTCAACCATCTGCATACCGCCCCCTACGCCAATTTGCCCGGGGTGGATAATTGGTCAGGACAGCTATCTGTTCGCCCGAACGCAGGCAGTATTCAACTCGACACTAGCAAAGCCAGTATTACGCTGGCTGGATTGCTCCGCTGGCCGTTACCGATAGACCGTCTGCAAGGTGAGATCGAATGGCGCGATAACGGGCAAAAAACACTGATTAGCACACGAAACCTGCAGTTTAGTAATCCGCACCTCGCCTTGCGTACCAACATGGAGTATCAGTTAGGCGCGGCAGGCGGCGACACGATCCAACTTCAAAGTCAGATCGAACGCGGTGATGCAAAATTTGCGCCATTTTACTACCCGTTATTACTGGGTGAAACGACCCTGCACTGGCTAGATAGCTCAATTCTGAGTGGTCAAGTGCGGCATGGTGAAATCATCGTTAAAGGTCGGGTTAACGGTTTTCCGTATGTGAACGAAGCGCATCAGGCAGACCCCGCACTAGGCCTGTTTAGAGTGACCGCACAAGTCGATCATGCCACCCTGGAATATGGCACCGACTGGCCGGTGATTCAAAACATTGACGCCTTGCTCAAATTTGAGGGTACCCGCATGGATATTGCGGTCAAAAATGGTAGCACGGTCGGTCAGCACATCACGCAGGCGCAGGTCGAAATCCCTAGGCTAGACGCAGACTGGCCGATGCTGAATATCAAAGCGGCGGTGACCGGCAATGTTGAGCAAGGCATTAAATTTGTGAATACGAGCCCAGTGCGGCAAGTGACCATGGGATTTACCGATTTGTTAAAAGGCAGTGGCAGCGCAGAACTCAAGCTGGGCTTGCAAGTGCCACTCAATGATGTCGATGCCAGCCAGTTTCAGGGCGATTATGCGATTAAAAATGGGCACATCGCCGCCAATCCGCAAATTGCCATGCCAGAAATGAGTAACATCAATGGGCATTTGAAGTTCAACGAAAAAGGCCTGCAAGCCCAAGGCGTGCAATTGACGCTGTTTGACAATCCAGCCAACGTCAGCCTGTCGACGCGACCAGACAAGTCCGTAATTATTCAAGGGAGTGGTCGCATCACGGATGCTGCACTCAAAAAACTGGACAATAACGCGCTCACCAGAGCCTTGCATGGCACCACCGACTGGAAAAGCAACCTCTTGATTCAAGCGCCCAATATCCGGCTGGATATCCGTTCACAACTCATCGGCATGGCCATAGACCTGCCCGACCCTGCCAAGAAAAGCGTTGAGACGCCAGCTAATTTAACGATCCGTTTCCGCCAAGAGGCGAACCAACCAGACAAAGTTGCCATTCATTACAATGACTGGATGCATGCTAACTTTCTGCGCCCTGCCAATAGTGCAGCCACCTTCAACGCGGGTGAAATCGCACTCAATACGCCAGCTCGGTTACCGGTGGGGGATGGCATTAATTTACGGGCTGACTTTCAAAAACTCAACCTCGATGATTGGCTGGCCTACCTGAACCAAGGCGGGAGCAATCCAACGTCTGACGCCTCCTCTGTGGCACTCAATCAAATTGAACTGACCGCTGGCACTTTGCATGTGTTTGACCGCAACCTGCATCAAATCAAAGTCAACATATCACCCTTCAATGAGCGCTTAAAATTAGCGATACAAAGCCAAGAGTTGGCGGGCGAGGCCGACTGGCTCTCAGGCAAACCCAGCAAATTAGTCGCAAAATTGAACTACCTGCGCATCCCACGCAGCATGGATACCGACAACAGCCCTAGTCCGGCTGAAGTGCGCCGTCTCGACATGACCTACCCCGAGCTAGAAATCACGGCGCAAGACTTTCAGTTTGGCGATAAACAATTGGGCAGTCTTGATTTGAAAGCTTACAACAGCGGGGAAAGCTGGGTGATCCAGCGCATGAACATCAGCAACAGTGATAGTCAGCTCACGGCCGATGGCACTTGGCGTAACTCGGTACGCAGTCCGCAAACCATGCTGAAATTCAACTTAAATTCGAGCAACCTTGGCAAAACATTGCAGCGTTTTCAACCTGGGGGTGAAATGGTCAAAGGCGGCACTGGCACGATGAATGGTCAGCTGGGCTGGCCAGGTAGTCCACATGAGTTTGCGGTTGAACGGCTAGATGGCAACTTTACAATGCAGTTAGAAAAAGGTCAGATTCTAAAAGTACAACCCGGTGTCGGCCGCCTCTTGGGCTTACTCAGCCTGCAAAGCCTGCCGCGGCGCTTAACATTGGATTTCCGCGACCTGTTTAGTGAGGGCTTTGCTTTTGACAAAATCACCTCCACGGCCAATATCAAGGATGGAATTTTAAGAAGCGATGACCTGTTCATGACCGGCCCAGCAGCAGAAGCCAAAATCAAGGGTGAGACTAACTTAAAGGCAGAAACACAGCGCCTGCGCGTCAAAGTGGTGCCGCACATCAGTGACTCAGTGTCGCTTGCGGCGCTGGCTGGCGGCCCTATTGTGGGGGTAGCCGCATTTGTGGCGCAAAAATTACTCAAGGATCCACTGAACAAAATCAGTGCCAGTGAGTATATGATTACGGGCACTTGGGATAATCCACTGGAGGGCGAAGTGGATAAAAAAGTGGCGCCGTCTGCGCCGACACCGGCGAAAATATTACATTAACGTCAACATGATTTTTTAACGGAAGATTGACCATGGCAGAGAAAAAAACTAAAAAATTAAAATCAGCCGCCAGTGATGACATCGTCAAAGTGGCGGCGATTCAGATGGCCTCCAGCCCGAGCGTGGCCGCCAATCTGGTTGAAGCCAAGCGGCTGATTGAAATGGCCGCCAAAGCGGGTGCAAAACTGGTGGTGTTGCCTGAATATTTTTGCATCATGGGACTCAAGGATTTTGACAAAGTCACTATCCGTGAAAAACCCAATGATGGACCGATTCAACATTTTTTAAGCAAAACGGCCAAGGCTTATAAAATATGGATTGTGGCCGGTAGCGTGCCGCTCGAGAGCAATTACGCGAACAAAGTGCGTAACAGTTGCTTGGTGTATAACGACAAAGGTGAGCAAGTCGCCCGCTATGACAAAATTCATTTGTTCGGTCTGGATATGGGCACCGAGCATTATCATGAAGAGAATACGATCGAGCCCGGTGATACCGTGGTCACGGTGGATACGCCGTTTGGCCGGATTGGTTTGTCTATTTGTTATGATCTCCGCTTTCCAGAACTATTCCGCGCCATGGGCGAAGTAGATATGATTGTGGTGCCTTCCGCCTTTACCGAAACTACGGGCAAAGCGCATTGGGAAACGCTGGTGCGTGCGCGTGCGGTTGAAAATCTGAGTTACGTGATTGCATCCGCACAAGGCGGTTATCACTTATCTGGTCGCGAAACCCATGGTAACAGTATGATTGTGGATCCTTGGGGCGTGGTGCTCGATCGCTTACCGCGAGGTTCAGGCATTGTGGTGGCCAACGTCAACCGCAACTACATTAAAAATTTACGCCAGAGCCTACCGGCACTCAAACACAAAACCATTAAGGCAATTTCATGAAAAATCAGTGAGACCTCCGGGCACTCTTGCACTGAAATTGACTCCAACCCGTATGTTTTAATTAAGTTGAATCGCTATGCAAACGCTACTGACTACTGCCAATGACTTACTGCTACGCCCCTCTGGGCTAGATCAGGCTGCTTTAAGCAGCGTGCTGTCTGGCATGATGACCCACAATATTGATTACGCCGACTTGTATTTTCAGTACAGTCGCAGTGAATCTTGGGGGCTAGAAGAAGGCCAGGTCAAATCGGGGAGTTTTAATATCGATCAAGGCGTGGGAGTGCGTGCTGTGAGTGGCGAAAAAACCGCCTTTGCCTACTCTGATGATATTCATCTAGACGCCTTACAACAAGCCGCACATGCGACACGCGCCATCGCAAGCCTGGGTCAAGAGAAAATTGGTCACAGCATCCTCACGCGCAGCCACAACCCGCTATATTTGCCGCAAGACCCAATCGCTAGTCTCAGTGCAGATGCTAAAGTGCGTTTATTAGAAAAACTTGAACGTTTTGCCAAGGCGCAAGACCCGCGCATTACACAAGTGATGGCCTCCATCGCAGCAGAGTACGAAGTGGTGCTGGTGGCGCGCAGCGACGGCATCATGGCTGGCGATGTCAGACCATTGGTGCGTTTATCGTTGCAGGTGATTGCAGAGCACAATGGGCGCCGCGAGCAAGGCTCTAGCGGCGGCGGTGGCCGTTTCGATTATAGTTACTTTACCGATGATGTCTTGCAAGATTACGCCCAAAAAGCGGCCCATCAGGCGTTGGTCAATTTGGATGCTCGTCCTGCACCCGCGGGCAGCATGACAGTGGTACTCGGCAATGGCTGGCCAGGCATTTTATTGCATGAGGCTATTGGTCATGGCTTGGAGGGTGACTTCAACCGCAAAGGCAGTAGCGCCTTTAGCAATATGATCGGCCAACAAGTCGCGGCCAAAGGCATCACCATTGTCGATGATGGCACGATGCAGGACCGCCGTGGCTCGCTGACCATGGACGATGAGGGAAATGCGCCACAAAATACGGTGCTGATCGAAGACGGTATTCTGCGTGGCTATATCCAAGATACCCTTAACGCACGCCTGATGGGTATGGGCCTCACAGGTAATGCACGCCGTGAAAGTTACGCGCACATCCCAATGCCACGCATGACCAATACCTACATGCTTAACGGCGACAAAGATCCGCAGGAGATCATCAAGTCGGTTAAAAAAGGCCTATATGCTGCCAACTTTGGCGGTGGTCAGGTCGACATTACCAGTGGTAAATTCGTGTTTAGCGCCGCCGAGGCCTACATGATCGAGGATGGCAAAATTACTTACCCCGTCAAAGGAGCCACCCTCATAGGCAACGGCCCCGATGTACTCACCAAAGTCAGCATGATAGGCAATGATATGGCGCTGGATAGTGGTGTGGGCACTTGCGGCAAAGAGGGGCAAAGCGTCCCAGTGGGCGTGGGCCAGCCCACCTTGAAAATTGATGGCTTGACGGTGGGCGGCACATCAGCCTAAGGCGCTGCATCAAAGGGCTCAAACAAAAAAGGCTGCCGTTGGCAGCCTTTTTTTAGTCTGATGGCTTATTTTTGACGGCGTAAACCGAACATTCCCATCAGCAACAAACCGAAGCCAAGCAACCCTGCCGCTGAAGGCTCTGGCACCGTCGCGACGGATGAAACGACTTGAATCACACCGTACTTTGGTCCTTCAAATGGGTCGATATTTGCCAGGTCATTCCAGTTACCAAAACGTGTACCACCTGCAAAATTTAAGTAGGTGTGTACATAATTTTCAGCATCTGCATTGTAGCTGTTAGAGTTGTTTGGCTCACCTGGTGACCACTGTGTATAGCTAGAAGTGGATCCATCGGCCCAAGTAAACTGACTTGGATTATTTGGATTGCGTGAGTAACCGATCCAAAATGAATGGGTGAGACCCCACTGATTGAATGCCTGCGTCGTCAACCAAGTATTTTCTGCGGCATTATCAATGGTTAACAAGTGCCCGCCCAGTGTTTGTGCAAACGCCTCACTGTTGGTCCAGGTATCGGCTGACAGCAACTGATAAGTGCTGCCGTTGTAGGTGTCTGTGGCGATCACTGAAACTGCCGCTTGGGCGTTTAATGAGATGGCTGCCAGCACCGAGATGGTTAATAAATTTAGACTGTATCGCATGTATTTCCCCTATTGATATTTTTGATTGTCATAAAACTCGCATTCACGCGTTTGTTGCGCGGGTTTGCTCACTTAACCTCAACGCATACTGCAAACTTCGCAGTACATTGACACTTTAAAATAACAACAGAAAACAGAACAATAGCTCGACAGGGCTAATGATTGCCGCACAAACCATTATCATAATTTAACAAATAATTTTTTAGGGATGTGTGCGAACAATAGCGACATGGTCACGCCTAGTCGCAGCAAACCATACGATGTAAGCGTAACAGACGATGGGCAGAATAAAGGCATGATGCAGGTCGAACCTGTCAGCAATGAGCCCAGTCAGTAAGGGGATCACTGCGCCACCCACAATCGCGGTCGCTAATAACCCTGAACCGCGCTTTTCTTGACCAGATGCCAGCCCCTTGATCGCAAGGGTGAAGATGGTTGGAAACATAATCGAATTGCACAACCCCACCGCCAGCATGCTAAATACCGCCAGCATGCCGGAGGCATTCATCGAGATCGCAATGAATATAATCGCAATCGTTGCATGGGCGGCCAGCACGCGCGCAGGCGAAAATGTGTTTAAGCTAAAGATGCCAACGAAACGTCCGACCATCGCGGCGCCCCAATATAAGGCGACGAAAGACGCGGCTTTCGCTTCTGGCATCTGTGTCAGCTCTTTAATGTAGTTGACCAAAAAGCTGCCAATGGCGACTTCGGCGCCCACATAACAAAAAATGCCGATCATCCCGAGTAAAAGCCCACGTTGCTGGAGCACCTGACGCCAAGGCTTGTCATGATGGTCCGGCTGTTCTAGCCCCGACAACTGAATGCGTGACAAAACAAATGCAATCACGATCAGCACCGCAGCGATGCCTAAATACGGATAGACCACCCCTTCTGCCTGATTCACATTCACCAGCGCAGAAAGAATAAAATAAGCCCCAAAAAAAGGTGCAATAAAAGTACCCAGAGAGTTAAATGCTTGCGCCATGGTCAAGCGTGATGAGGCCGTGGCAGGCGGTCCAATGACGGAGACACAAGGATTAGCCGCCACCTGCAATAGGACGATGCCAGAAGCCAACACAAATAAAGCAGCCAAAAATAAGGCATACATATGCAACGCAACTGCCGGGTAAAACAACAGGCAGCCCACTGCCGCCAGCGAAAAACCGATCACCATCCCCGTTTGATAACCCACTTTTTCAATCAACTGACTAAACGGAATCGAAGTCAGCCCGTAGGCGGCGAAAAAACAAAACTGCACCAATGCCGCCTGGCTATAACTTAGTGAAAAGACGGCTTTCAAATAAGGCACCAAAATATCGTTTAAACAGGTGATCAATCCCATCATAAAAAACAGGATGGTGAGGGATGTCATGGCTTTTTTATACATACAGTCTTTCAAATAGCATCAGGCAGCCACTACAGCATAAATGGGGCCGCTTTGGAAGTTGCTTTTCACTGAATGCGCCCTTTCTGCTTATATTCGCCTTCGGGATCAAGCGCAAACACAACAATTACATATTTAAATCATATGCAAAGCAACGCTTGTGCAATGAGCGCCTTGACGATGCATGCCCAGCCCTTTTACTATTTCCATACCGCGACCAAAAGTCGACGCTCGTTCATTTCACTCTAACCCATGGAGAACAGTATGGCAGCAAGCAAACCCTCAGACGCATCCGCAAAAAAAGTCTCCCCCGCTAAAAAACCGGCCACAAAAACGACCAGCGCAACCTCGGCAAAACCCGTCGCTACGCGCAAAAAAACTGTCAAACCCACCATCCAATCGACAGTCATTACGAGCAGTGACCGTTTTAAAATGATTGAAGTGGCCGCTTATTACATTGCCGAGAAAAGTGGATTTGGCCATGATCATTTGCATTATTGGTTGCAAGCCGAACAAGAGATTGACGCTAAACTAAATGCCTAACGGCACACTCGACCAGCAGCACGACGTTTCACTTTAAACAGCAAAGCATCAATATCCCCCGGATATTGATGCTTTGTTATGCCTGTGGGTAAAACCCTCAACCCACTCAATCTTCACCTTTGCGTACGCATAGGGCCAACAATTGCGGAATGAATCTTTAAGGCATACACTCCTGTTAACTTAACTTAACAGGAGGTGGATATGCCAACACTCAAAGATTTCACCATGCGTGACCACTGGCGTGAAACGCTGGTTGGGCGCGTCACCATTCGTGTTTTATTTTATTGTGATGATGCAGACGAGTCTTGGATGGCTGTCGACAAAAACACAGGCAATGCCAAACGAGGATTCAAAGATGAATTTGGTCTCGGTCTACTCAAAACGACGCTCCAAAACCAAAGCACTTTTTTTACACGTTATCAGGTGGATGTAGTCAATCGGTTTTATGACTACGACAACCAAGGGAATGTGATTCACAACCCTGCATTACTGCAAAATCCGCATCGTTTAACGCAAGCCATGCTAAACAAATACTCACAGATTTGGATGTTTGGCATGCATTACGGAAACCATATGGACCCAGCCCCTAACTTTGGCGGAATAAAGTTTGACAAAAACGCCAATGATCAAGAGTTTACAGAGGAGGAAATTCGGCTTTTACGTCAATGGATGGATGCTGGAGGGGGGGTATTAGTCACAGGCGATCATTCCAATTGGTTGAAGGATCAAGCAGATTATTACAATCTTGGCCGCGCCTTAGGAAAAAACATTCCACGGGCCGGAGAAATGCGGGTGTGGATGGGTAATCCGGTCAGCCAAGGCAACAGTCAGTTAGGTCTTTATCATGTCGATACCGCTGGCGATAATGATATGTCCAACATGCCCAAACAAGAAGATGATCAACCACAGGCGACTAGGGTGAAATACCATTGGCAACTGAGGCATGAATATATAGGTGGCCCATTCGGTGATGCTTATATCCCAGAACGCGTTGCTCACCCATTGTTTGCCGCCCCAATCTCGGCAGATAATCCAAACGGCGTTATCGATATTTTTCCAGACCATGTCCACGAAGGTGCACTGCGAATCCCAGCTAACCTATCAGAGCGAGACTGGCCAAAGTATGGGAGCAAGCCATTAAAACCGGAAATCATTAGTTGGGGGATCAATCAAGCCGCTGACGCCAATCAACAAGAGGTTGGCTTGGTCGCAGCTTATCAAGGAAAACTGTGCGGAGTGGGTAACATTGTGGCTGACTCAACCTGGCATCACTACATTAATGTGAACCTGATCGGCTTTGTCCATCATGACAACACGCCGGATAAAACATTACGAAGAATGGGCCAATTTTATGCCAATCTCGCGCGTTACCTTTGCAATCAAACTGTGCTCAACAAATTGTTAATCAATGCGTTGGCAGTGGTGGCGGGCTCGGCCGGTATTCGAGAGATACACAGTGCTTCTATTGAGCAAAAAGGCCGCTACGCATGCAATTTCTTGGCCCAAGAAGGGTTACTGTCCTTGGCGGATAGTGTCATGCACAATCTTCACGCGCAACAATTAGCGTTGGGCGCAAAAACCAATGAAGCACTACCGGGCATTAATCAGCAATGGGTCATCGGGCATTTAATCGAAACCTTGCAGACAACCACCATCGAATTAGATGACCATCTCCACATGCTCGATACCGAAGCTTTATTCGCACAGAGTCACAAACAAGCCTTGTTAGAAGCGCGAAAACAGCGTACCCGACAATTGACACGATTTAAAAGAATGACCAGCCATTTACTTGAGCGGTCCAACAGTCACTTGCGGGCTCACCGCTAGTCGGGTGCCTTCAGCTCAATGTAAGCCCAGAGATTTAGGCGACAAAGTTGCCGCACTAAACTGAATATCCGCCCCGCTATGTTGCGCGTATTGTAAAAAACCCAACACTTCAGGATGACTCAAGCGCAAGCCGTAGGCAATATAGGGGTATTCAGAGAGCGGGACCTGTTTTTGAAAAAATGACCACTGCGGACTGGGGTTGTAAAAACGCTCGACCAGACTGGTAATCGCCAATAACTCATATCGTCCGTGCGCATTGAGCAGCAACCATGGCCCACCAGAATCTCCCGCAGTAGGCATCGGAATCGTATGGTCGTATTCGTTCAATGCGTTCAGGCGGTTCACAGCAAGCAATGCATGTTCGGCATGCACTAACGCTTGCGTATAGGCAAACTGCGTTTGCGCTTGCAGATGCAGCATTTCGTCTTTTTCACGGTAGGCTTTGGGTAATACCTGATAAAAATCAGATAAATCCGTGATCAGCTTGCGCTCACCGCAACGCGGATGCCGCGTGTCGACCTCTCCGTAGCCATGCCCATAACCACAAATCATCAACTGATCGGGTAGACTATCCTCTAGTCGAATCGGCAAGGCATGAATCACGCCATTGACCCGTGCATCAAACACTAAGACAGCAATATCTTGGGTGATATTTTCAGCGACTGTTTCAAACGGCCGATAAAAAGCCTGCGTCATCTTGGGCGAATCAATACCCAATAACGCAGGTTGGACAATCGCGAGCATGGGTAAGGATTGCGGGCCGGTGAGCCGCACCTCTTTCAGGCAATGCGCTGCGGTAATTAACGTCAGCGGTTTGAGCCCTACGATGGCTGCACTGCAGATCGAATCGTAATATTCCCACTTTTCAACGGATTGTAAAAAATGTGCATGCTGAATCGTGAGCTTGACCGTAGAAATTGCGACCCCAGGAAAGGCCAATCCATGAATAATGGCCTGACTTGGCTGACCAATCGTTAATCCCATACACGCCACGACCAAGGGAAGCAGCCGTCTTAACCAAGCAATCGCCACCTGCGCGCTCTGCATCAGCGCCTGCCTTAGCGCAAACTTTTGTTGGCATTGTTTTTAAGCTCAATCGGGCCAAAACAACTTTCAAGGGAGGGGTCATCATCATCGCAGGCGATAAATCGACTGCCGTCCGGGGTAAACAACAAGAAACTGGTTTGCTCACTGCCCACTTTTGCGGTTTGCTGGTTACAGTCCTGCGAATGATTGGTCTGCGTCACTCGGTGGCTTAACTTAAAAAACCCCTGGGCATCCGGTTGCGGCGTGACCTCATAACGCGCCTCGAGCTGCTCGTCACCACTGCTAAACACCGCCGTACCGTCTTCTTTAAACCAATAGGTTTCAAGGCAGTGCGTGTCTGGCAACGTTGATTCCCAATAGCCGATTAAAGGATGCTTAAGCGATCTTGGATCGCTGTCTGCGCGCGTTGCCAGCCCAATAAAAAGCAGAGTTGCAGCAAGCATGCATCGTATCCATGCCGCCTTATGATTGTTTCGTTGACCACGCATGACACCCTCCAGACTTGAAATAAGCGAATGCAGTCAGCCATTGTGATAGAGAAATCCGCCCAGGCACCAGTGAATGATTCCCGACATCACCGGCCAGCTCTCCCTGAGCAGCGCATTTAAAAGTGACCCCCAATCGGCATAAAAAAACCCCGGACAGGACCGGGGTTTTTGTGCAGAAAAGCAGATTTACTTCATCACACGGTTACGGTATTCACCAGTACGCGTGTCGATTTCAATCTTGTCGCCTTGGTTTACAAACAGCGGCACTGGAATTTCAAAACCAGAGCCGATCTTGGCAGGCTTCATGACCTTTCCGGATGTATCGCCCTTCACAGCGGGTTCGGTGTAAGTGATTTCACGCACAACGGTGGTTGGCAATTCGATTGAAATCGCTTTGCCATCATAGAAACGGACTTCACAAGGCATCCCATCTTCCAGGTATGGCAGTGCATCTTCCATAAACTCAGCGTCAACATCGTACTGGTTATACTCAGCATCCATAAACACATAGGTTGGGTCTGCAAAATAAGAGTACGTCACTTCTTTCTTTTCTAATACGATGACATCAAACTTGTCTTGCGCGTTGTAAACGTTTTCGCTTGGCGCTTCGGTTAACAAGTTTTTCATTTTCATTTTCACCACAGCCGCATTACGGCCGGATTTGTTATATTCGGTTTTTACAACAACCATCGGGTCGTTGCCAATCATCACTACGTTGCCAACGCGGAGCTCTTGAGCGATTTTCATAAATAAGCCTTAATTTGTATGCGGGATTTGAAAGCGCCGAATTATACCCGATGTGCGAGGCATTTCTCAATAAAAATCACCAAGTTAGTGACCAAATCTGCTTGTTGGGATTGCCGTGTTTTAAAGGCCGTTGCATGGTGGCTAATCTGTGGCCACGCCTGCAGTAATGCCTGCCAGTGCTCAGTCTGCCATGTCCCTTGCGCCCAGGCTAACATGGCATTGCGCAAACTATGTTCGGCTGTGGTGCCGGTGGACAATGGCAGGTAATGATCCATAAACGCCTCTAGCTTGCGCAAATGGGTGTCTTCGCTCTGTTGATAGGGTTGCCATATCATCGGCTTGCCTGCCCAAAGTGCTCGAATCCAGCTATCTTCACCACGCACAAAATTAAAGTCACATAACGTAAGCAAGCGATCGTAATCGGGTTGCGACAAAAACGGCAAGATGTAATAAGTGCAGTTTTGACGCGCAATACGCTCCCCCACTTGCAATTTGCTGACGCCTAGTGTGTCAGCCAGCATTGGCGCGATGGTTTCTGGCACCAATAAGCGTACTGGGTTCAGAGAATGTTGCAGACTTTCCACCAGTGCCGCGAGTGGTGCATGCGCATAGCAAAACAGCGATAAGGTGAGCAGATCCGGGGCAGCGGTCAAGCCTACCGCTTGCCATTGCGCATCGGCTTGTAACGCAGGCAAAGACGCTTCACGTAACAATCCGCCGGTCGCTGGGGTAAAGCCCGGGTAAAAAAAATAGCGCACGAGACCATTGGCCTGTGGCGAGGGCTGGGCATGAAAGCTTTCAACCCATGGTTCGGCAGACAAGTAATCGACATTCAACCAAATTGATCGCTGGCGCAGCATGGCTTGCTGATACGCCGCAGGAAGCTCACAACCAAAGGTTTCGATGACGACGTCTGCCGCTTGGGTGAACGCTGCTGTTGCATGCCAATGTTGTAAAGTAATGCGCGGATGCCCTACCACAGCAAACTGTTTGGCCAGTGCAACATCATCTACCCACAGCTGAATCGTCACCCCATATTCACTGGCCAGCTGCTGGGCTAAACGCCAGCTGACACCAATATCGCCGAAGTTATCGACAATTTTGCAAAAAATATCCACGCGGGAAGGCATGAATGCAGACAAATGCATAGTGAACAGCCGCAGCTCGTTGAATCAAAGGGGTTAGTGTAACCGAAGCAAGCTGACTAAGCTTGCTCAGCCATCAATGCAGAGGTGTCGGCGGTTTTGAGCCAGGTGAGCTGCAACACTTTGGCGTCAGTAGAGGCGCGGTGTTGCTGTAATGCGAAGGTTTCGCGGACGCTTAGCTTGGTGTCATGCCACAGCGCTTTTTGTGCGGGACTCAACGTCAGCCCTAAATCCTCAAGTTTGAAGTTAGGGCTCAAACCAGCGGCTTCATACAAACTGTGTAACCAAACGAAATCTTGGTACCAACCGTCGGTATAGACGGTTTTACCGGCAAATACATGATTCAAGTGCAACGCGATTTCGCGCGCGGTTTGACCAAACGCCTCTAGCGATTGGCGCGACTGCTGGTGCAGTTTTTCTGCTTCAGAGTCCCAATGCAGCCAATCGGCATGCGGTTGCACTTGTGCACTCCACGGATGGCCAATGGCATCGACGTAACCGATTTCGACTGGGTAACTACCCACGCCAAAGCCGGACGCTTCAATATCTAAAATAATCGGGGGGCTCATATGCATTTGCGTATTGTGTATAAGCTAGTCATCGTCAAAACAACAGCTTTCTTTAATTTGAGGCAATTATACGCAGTTTGCTGCGCTTCAATTGGCTTAAAACGATGTATTTTCAAGCGCTTATCAACATACAGCCACACCAGATGGCTGTATGTTGAACTCAGTTTAAACCAATAACAACGGGGCTAAAAAGGCAAAGAAGCAGCCAATCAAAAACAATCCCACCGAGAGCCAGTAAATCCAAAGGCTCTGCTGCCGCGTTCGACTACACAGCGCCGCTAATTGCACGTCCGTTGGGCAAGGCAATAAGCGGGCTCGCCATTGCAACCAACCAGCGCACAACAGCATGACGCCGGCAATGCCAAATACCCACGGCTTATGTTCACTGATCCAAATTAACTGTGGAAACTGACTGATCAGGCTGGTTAAAGTAGCCACAGAACCAATCGCCACCAAGGTCGCCGGCAAGGCGCAACAAATCAAGGTCGAGCCGCTGGTCAACAGCGACAACACATTGAGGCGCTTGGTGGTCTGCAACTGATTGATTTCGGCCACCATTACTTCACGCCTGCTTTGTCGGCTTTGGCTACCTCTGCCTGTATCGCATCCACAGTCTGGCTGACCCGCTCCATTTTACTGACCGAGTAGCCTGCATCTTGAATGACTTTACTAAAGGCCTCATTGCTAACGTCTTGGCCTTCTTTGAGTTGTAAAGCCACCACCCGGCTTTTGAGGTCAACGAATGCCGCTTGCTTCTGTGGCAGCGCATTGAGTTTTTTCTCGATGCCTTTGGCACAAAATGCGCACACCATGCCGTTGACTTCGGCCTTAATGGTAGTGACGGCAAACGCCGCAGGCGTCATGATTGAGAACAACAAAGCAATCAAATATTTTTTCATTTCAGTATCCTTTAAAAATTTAATGGGTTAAAACACAAACATGGCATTCAGGCGCGGCGCAAAGCCCTCCCCTTGCCAAGGATTGGTGATCCCAAATTCAAGAAAATAGTGTTTGTTAATCAGTCGAATCGCCGGTGTGATTTGAAGACCGGGATCGTTGTTGCGCATGGTCTTGGCTTCCAGCACAAACCAAGGCTGGGTTTGATTAAATCCGGTTTCATAGAAGGAGAATCCAGCTTGCAGCGCCGCCGTATCGTAGTTCATCTGCGGCGCACGGATCATACGGGCCTTGGCTAAAAAATATAGCCGGGTAGATTCCGCATCAAATTGCAGGCTGGGCGTGTAAGCAAAGCCGTCAAATTGGCCTCGCGCTTCGCCAACGCTGCCGTTGAACCATACATTGGCTTGTGCCGCAGGCATGTTCCAGCGTTTGATCAGACCGGTGTAATTGATGCCAGAAATAGTGGTGGCCTGCTCGCCCTTGCCGGACATGCGCATCTGTTCAACCCCGATAGCATGCCCGAGTGCAGGCGAGTAATTCAACATCCATTCTTGGTTATAGCGACCGATTTCGGTCATGAGCATGGCACTGTCTTCAAAGCCCATCAATGCCGCCGCGTGCGTTGACCATGACAATTGGCTGAGCAGTAATGTGCCGAGTGCAACCTGAAGTTGCTTAAACATAAAACCTCCTAATTCAATCAAACAAACATCCGGTAGACGGATTTATCCTGTTCGCTAGCTGAATATGGGTGGTTTAATCGCGGGTGGGTAGGTTTGTGTATGCACAGGATCCGCCTCAAACAATGGCGTCGAGGTAGGTTGTGCAGAGAGGATGACTTGCGGAAAGGTGTTTAAGTGCGCCAACCCAGCACTCACCAAACAAAAGCCGCACACAGTGCAATGATGCGACATGGGCGCTTGGTGCGGTGGGCTGTGTTGCGCGGTTGCTTGCGTATGGGCATGCTCGGCCGCATGCTGATGGCAAGGCATCTGCCTATCTACGGTGGTGCTTAGTGACTGTTGTGCGAGCGCCATTTGCAATGACATGACGTTGGCGGCCATGACAAAACAGGGCAGCCACAAAATCAATAATAAGCAAATATGTTTACGCATATACAATTAAGATAAAGCAATCGGCAGATTAGTTCAAGTCAGCAGTGCAATGATTTGTTTTATATGTAACGAATATCAATAATTTCATATTCTGTTTCAGCGCTGGGCGTCATCACACGAACCGCGTCGCCCAAGCGTTTACTGAGTAAGGCTTTTGCCATGGGGGATACCCATGAAATAAAGCCTTGTGAAGGATCCAGCTCGTCTTGACCCACAATCCTTACCGTCATTTCAGTGTCATCACTCAGGTTAAACAGGGTGACCCACGCGCCAAAGAAAACTTGCTCGGTATTGGTCTGCGTGTTGCTGTAGACGATTTCTGCCGCATCCATCCGTTTGGTCAAAAAACGGATCCGTGAATCAATCTGCCGCAAGCGCTTTTTGCCGTAGATGTAATCGCCATTCTCGCTGCGGTCGCCGTTGCCGGCGGCCCAGCTCACTACGCGCACCACTTCGGGCCGATCCACTTTAATCAAGAATTGAAATTCTTTTTCGAGCGCAGCATAGCCCTCTGGCGTAATGTAATTTTTGAGATCAGCCATCAGTCTTCTTCGACTTCTTCCACTGCATACACATAATGACTTGTTTCACCGAAGCAAGTTGAAGGCACGCCCTTGTGCTCTTTATACATGACACGTACCCGCTCACCCGCCAATTGATTCACTTGGCTGATCACCGCGGGATCACGCACCGTAAAGTAAAACTTTTCTGCCTGTGTGCCGGGCACAGTGACCAACACCAGCTCGCCTTCCCAGGTTTTACATACCCAGCCCTTGTGCGAGAGTTTTTGCACATAGCCGATCCGCTCGCCATCAGAATAAACCCAGCTCAAGCTGGCCCAGGTATACAAACCCAAAAGGACCACGGGTAGCAGAATCAGCCAAAAAATCCATTTTAAAAACTTGGCAAAAGCAGACATGTCAGGACTCCAAAAGTTTTTTATCGTTTGCTGATCGCATTATCTTATAAAATGTTGTGGTTAAGATAACAATTCACACATATACGCACTCATGACGCTTGCTGCTAACCATTCTGACATTGCACCCGTGGTTCTCTGCGCCTCGGCACGTTTAGCGCAAGGTATCCGGCAATGGCTTCAGCTCAAACAAAAACAGCAAGGCAAAATGCAGTGGCAAGCACCCCAGGTGCTGCCTTTGCAAGATTGGCTCTATCAACTGACTGAACAGGCTATCTTGGCTGGTCAGATTGATCTACAGACAGCACCACAGGGGGTGTTGTCCACTACGCAAGAAGCGCTGTTGTGGGAGCAAGCCATTCAACATTGCTTGCGCCAACACGAGGCATTGAATTTATTCAACACCCATGGCCTAGCCAGTGCCGCGATGGAAGCCAACCGCTTTTTAATTGAGTGGAATATCAGCGTCGACATGGCCACTGCCAGTGATGAAACGCGCCAATTTATGCAATGGCGCCAACAGTTTCAGACCTTATGCAAACAAAGCGGCTATCTCGAAAGCGTACGTTATCAAGTCTGGCAATTGGAACAACTCGGCCAGCTTAGCCGTGGCTTACCAGCACGCATTCAGTTGGCGGGCTTTGACCGCATCAATCCCCTCTTACAGCGGCTGATCGCCGGACTAGAAGCCGCAGGTGTCTTGGTAGAAACCTATGACCAGCACGTGGTTGCCCAGCCTGCGCAGCGCGTGGGATTTGCCGAGGCCAACGATGAAATGCGCGCCGCCGTGCATTGGGCGCAACAACAGCTTAATCACAACCCGGATGCCAAGCTCGCGATTGTGGTGCCGGCGCTGGACGCGATGCGACATCTTCTCGCAAACTTACTAGATGACATCTTTCACCCAGAGGCTTTGCACCCGGCGCATGCTGAAACCCCGCGCTGTTATGAGTTTTCTCTGGGACTACCTTTGAGTCGCTGGCCGCTCGTCCAGTCTGCGCTGGCATTGTTACGCTTGGCTTTTCAAGGGGCGCCCCATCCGCAAACGGAGCTCTCTGCACTGCTGGCGGATATCTACTGGTCACAGGCAATCCATGAAGCAGAGGCGCGCGCCAACATAGACGCTGAAATGCGACGCCAGTTGCCTTTACAGGTGCATGCACAAACGTTCGCTCGCTTTGTCGCGCGCAAGCAAGCCGATGAATATCCGATTGCTTGTCCTGCCTTGCATGCCGATTTGAGTGCTTTACTCTTACAAGCCAAGCAAGCACCGCGCAAACAGCCCCCCTCTCAGTGGAGCGCTTATTTTTTAACCTTGCTGCAAGCCACGCATTACCCGGGGGAGCGAAGCTTATCCAGTGTTGAATACCAATGTCAGCAATCGTTTCACCAAGTGTTGGCGCAACTCTCAGCGCTAGACACTTGGCTGGGGCCAGTAGATGCCATGGGCGCCCTGCACCGCTTGTCACAATTATGTCAGGCACAAATTTTTCAGCCGCAAACCGTTCGCCAACCAAACATTACGGTGATGGGCATGCTAGAAGCCAGCGCGCAGCCCTTAGATGGCGTGTGGGTGATGGGCATGAACGATCACGTCTGGCCACCTTTATCCCGCACCAATGCGCTGATTCCTGCTGAATTGCAACGCCAAGCCGGCACGCCGAATGCCAGTAGCGAGGTACAAATGGCCTTTGCCAGCAAAATTCATCAACGTTTACTCACTAGCGCACACGAAGTGATTTTTTCATATGCCCGCCAAGAGGGTGACCGTCTGTTACGTATGAGCCCGCTGATCAAGAATATCGCTGAGGCCAACAGCCCTGCAGGGGTGGCGACCTTGGCCGAGCAGTTGGCAAGTGATTGTACACAGGACTGGCAATGGCTAGACGACCATCAGGCCCCGCCGGTATTGGAGGGTGAACATGTCAGCGGCGGCACGGGGTTACTGCGTGCGCAGGCAATTTGCCCAGCCTGGGCGTTTTATCAATATCGCCTCAAGGCACGCAAGTTAGAAACCGCCCACAATGGCCTCGATGCCATGCAACGCGGCGACCTGATACACCGTGTATTGGCTGCTTTCTGGACCGCGCAAACGACGCTGAATTGGCAAACACTAGACCCACAACAGTTAAAAACACAACTCGACCAGATCGCGATGACCGTCATCTCTGACTTTAATACCGAGTTTGCCCAGCCGTTTTCGAGCGTTTTCTGCCAATTAGAGGCAGAACGATTAAGCAAACTAGCGCTGACTTGGTTGTGGGAGATCGAACGCGCGCGCCCACAACCCTTTAGCGTCACACTGGTAGAAAAAACCTTTAAAACACTCATTGAGGGCGTGCAAATCAAATTGGTGATAGACCGGGTGGATACCTTACCCGATGGTCGACTCATCGTCATTGATTACAAAACCGGCAGCGCCCCCGACTTTAAAAACTGGGCGAGCGACAAACTCAGCGAGCCGCAACTCCCCCTTTATGCCGCATTTTTATTGCAAGAGGCAGACATTGCGGCAGTCTGTTTCGGCAAGTTGCGTCTGACCGACGCTGGATTTAGCGGGGTAGCGGCAGAAGACGACATCGTCCCCGGCATCAAAGCCTTTAACCACGAAAAAAATAAACTGTTTGACCCAGCACAGTTTCCTGACTGGCCATCGGTGCTCACGCATTGGCGCACACAAATTACGCAAACTGCACAAGCACTCAAAGCCGGCGCGGCTGCTGTGGTGTTTGAAAGCGAACAAGACTTGGCGTATTGCGATGTGTTACCGCTGTTGCGCTTGCCAGAGCGGCAATTGCAGTTTGAGCAACAGCAGGCGGGAGGCGCGGCATGATTCCACGAGACAGCCACTTATCAGCCGCTCTCGCCCTCGATGCCAGCCATCGTGAGCGCGCGCTGGCTTTGGAATCGTTTATTGTAGAGGCCCCGGCCGGGGCGGGGAAAACCGAGTTATTGACCCAGCGCTTTCTGAAATTGCTGCAAACCGTGCAAGCACCAGAAGAAATTATCGCCATCACCTTTACCAACAAAGCTGCATCAGAAATGCGCGCGCGTATTCTTGACAGCTTACTTTTAGCCGCTGGGGGTATCCCGCCCGAGGCTACGCATAAAAAAATCACTTACGATCTCGGTCAACAAGCCTTACAGCGTTCAGCTGCCTTGCAGTGGCAATTGCTCGAGAGCCCGTCCCGGTTGCGCATTTACACCATCGACTCACTCTGCGCCAACTTGGCGCGGCAAATGCCGTTAATGAGTCGCTTTGGCACCCAACCGGCCGTGACTGAAGATGCTTGGACCTATTACCGAGAAGCCGCTAACTTGGCTTTGCAAGCGATGGATGAGCCCATACTGGGCGAACCGGTACGTCTGGTGTTGCGCTACATGGATAATGACCAGTACAAACTGGAAACACTGCTCGTCTCCATGTTGGCTAAGCGCGAACAATGGCTACATTTAAGCCAATCCAGCGACCCAATGTCTGGACAATCTGCCCTGACGTATTTGATTGAATCTGAGTTAGCGCAGGTGCTGGCGGTGATGCCTGCCCGCTTACAGCAAGTCTTGATGCCGATTGCCCGTTATGCTGCCAGCCAATTAACGCCTGCACATCTCCTCTCAACCCTAGGTGACTGGCAGACGCCCCTCACCGCCAATATTGAAGATCTGCCAAGCTGGCGTGCGCTCGCCGAACTATTGCTGACCAGCACTGGCGGTTTACGCAAACGTCTTGATAAAAATATGGGTCTGCCAGCCACCGATGAGGCCAAGCCGTACAAAGAGGCATTGACGGAGATTCTCAACGGGCTGGCACAACAAAGTGACGCGGAAAAGCTGCTTGCCCGCATCCGCTTACTGCCGGATGCAGATCATGATGAGGATCAGGCCATCATCGCGGCCTTGAGCCAGTTACTCAATATTGCCGCCGCGCAACTCTGGTTGTGTTTTCAAGCACAAAACGAGGTAGATTTTGTGGAGGTGGCACAACGCGCACTTAAAGCATTGCTAGAGGGCGAAGAAGTGACAGAACTCGCCATGCGCCTCGATTACCGCATTCAACACCTGCTGGTCGACGAGTTTCAAGACACTAGCCCGATGCAAACCGATCTGCTCAAAGCGCTCACGCGCGGTTGGCAAGTCGGTGATGGCCGCACGCTATTTGCGGTGGGTGATCCCATGCAGTCGATTTATCGTTTTCGCAAAGCCAATGTCGGCTTGTTTCTGAATGCGGCGCAATATGGCATCGGCGATATTGCACTGACGCCCCTCAAACTCTGGCGCAACAACCGCTCCTGCCCGCCCGTGGTCGATTGGATCAATCAGACCTTTCAAGGCATTCTGCCAGCGCATGATGCCCCGCAACAGGGTGCGATTGCCTATCGGCCGTTTGTCGCCACGCGCGCCGATGCCAGTGGTGCAGGCGTATTTGTGCACCCGCTATTACACCCAAGCAACACTGAAGACGAAGCGCCCGCCAATATCCGCCATACCGAAGCGGAACATATCATTCGCATCATTCAGCAAACACGGGCGACGCATCCCGAGGCCACCATCGCCGTGTTGGTACGCGCCCGCAAACATTTGCATGCGCTGGTCAGCGAGATACGCAGAAACCATCGCACACTGAGTTTTCAGGCGGTCGAAATTGAAGAATTGGCCAATCGTCAAATTGTGCAAGACTTGCTCACGCTCACCTACGCCTTGCATCAGCAGGCCGACCGCGTTCACTGGCTGGCGCTATTACGCGCGCCTTGGTGCGGTTTAACGCTGGCTGACTTGCACGCGCTCGTCGGTCGCGATAGCCATCAGAGCATTTTAAGCTTATTGCAAGACGCGCAACGTCTGTCACAATTAAGCGCCGATGGCCAGCAACGCGCCCGCCATGTTCGAGAGGTGATGCAAACTGCCTTGCAATGGCGTGGCCGCTCGCCAGTCAGCCGCTGGGTGCATAACACTTGGTTGCGGCTCGGCGGCGCACAATGCCTATGGCATAAAAACGATGTCCAAGACGTACAAGCTTTTTTTGCCCGTATCGCAGCGCTCGAACAACAAGGTCAATTTAATCCGCAAGCATTGGCTGACGATGTACAAAAGCTCTACGCTGCGCCGGATGCAACGGCAGACGCCAGTCTACAATTCATGACCATCCACAAATCCAAAGGCTTAGAGTTTGACACGGTCATTCTGCCGGGCTTGGATGGGGGCAACCCCCCAGATGACGCCAAACTGGTGATTTGGGAAGAAGTCACCATGGCACACAGTCGTACCGCGCTGGTGGCGGCCCCATTTGTGCCGACCGCGCGCAAACGCGCGCAAACCACCGTCACCGCCTATGATTATTTAAATGATCTGGATAAAACGCGTGCAGCCTATGAAGATGCGCGTGTCCTTTACGTCGCTGCCACCCGTGCTGAGCGTCAGCTGCATTTACTAGGCGCTGCCAAGCTCGACAAAAACGGAGACCCACAAGCACGTAAAAATACGTTTTTACAGCTATTATGGCCCACGATTCAGCCATGCTTCACGGCAGAAAACGATATTGTGCGTCGCTACCCAGGGGCTCAACAGGTCGCGGACATTCGGCAGTTTGTACCGCGGTTGATTCGCGTGCGCAACGCACAAACGCCTGCGCTGTTACAAGACTCTGCGCTGACTACACACACGCTAACGCAGTCTACGACAGAGGCGATCCGTCCGCTGCATCAACTAGAGGCAGACATGGGCACGCTCGCGCATTTGTACTTGCAACTCATCGCGGAACAGGGTCTCGACGCTTGGCAGCAGCATGAAAAAACCGCATTCTTTGGGCTTCAAGCGGCCATGCAACGTTGGTTCAAACAAAGCGGCTATCCGCGCGATGAGGCGACCCAAGCGGCGGTACAGGTGGCGCATTTGCTCAACACCACCTTGCAATCAGCAGATGGCCGGTGGGTATTAGCGCCTCACGCACAAGCCAGCGCCGAGCTTGCGATTGAGCAGTTAAGCGCCGGTAAAAAGGTGATCGACCGCACCTTTGTTGCTGACGGTGTGCGTTGGATCGTTGACTATAAATCGATGCCAGTTTCGAAAGAGGAGAATCTCACCCAATTAGCACGGGCATTTAAGCCGCAATTGGCTGACTATGCGCGACTATTTAGCGCAGAGGGCTTGCCCATACAAACAGCCATTTTATTTTTAAGTGTCGGCAAGCTAGTGCCGGTGGAAATTGACTAAGGAGTCAGGATGATTGATCCACAATCCATTAAAGAAGCGTTGCATTTTAGACATGCCTGTAAAGAGTTTGATGCCAGCCAACAGATTCCTGCCCCCACCTTTGCGTGTATTCTGGAAGCCGCTCGGCTGTCACCAAGCTCGTTCGGTTTTGAGCCATGGCATTTTATAGTGGTACAGGATAAAACCTTGCGCGAGCGGTTGAAGCAGCATGCTTGGGGCGCGCCACTCAAGCTCGATACCGCCAGTCACTTTGTATTGTGTCTGGCGATGAAATCGCCTTTTTTGGACGCTGATGGCGCTTATTTGCCTAAATTCATGCGAGAGGTGCAACATCACCCAGATGACGTTGCCAAGATGCGTCTCGGCTTTTATAAGCAGTTTCAGCAATCTGACTTTGATTTAACCGATGAACGCAAACTGTTTGATTGGGCCAGCAAGCAATGCTACCTGCCATTGGCCAATATGATGACGGTCGCTGCCATGCTGGGCATCGACAGCTGCCCCATTGAGGGCTTTAAACAAAAAGAGACCGATGCCTTGCTAGCCGAGCACTTTGAGGTGGATCTGCAAGCCTATGGCTTGGCATATATGGTCGCGTTTGGCTATCGCAAACATGCGCCTAAAGCCAAAACACGCAGAGACTTGTCACAAATGGTTAGCTGGAAGTAATCGCCCCTGCCCCCTTCGGATAAAACCTGCAAACGTCGTTATCGGCACATTTTAAGGTTCAGGCATTGGCCTTAAAGAGCTATTTAAAGACCGTACCGCCTTTTGATACAGTTTGATTTCAAAATAAATTCAAAGGGGTCATGGATGAAATCTGTATTAAAAAATGTGATCGCTTGCAGTGTCTTCATGTTGGCAAGTGTTGCAGCCCATGCGACTGCACAGGATGAGGCGTTAGCGCGGGTGGTGTTGAATGCAAACGGTCCAATCAAGCATGACGCGGCCCCCAACAGCTTGAACTTTGATTTACGGACAGTTGCCTATCGCGATCTGTCAGCCGACATGGCCAGCAGTGATGATGATCAAGCAGACAGTTCGGATGCAGACACCATGCTCGCCTGATCTGTCATCCATGCCATTAAAATTAAAAAGGCCTGTAAAGGCCTTTTTAATTTTTCATCTCACCCGCAAAACTGCTTGCGCATTTATCTCAGCTGGCTGACTACGCCGCCTCGTTTTTGAAATGTCTGCGCACATACCACGCCACAAAGATCAATCCCAGTGCGGCAATCACGTAATGTGATTCGTGGAAATAGACCTTCAAATCCTCCCAGTGCTCGCCGGCTTTCATACCAACATAGCCCAACACAAAACACCAGATGAGTGATCCGACAAACGTGTACACCACAAAGCGCGTCATGTTCATGCGGGCTACGCCAGCCGGGAACGCGATAAAGGTGCGCACTGCAGGCAACAGTCGGGCGACGAAAATAATAATTTCACCATGGTTGGCAAACCAGCGATCGGCCATATCGAGGTCTTTGTTGCTGATGAGCACATATTTGCCAAATTTTTCGGCTAAAGGACGCCCGCCATACAGGCCCACATAGTAGGCCGGAATGGAACCCAGCACACAGCCGACGGCACCTGCTAAAGCAATGCCCCACAAGGTGAGGTCGCCCTTGCTGACTAAGAATCCGGCAAACGGCATGATGATTTCTGAGGGCAACGGGATACAGGCCGACTCAATCGCCATCAACAAAACAATGCCGCCGTATCCCATGGAGGCAATCACGGCAATGATCCAGCCAGCCACAGCGGCCAATAATTTTTCTAACATTATGTAAATTCCTTCAACAGCGTTTTTACCAATTCTACACGGTGATTGAGGTTGCCTAACTGCACGGTCACACGTAATTTATCCGGCCCATTCATGCGGCAGCGTTTATCGCGTTGTAACAGGCTGATCAGTTTCATCGGATCGAGGTCTGCTTTGACATTAAACTGCAACTGGATGGCAGCGTCCGAGGCGTCGACTTTAATAATGCCCAAGGGTTTGGCAGCAATGCGTAAACGGTGACAAGCAATCAGCGCCTCGCCCGGCTCCGGCAGCAAGCCGAAACGATCAATGAGTTCTTCTTGCATGGCATCTAGTGCATCATCATCTTCACAGTTGGCCAAGCGCTTATAAATCACCAAACGTTCGTGCACATCTGGGCAATAGTTGCTTGGCAACAGGGCTGGCGCATGCAAATTAATTTCAGTGGTGACGCCTAAGGGGGCGTCGAGATCAGGCTCTTTACCGGCTTTGAGTTGCTTGACGGCATGATTGAGCATATCCGAATACAAGTTAAAACCGATTTGTTGCATCTCGCCACTTTGGCTGTCACCCAACAATTCACCCGCGCCACGAATTTCAAGATCATGCATCGCCAGGTGAAAGCCCGCGCCCAGATCTTCTAATAATTGAATCGCATCCAGCCTTTTTTGCGCTTGCGGCGTAATGTTGCGGTGCGGGTCAGTCAACAGGTAAGTGTAAGCCTGATGGTGACTGCGGCCGACACGTCCCCGCAGTTGGTGTAACTGTGCCAGGCCAAACATATCTGCCTTGTTGATGATCATAGTATTGGCGGTGGGGACATCAATACCGGTTTCGACGATGGTGGTGCATAACAGCAGGTTAGAGCGTTGCTGGTAAAAATCGCGCATGACATATTCCAACTCACGTTCGCGCAATTGGCCATGCGCAATCGAAATACGCGCCTCAGGCAAAATTTTGGCTAATTTTTCCATCATGACAAAAATGGTATCAACCTCATTATGCAAAAAGTAAACCTGCCCACCACGTTTAAATTCGCGCATCACCGCCTCGCGAATAATGCCATCAGAAAAAGGAGTGTGGAATGTTTTAATTGCCAATCGTTTCTGTGGCGGGGTTGAAATTACTGAGAACTCGCGCAAGCCCTCCATCGCCATGCTCAACGTGCGCGGAATCGGTGTTGCGGTCAACGTTAGGACGTCGACCTCGGCGCGCAAAGCTTTCATTTGCTCTTTTTGGCGCACACCAAAGCGATGCTCTTCATCCAAAATCGCCAAACCTAGATTTTTAAACTGCACGTCTTTCTGAATCAGTCGATGCGTGCCAATGACGATATCGATACTGCCATCGGCCAACCCTTTGAGTGCCTCCGCTTGCTCTTTGGCCGTGCGAAAGCGTGAAATCTCGGCAATTTTGATCGGCCATTCGGCGAAGCGATCACAGAAGTTTTGGTAATGCTGCTCGGCGAGCAAAGTGGTGGGCACCAACACAGCTACTTGACGCCCCCCCATCACGGCGACAAATGCAGCGCGCAAGGCGACTTCTGTTTTACCAAAGCCAACATCGCCGCACACCAGCCGGTCCATCGGGCGGCCGGATTGCATGTCTTTAATGACGTTTTCGATCGCCTCCAGCTGATCTGGGGTCTCCTCAAACGGAAACCCTTCACAAAAGGCCTCGTAGTCGTGCAAACTGAGGGTAAAAGCATGTCCGCGGCGCGAGGCGCGTTGCGCGTATAAATTGAGCAATTCTGCGGCGGTATCACGAATCTGCTTCAGCGCTTTTTTCTTGGCCTTGTCCCATTGCCCACTGCCTAATCGATGCAATGGCGCACTCTCAGGCGGCCCGCCCGAGTAGCGCGAAATCAGGAATAACTGCGACACCGGCACATACAACTTATCCTCGCCAAAGTACTCAATCAGCAGTAACTCTGTTTCGCCCTCACCAAAGTCAATATTCACCAGCCCTTTGTAGCGCCCGACACCATGTTGCTCGTGCACCACCGGATCGTCCAAGCGTAGCTCAGACAAATCTTTCAGCATGCCTTCGGTGTTGCGGGCTTTTTCCTGATTACGACGCCGCTGTTGGCGCACAGTGCTGGCGTAGAGCTCTGCTTCTGTAATCACTGCCAGTGTGCTGTCAACCAGCCCCTGATGCAATGGAGAGACACCCAACGCCACTGGAAGCGTGGATTTTTCGAATCCGGCCCAATCCTCAGTCAGTGCGAAGGTCAGCCCGTGTTCGGTGAACAGTTGCGCTATCGTCTCGCGCCGCCCCAGGCTCTCGGCTGCGATCAGAACGCGGCCAGGAAAAGTTTGAATAAAAGATTGCAGCTTGTGTAGCGGTTGCTCTGCGCGCCGATCGACATCCACGGGCGGGATTAATGTTTTCACGTCGAGCTGTTGATACACCAAGGCAAATGCGTGCGTTTGTTTGAAGAACTCGTCAGCTTTTTGCAACAAGGTTTCTGGACGCAAAATGGGTTTTTCCGCGTCGTAAGCCATTAATCTGTAACGGCTGCTGGCATCCGTCCAAAAGGTCTGCGCTGCTTTGTCGAGATCGCCGTGCAGACAAAGCACCGTTTGCGCTGGCAAATAATCGAATAAGGTCGCGGTCTGCTCAAAAAATAAGGGTAAATACCACTCCACGCCGCCGCTTGGGGTGCCTTTACTCACATCTTTGTAAATTTTTGCCCGTTGCGGATCGCCTTCAAAATACTCTCTGAATTGACTGCGAAAACGCGTAATCGCCGCCTCATCCATTGGAAACTCGCGCGCGGGCAGCATGCGAATTTCAGGGACGGGGTATACGCTACGCTGGGTATCAATATCAAAAGTGCGTATGGTTTCAATTTCGTCATCAAACAAATCAATGCGATAAGGAAACGCACTGCCCATAGGATATAAATCCACCAACCCGCCACGCACACTGAATTCGCCGGGCGCCATCACCTGACTCACATGATGGTAGCCAGCTTGCGCACATTGATGACGCAAGGCATCCACATCGAGCTTCTGGCCTTTTTTCAACATAAAGCTGTGGGCAGCCAGATAAGCCACCGGCGGCAACCGCAGTAGCGCTGTCGCCATCGGTACGATCACGATATTGCCTTGATTTTGGCTCAGCTGATATAAGGTGGCCAAGCGCTCTGAGGTTAAATCCGGGTGGGGTGAAAACACGTCATACGGCAGTGTCTCCCAGTCCGGCAGCAAATGCACCTCGAGGTCTTTCGCAAAATAAGGAATCTCATCCATTAGGCGCTGTGCTTCAAACGCGCTGGCAGTGAGGACCACCAAGGGCGTTTGTGTGGCTTTTAAATCACAGGCTAACGCAGCCAATGCTTTACTATCCAGGCCCTGACTTTGAAATGAAAACCGCTGTGGGTGCCCGATCACGGGAAGTGAAACTGCCATAAAAAATTAAGATCTTATTGCTGAGGTTAGGTGAGTATTTCTTGGCGAATCTGCCGAGTTTGCTATTATAACTGCAAGCGTCCATTGACAGTGATGCAAACACGCGAGATGCGAGAGCGATTAAGGTGCAACAGAGCAGCACGGAGAACACATTATGAACGATAAACAAGCCGTCGCGCTGGAAGCCGCCAGCTACGTCAAACACGACATGATCGTCGGACTGGGCACAGGGTCTACTGCCAATTATTTTATTGAGGCGCTGGCAGCACGCCAGCAACAATCACAATTGCGCGTAGCCACCGTTGCCAGCTCCAACATCAGCATGATCAAGGCACAAAGTGTGGGCTTGACGGTGTTGAGCCTATCACAACTCAGCCAGATCGATTTGTATGTCGACGGCGCAGATGAAATTACGCCAGACAATGCCCTGCTGAAAGGCCGTGGCTATGATCTAGTGATGGAAAAATTATTGGCCAAAGCCGCCAAACAATTCATTGTCGTTGCTGATCGCAGCAAATTGGTCGAGCGCATTGGAAGTCAATACCCTATCCCGATTGAAGTGATGCCATTTGCCTGGCAAGCCGCAAAACGCAGTATCGAGGCCGTGGGTGGCGTGGGCGAGTTGCGCCAAAATGCGGCAAAAGATGGCCTGTGTGTCACCAGCCATGGTAGCTTGGTGCTAGATATGCGCTTTGATGCCAACCTGGATGCAGATCAATTGAATGCCCTACTCAATAATATTCCCGGCGTGGTTGAGCACGGCATCTTTGCCAAACTGGCCACCACCATTCTGATCGCAGATCAAGGCAAGATTGAGTCGCGCATTTAGCGTGAAACAGAAACCGTATGTGGCAGGATTCTGGCAAGTTAACACCATCAGCATGGCTAAAAGTCATGCTGGTGACTTTGTGCACTACACTGCTGGCCTGCAGTGATTCCAACAACGCCAAACACCTGACACCAAACAAAGCCAAGCCTGACCCCTACACCATCCGCTTTGTCACCATTAACAGCCCCAGTACTTATTTTATTGACAGCCAGAATAACTACGCCGGGCTTGAATATGATTTAGCCAAACGATTTGTCGCATTTTTAGGCGAGCCCTATAAACTCGAATTTATCGTGGTCGACAATTTCGCTAAGGTGTTCCCGACCTTGCTAAAAGGAGATGCCGACATTGCCGCCGCAGATATCAGCATCACCGCTGCCCGCAAACGCCAAGTATTATTTGGGCCGGCCTTTAACCAAGTGCAATCCATGGTGGTTTATAACCGCGATAAAAATAGCGAACCCAATCAAGCCGATGCCCTGCTGCAAAAACGCATTGTGTTGCCCAAAAGTACTAGTTTTGTCGAACGCATGCGTGAATTACAGTCGAAGGTGCCGGCGCTGACCTGGAAAGAAACCGAGAAACTCAGCTCAGAGCAACTCATTGAAGCCGTGGCCCGCAATGAAATCGACTTCACGGTAGCCGACAATCATCTCGTCGCCATCATGCAATATAACTACCCGCAACTGGATGCGGGCATGATGCTGGGCCCCGCGGATAAGATTGGCTGGGCACTCAACAAGCTGCATGGTGAAGCACGGTTAAAACAAGTGCAGGCGTTTTTCAAACAGATTGAAAAAGATGGCACTTTACGTAACTTGCTAGACCGTTATCACGGCCATACCAAACGCCTAAAACCAGTGGATGTAACTACTTTTTTAAGCAAATCCCAAACATTGCTGCCCAAATATGTCCGCTTATTTAAAAGCGCACAAGAAATCACTGATATCGATTGGCGTTTGCTGGCTGCGCTTAGTTACCAAGAATCACATTGGGATAACTACAGCACTTCACCGACCAACGTCCGCGGGCTGATGATGCTTACCGAGCAGACCTCTAACATGATGAATGTGACAGACCGGCTAGACCCCAAACAAAGTGTCATGGCAGGCGCCAAATTTTTGTTGTGGATGAAAGACCGCATCCCGGCGCGCATCCCAGAGCCAGACAGAACCTTTATGACGCTAGCAGCCTACAACAACGGCGTCGGCCACCTTGAAGACGCGCGCATCATCGCGCAAAAACTGGGGCTCAACCCCGATAGCTGGGCCGATGTCAAACGCGGCTACCAGCTACTCAACGACCCGGCTTATTACGTCAACACTAAACATGGCTACTGCAGCTGTGGCGCCCCAGTGATTTACACCGAACTCGTCCGCAGCTATTACCAGATTATGCAAAAATACTTTCCGGCTTATGACCCGGGCGTAGACCCTTACAAGATCGCAGAAATGCAAATGCCTTGGCTGCTCGCCAAGGCATCTTAATAGACAGCCTTTAGAAGCCGCGTTTGCAATCGGCTTATCTCACCCCGTTCAAAGCCTTGCCGTAGCTATCTTTTGTCACAGGACAGTTGACCACAATATCTGTCACCTTCAGTGAAACCTCTCCTTGCTCCTCTGCTGACAACAATTCACTTTCAGACTTCAGCACGCGCATCCGATCAGCCTTGATCCAATTCACTAACACCAGCCGCCACAAGGGACTGTAATTTTTATCCGCATTATCGCCGCCAATAGGTAAAGGTGCTGACTGAAAAATACTGATCTGCTCAGCGCCGGGAAACTTATACACTCGCTCTAAAATAGAGCGCCCCCCATGCTCAGAAATGGCATCGCGTAAACGTGGCACATAATTGATCCCGGCTGCCTTTGCCATGGTTAAATCTGAAATATCTGTCGTCACATACGCGACTTTTTTGCCATCTACCCACGCATGATTCAAAGGTAACACCGTCTCAGTGCGCCCCAAATCCACCGGCCTAGTAGCACAAGACGCCAACATACCAACCATCATCAAAACAGCCAATCTAGCAAAATTCATTTTTCAACCACCCCCTGATTGTTCATCTCAAAAAACCAACATGACACACTTGATATCGTCCTATGATAAGGAAGATAAACAAAAAAATCCTTCGGATAAGGCACGTATTTATATGACCTTTCACCACTTTCTTTTCTGAGCGGCTTTTCTAAGAAAGCAGCGCTTTCATCAGCGGGAGAGGCAAGTGGGTGAACGCGTATGTAGATTGAGGCATGCCCATGCGCGACATGATCGCTGCCATGCCCTTAAACAGTCGTAGATTAGAAATGAAAATGCCCTAACGATTAGATAGGGCATTGGCTACTGACGAGCGCTTTATTTGCGCTTTAACTCAGAGGCTGAGCACGGTTTTACCGCCCATGTAAGGTTGCAGGGCTTTTGGAATCGTGACAGATCCATCGGCTTGTTGATTGTTTTCCAGCACCGCCACCAGCGTACGCCCCACAGCCAAACCAGACCCGTTCAGGGTATGCAACAATTCTGGTTTGCCGTTGGCATTACGGAAACGGGCTTGCAGGCGCCGCGCCTGAAACGCTTCGCAGTTAGAGACCGATGAAATCTCGCGGTATGTATTTTGTGCTGGCAACCAGACTTCGAGGTCGTAGGTTTTAGTGGCGCCAAAGCCCATGTCCCCAGTGCACAGTGAGACGACCCGATAAGGGAGTTCCAATGCTTGAAGAATCGCCTCAGCATGCCCGACCATCTCTTCTAACACTTGGTAGCTCGTGTCTGGATGCACAATCTGCACCATTTCGACCTTATCGAACTGGTGCTGGCGGATCATGCCTTTGGTATCGCGACCATAAGAGCCAGCCTCTGAGCGAAAGCATGGCGTGTGTGCGGTGAGTTTAATCGGCAGGCGATCTAGCGGCACAATTTCATCACGTACGGTGTTGGTCAACGTCACCTCTGAAGTGGGAATCAGGTAAAGCGTGCTGTCGTTGTGAGGCACTGCGAACAAGTCTTCTTCGAACTTAGGGAGCTGACCGGTGCCCACCAGGGTCTCGCGGTTGACCAGATACGGCGTGTAGCATTCCGTGTAACCGTGTTTTTCGGTTTGCGTATCGAGCATGAATTGCGCAATCGCACGATGCAGCTTGGCGATCTGTCCTTGCATAAAGGTAAAACGTGCGCCAGAAAGCTTGGCACCGGTATCAAAATCTAATCCCAGTGGCGCCCCAACATCGGCGTGGTCTTTCACCGCAAAGTCAAACTGACGCGGCGTGCCCCAGCGACGCACCTCGACGTTTTGTGACTCATCCTGGCCGACGGGTACACTCTCGTGCGGGAGGTTGGGCACGTTTTGCATCAATGCCAGCATGTTGGCTTGAATATCATTGAGCTGTGCTTCAGCAGCTTTTAATTCGTCGCCCAAACCTGCGACTTCGGCCAAAATAGCACTGGCATCTTCCCCTTTGGATTTCGCGATCCCGATTTGCTTAGAGGCGGCGTTGCGCTTAGCTTGTAAATTTTCTGTATTGGTTTGTATCGTTTTGCGTTGCGCTTCCAGGGCTTTAAACACCTCCACAGGAAAAACAAACTTGCGGGCCGCTAGCCTCGTCACAACGGTGTCTAGCTCATTTCTAAGTTGTTGTATCTCTAACATAGGTACTTTCTATTTCAATCGGTATTGATCAGCCAAAAATTACTTTTTCGCTTTTTTATCCAGTGCTTTCAGGTGTTGCAGCTTTTCACTTATTTTACCTTCCAAACCGCGCGGCGTGGGCTGGTAAAAAGCTTGCGGTTCTAAATCATCAGGAAAATATTGTTCGCCAGCTGCATAAGCGTCAGGCTCATCGTGCGCATAACGATATTCTTTGCCGTAGTCGAGCGCTTTCATCAGCTTAGTTGGCGCGTTTCTGAGGTGCAGGGGCACCAGGCGGGATTTGTCTTGTGCCACGAAGGCCTTGGCTTGATTATAAGCCATGTAACCCGCGTTACTTTTGGCGGCGACAGCAAGGTAAATCACCGCCTGCGCCAATGCCAACTCGCCCTCGGGGCTGCCCAGGCGCTCAAAAGTCAGGGCAGCATCGTTGGCAATTTGCATGGCGCGCGGGTCGGCGAGGCCGATATCTTCCCAGGCCATCCGAATGATACGTCGGGCAAGATATAATGGCTCAGCACCGCCATCGAGCATACGCATCAGCCAATACAGGGCCGCGTCTGGGTTTGAGCCGCGCACCGACTTATGTAACGCAGAAATCTGGTCATAAAAAGCCTCGCCGCCTTTATCAAATCGACGCAATTTGCTGGCCATGGTGGACTGCAAAAAGGCTTCATCGATCTGTTGCAGCCCTGCGGAAACCGCACCATACAATAAGCCCTCGGCAAAATTGAGCAGGCGTCTAGCGTCACCATCGGCATACGCCAATACTTGCTCAATCACCGCTTCGTCAAAGCTGACTGCTGGCGCGACTTTGAGTCGCGCGCGCTCAAGCAGTTGTGCAAGTTCGGCTTCGGTCAGCGCGTTGAGCACGAACACCTGGGCGCGACTCAATAAGGCACTGTTCACCTCAAAAGAAGGGTTTTCGGTGGTGGCACCGATAAATGTAATCAGCCCACTTTCAACATAAGGCAAAAAGGCGTCTTGCTGACCTTTGTTGAACCGGTGCACCTCATCCACAAACAAAATGGTATTACGGCCGGTTTGCTGCAAGGTGTGCTCGGCACGTTCGACTGCCTCACGGATGTCTTTGATGCCGGACAATACTGCGGATAACGGCACAAACTCGGCCTCCGCCGTGAGTGCGATTAAACGCGCCAACGTGGTTTTGCCTACCCCTGGCGGCCCCCATAGAATCATCGATGGCAACTTGCCGGACTCAAAAGCACGGCGCAAAGGTTTGCCCTCGCCTAGCAAATGGGTTTGGCCCACCACTTCATTCAGGGTTTTGGGGCGTAATTGTTCCGCAAGCGGCACAGAAGAAGGGGTTTGTGGTTCGAACAAAGAGGACATGGCTGTCAGCGATGGGCGACGGTTATTCGCCGACCACATCTACCCCTTTAGGCACCGTGAACAGGAACTGGTTGGCGTTGAGCGTTGGATTCACTTCGACACTGCTAAATTCGATATGCGTGCTCTGTCCAAATGCGTCTACTAAACGCATCTCGGCGAGTTTACTGTGGTCAAACGAGATAATGACCACCTGAAATCCACTGTCTTTTTGCTTTGGTTTGGCTTGCACACGTTGCATGCCCTCAAAGTCTAGCAACCGAGAGAGCCTGAACGTTTCCTCGACATTGGGCCCGCCTGCCAATAAAGCAGCCGGACTGGTGCCCAAGACTTTATCTACCGTGCGCACAGTCACTTGCTGCAAATCCACATCGAACAAAAACACTTGGCGGCCATCACTGATGATCTGCTGCTCATAAGGTTTTTGGTAATCCCAGCGAAACTTGTTTGGCCGTTGCAATAGCATGACCCCGTTCACCTCTTGGACTTTGCGCCCTTTTTGGTCGAACACCGTTTGCTTAAAGTTAGCACGCATGGCATGCGTGCTCTGATAAAACTGCTTCAAATCGTCAACGCCATCGGCGAATGCGGCACTGAGCATGCACCAGCTGGCGCAGGCAATCAGTATATGGGTCCAACGGTTAGTCATGGTCGCCTCCAGCTTTCACTAATACTTCTCGGTTACCATTGCTTTGCATGGCCGAGACCAGGCCGGCCCGCTCCATGTCTTCAATGAGCCTGGCTGCGCGGTTATAACCTATCCGTAATTGACGTTGTACCGATGAAATCGACGCACGCCGGGTTTTGAGTACAATGGCCACGGCCTCATCGTACAAAGGATCTTTTTCACCGCCTGCATCGCCGCCGCCAGTCATGGCGTCAAGCTCGCCACCCTCAGTTTCGTTGGTCAGAATGCCTTCAATGTAGTTAGGTTCGCCCTGCGCCTTGAGGAAGTTGACCACATTATGCACTTCGCCGTCACTGACAAAAGCCCCATGAATGCGTTGCGGGTAGCCGCTTCCCGGCGGCAGATACAGCATATCGCCCTGCCCCAACAAGGTTTCCGCACCCATTTGGTCTAGAATCGTACGTGAGTCAATTTTGCTTGAAACCTGAAACGCCACGCGCGTGGGCACGTTGGCTTTAATTAAGCCGGTGATCACGTCCACCGAAGGTCGCTGTGTGGCAAGCACTAGATGTATGCCCGATGCACGGGCCTTTTGCGCCAAGCGGGCAATTAATTCTTCAACCTTTTTGCCCACCACCATCATTAAATCAGCCAATTCGTCAATCATGACAACAATTAAAGGCATCTCTTCCAGCGGCTCAGGCTCGTCCGGCGTCAAGCTAAATGGATGGGGAATCGACACGCCTTGTTTTTTGGCTTCTTGAATTTTTTGGTTGTAGCCCGCGAGGTTGCGCACACCAAGGGTGGACATCAATTTATAGCGGCGTTCCATCTCGGCGACGCACCAGTTCAAGGCATTAGCCGCCTGGCGCATATCGGTCACCACCGGTGCCAGCAAATGCGGAATACCCTCATACACCGACAATTCAAGCATTTTCGGGTCAATTAAAATCATGCGTACACGGCTGGCTTCAGATTTGTACAACAAACTTAAAATGAGCGCATTAATCGCCACTGACTTCCCTGAGCCGGTAGTACCCGCCACCAGCACATGCGGCATCTTGGCCAAATCGGCCACAATTGGTTTACCCGCAATGTCTTTACCCATGGCGATGGCCAGCGGTGAACTCTGGTCGGCATAGGCTTGGCTACCCATGATCTCTGACAAAGAAACGATCTGCCGTTTAGGGTTAGGAATCTCGAGGCCCATATAGCTTTTGCCGGGAATGGTCTCGACCACGCGTACACTGATCACAGACAAAGCACGCGCCAAGTCTTTGGCTAAGTTAGTAATTTGGCTGCCCTTGACGCCGGGTGCCGGATCTAGCTCATAGCGTGTAATCACCGGTCCGGGTTGGGCAGTGACCACTTTGATCTCAATGCCAAAATCCATTAACTTGCGTTCAATCAAGCGTGAGGTGAAGTCGAGTGTCTCGGCAGATTGCAATTCAACAGACTGATTCGGTGCATCCAGCAAATGTAGTGGCGGCAAGCCCTCTTGCTCGATGGCTGCAAACAGCACGGCCTGCTTTTCTTTTACCACGCGCTCGCTGGGCTCAATGACCACTTCAGGCACGGTAATTTCAACCGGCTTGCGATCTTCAACCCGCTTGCGCTCCGCCTCGACAAATTCTTCGCGCGCCTGAAACGCTTGACGACCGACTTTGCGGTCTTGCCAATCTTGATACTTGAGTAGACTCCATTGGTAGCTCGCGATCACCCATTCGCCCAACTGCTCGCTCATATTGATCAATGACCAGCTGGTAAACAGGCTAAAGGCAATGGCAAAAAGCACTAACAACAACATGGTAGAGCCGGCAAAACCAAACATATTGCGCAACAGGTGATCGATGCCGCTGCCGATCACACCGCCTTGTTGCAAGGGGAAATCGGCAGGAAAGCTCACCAAATGCCCGGACTCTAATGCCGCAGACGCCAGCAACATCAGCGCAAAACCCACACCGTTTAACCACCAATCGTGCTTTTCAACGGGGTCTTGATGCAAACGATGGTACATCAGCCATACCATGTAAAAAGCTAGTATCACAAACCACCAAGAAGAAAAGCCGAACAGCGATAAAAAAATGTCGGATACCCAGGCGCCAACGGCACCGCCGGCGTTATGAATGGTGTCATCTTCGCCGACAGAGTGGGTCCAGCCCGGATCTTGGTGCGAATACGTGGCCAAAATCACCGCCAAAAAGATGCCGAGTGCAGCCAACGCTATCCAGCTGACCTCTCTCAGCAATTTTGCGTCACGTAACTGTTTTTCCGTCGAAACTTTTTCAAGACGGACGTTAGCGACTTTTTTCTTATTAAAAAACAATATGTTGTCTCTTTCTTTGCAAGAGTGAACTTAAATGATTATAACAAAATCAAATTGCAGTCAGGGAGACGAGGTTCTAAAATAAACAAACCACAGCCAAGGAGAACATATGGATATCGGAATCAACAATGAAAATCGCCAGGAAATCGCGCAGGGTTTATCTAAACTGCTAGCAGATACCTATACTTTATATCTTAAAACGCATTATTTTCATTGGAACGTCACCGGGCCGATGTTCAACACGCTGCACCTGATGTTTGAAACACAGTATACAGAATTGGCACTCGCCGTTGACCTCGTCGCCGAACGGATTCGTTCACTAGGCGTATACGCCCCAGGCACTTACGCACATTTTTCTAAATTGAGCTCTATTGAAGAAACCATTGAGGTGCCAAAAGCCAACGATATGATTCGTGATCTCGTCGCTGGTCATGAGGCTGTGTGTCGCACGGCACGCAGTGTGTTTCCTGCTGCTGAGAAAGCTTCTGACGAGGCCACCGCTGATTTGCTCACGCAGCGTTTGCAGTTGCATGAAAAAACGGCTTGGATGTTACGCAGCTTGCTGGAATAAGCCCGCTAAGCACACTCAAGATTGATTAAAAACTTTCATCAAGATGGGCATTTAAATCACCGATGCCCATCCCCATCTACATAAAAATAATTCACCAAATACTGGAAATCGCATCATGGCAACCAAACATGCCCGTTTAATGATTCTTGGCTCAGGCCCCGCTGGTTACACTGCGGCCGTCTACGCAGCTCGCGCAAACTTACAACCTGTGTTGATTACTGGCCTCGCGCAAGGCGGCCAACTGATGACCACGACCGAGGTGGATAACTGGCCAGCGGACGCCAATGGCGTAATGGGCCCAGAGTTAATGGCGCGCTTTCAGCAGCATGCTGAACGCTTCAACACCGAGATGATTTTTGATCATATTAATACCACCCATTTAAAAGAAAAACCGATCCGTCTGGTAGGCGATAACGGTGAGTACACTTGTGATGCACTCATTATTGCAACCGGCGCTTCAGCAAAATATTTAGGCTTACCGAGCGAAGAAGCGTTTGCCGGTAAAGGCGTCTCTGCATGCGCCACTTGCGATGGCTTTTTCTACCGTAATCAAGAGGTTGCTGTGATCGGTGGCGGCAATACCGCGGTCGAAGAAACGCTCTATCTGGCGAATATTGCCAGCAAGGTCACGCTTGTACACCGCCGCGACAAGTTCAAAGCTGAAGCCATCTTGGTCGATAAGCTGATGGAACGGGTCAAAGAAGGTAAAGTCGTGCTTGAAACCTTCCAAACACTGGATGAAGTGCTGGGTGACAATACTGGCGTCACCGGCATGCGCCTCAAAGACGTCAATGCAGGCACCACCAAAGACATTGCCCTGAAAGGGGTGTTTATTGCGATTGGCCATCAACCCAACACCCAGATTTTTGAAGGGCAATTAGAGATGGAAGGCGGTTACATTGTGACCCATACCGGCAGTCAGGGTAACTTCACTGCCACCAGCATCCCCGGGGTATTTGCCGCCGGTGACGTGCAAGATCACATCTACCGTCAAGCGGTCACCAGCGCAGGCACTGGTTGTATGGCAGCACTCGATGCTGAGCGCTATTTGACTAGCCTAGAGTAGTTTTGGGCTGAGTGAATAGCGAAGAAATATAAAAAGCGCACCTCAGTGCGCTTTTTTATTTGTAAAGAACCCTTTAAAATCAGGCTATGGCACACGAGCTACCGGACCAAGACGAAGATGACCTGACGCTGTTTCACCAAGCAGTCCAAGGGGCACGTCCAGTCAAAACGGACCGGATTGCGCTGAGTCCGAAAAAACCCAAACCGATTCCACGGCAGTTAATCAAAGATGAAAAGCAAGCACTCATCGATTCGCTGAGTGATCACTACATCCCAGCACATGAGCTTGAGAGTGGCGAAGAGTTACTCTATTTACGCGAGGGCCAATCCCCCATGGTATTAAGCAAGCTGCGTCGCGGCCATTGGGTGGTGCAGGCACACATAGACCTTCATGGTCTGATTAGTGATGAAGCCAGATTGTATGTGTCTGCGTTTATTGCCGATTGTAAAAAAAGGGGCTTGCGCTGTGTGCGGATAGTGCACGGCAAAGGGTTGGGCTCGCGTAACAAAGAGCCGGTACTCAAACACAAACTACGTAATTGGCTGATGCAAAAAGATGAGGTGATCGCTTATGCCCAAGCCCGTGCCAATGATGGCGGCAGTGGCGCGGTCATAGTCCTACTAAAAGCTTAATTAGGATGGCCCAGGCTGGCATCGCACAGCGATCAATAAAGGCTCATATTAGCAAAAATTGCTAGTGCTATTTATGCGGGCGACGCCCTCTCACCATCACCGGACGGCCAACTGCGGGCAGCCTCGACTGACTCTGCATCTGATGAGGATTGACGCTGGCTGACACATCCATGCGCGAGCCGGGATTTCGATCCAACAGGATCGAATACTGACGACCTTGATACTCATCATGGACCCCATCGCGCGTGGCTTCTGCATGCCATTGACGCACCAACACCGACCAATTAGCGTTACTGACTGCTATTCGCCAGTTTGAGGAGTTCACCCCGCTGCTGGATTTCAATCACACCGCGGCCCATGGCTAACCAGCCCTTTTGCTCGAGTCGTTTTAGTTGCCGGCTGATGACCTCCCGCGCAGTGCCGAGCTCATCGGCAATTTGCTGATGGGTGCGTTGAATGGTGTTGTTGCCCATATCCAACAACCATTTTGCCAAGCGCGCATCCAGCGTCTGAAAGGCGACTTCGTCCAGCAACACAATTAAGTCACTGATTAAAGCCCCATAGTTTTGCATGACGTATTGCCTAAACACCGGCGAATCAATCATCAGCTTATGAAAAATAGACTCAGGGACAATCACATCCTGTATGTCGGCCTCGACAATCGTAGAGGCCGGATATTGGCTGTTTCCTAGCAAGCAAGTGGTCGTGATGACACAGGTTTCACCTGCGCCGACGCGATACAACACGATTTCTCGACCGCTGGCAGACATTTTATACACCCGCGAGCGCCCTTTTAGGCGCAACACATAACCACCACAATGATCCCCTTCACGGTAACCAATCGCCCCAATCGGCGCCTCCACAATACGCGCGTATTGTGTGAGTAGTTTTTTAGCACTTTCTTCAAGTGCTTCCAGCTCAGGAAACAAGCTCATCCATGCAAGTGATTGCATCATCCCGACATCCCCATGATTGAATATTTATTATGATCAAACACACAGCAACGCATACGCGCACGGTATTTAATTGATGCGACAAACTTTATCATAGATTGATTTCAAACAATTTACTACGTGTCAGCCGTGCGTGAAGTCATACACATTCTGTGACAACAGGTTTATGATTGAATTTCAATTACAAATAATATAAAAATAAATGGCCGTCATAGGGGAAATATGCAAAATTCAGAGATTGCAGTGGATCTTTTTGATCAGTTAAGGACGTCTGCCGATCAAGCCAGCCAGTTAATGAAGGCGATGGCAAACACGGATCGGCTGATGTTGTTATGTCAATTGTCGCAAGGTGAAAAATCCGTTAGCGAACTGGAGGCTTGCCTCAACTTAAGGCAACCGAGCTTATCGCAACAATTAACGGTGTTACGAGAAGCGCAGCTGGTGAGCACCAGGCGCGAAGGGAAAAACGTTTATTACAATATTGGCAGCCCCGCCGCGCTGGCGGTCATCCAAGTCTTACACCGAGAATTTTGTCACAACGCCGCCAACGGGCAGCTCAACCGGGCTTAGGAAGAAAAATCATGGAACGCAAACAGATCGATCAACGCTTTAGTATCAGCGATCAACTCTCCGAATCAGATTTGGATACCCTCGCCGCAGAGGGTATCCGATTAGTGGTGAATTTCAGGCCGGATGGCGAAGGCGGAGATGCACAGCCTTTGAGTGAGGCGCTAGCGACCAAGGCCGCTGCATTGGGCATGGCTTATGCGCACATTCCTGTTGTGCCCAATCAAATACAGCCGGCACATATTTTGCAACTGCAAGGACTCCTGGCGCAACATCCCGGTGCAGCCATCGGCTTTTGCCGCACGGGCAATCGCGCCAATCAAGTCTATCAACAAGCCTTGCAGGCACCTGCCACAACCAAGCCTGCCTGTTGTAGCCAAGCAGGCACTGAGACGCAGGTGGGCTTGTTGAATACGGTCAAAGCTTGGTTTAAGCCTTAAGAAACGCCTGTAACCATTGCAGGCTCAGGGCAACACCAAAGCCGTTCACTTCACTGGCGACGGCACCCAAGCCGTCCTTGTGGGCATAAGACGACAAGTCCACATGGCACCAAGCCACATTGCCCTGAATGAATCTGCCTAAAAAGCGGGCAGCCAATAGATGGTCCGCGTCGCTTTCCATGGTGCATTGTTTGAGATCGGCAATCTCACTTTCTAGCGCACTGTCATAGTCCTCAGCGTAGGGGAAAGCCACAACGCGCTCACCACTCAAGGTACCCGCCTCCACCATCTGGGATGCGAGTAATGGACGGTTAGCGATAATCCCGCTCATGCGAGAACCCAAAGCGGTTTGCATGCTGCCGGTTAAGGTCGCGTAATCAATGATGACATCTGGTTTGTCCCGACTGGCCATGGTCAGGGTATCGGCCAGCACCATACGGCCTTCGGCGTCGGTATGCACAATCTCAATGGTCAAGCCATTGAGCGCGGTGATCACATCATTTTGTTTGTAGGCGTTGGGGCCGATATGATTTTGCGCCAAGGCTAGCCAGCAATCGACATTGACCGGCAGTTGTTGCGCACTCACCGCCTGTAACACGCCAACGGCCACCGCACTGCCATTCATGTCCTGATGCATACCTTGCATATACTTAGCGGATTTTAAATTGTGTCCGCCAGTATCAAAGCAAATCCCTTTGCCGACCAAGGCCACGGTTTTATCTGCCTCGGGATGCCGGTAGGACAGTTTCACAATTGCGGCATCCTGTGGCTCGGAGCCTTGCGCCACGGCCACAAAAGCCCCTGCGCCTAACGCCCGTAGGGCATCTGTTGACCACTCAGTGTATTGCCAACCTTTTTCATCTGCCATGGTTTGCAGACATTGTCGGTATAAGGTGGGCGTCAGCATATTCGGCGGCGTCATGGTCAAGGCGCGGCACACTGTATTCCCCGCCACCAACGCGGCCACCTCTTCCGTCCACGGCATGGCATCCACCCCAAATAGGCCAAGTGCCCGCAATTTTTGCCCGGCGGGCTTTTGTTTTAACTGCGGTAAGGCCTCGGCATTGACCAATGTCACATAAGCGGCACATCTCGCCAACCACCACGCCGGTTGGTCGGCATACAGCGCGATTGCGATTCGTGACGGATGTTCTGCCAGCAATGGTTTGACCGCCGCACGTAAGGCCGTTGCCACGGTAAACACAGGCGCACTCGCCTCAACCTCAAGCAAGCTGACCAAGGCACCGTCGGCCAACTCCAGCGTCACTGGCTTGTGTTTCAAATCGTCTGCGGTGAGACCTGCACGCTGCAATTTAGCAGCCAATACCTCTGCAAATGGCAGCGCTGAAAAAAACGCTTTTTCAAACACGACCAGTATGTGCTTGCTGTAAGCAGTTAATAGGGTTGAATTCACTTGTGAAGATTGAGACCACTCGATGCGCATATTGTTAGAAAACACTCTTATATAAAACATTAAATAAACGTAGCAAATACCTATAGTTAGGCATGATTCTTTCATGCAAAACTTGACCAAAAGCGCTAAAAAAGAGACACTTACAGGTAAGCACTAGGTTGCTGTGACTCATCACCTGAATTCAGCAACGTGATACCATAAAAGCAGTATCCAATTTCGGAATCCCTTCTTGGTACTCAACACTTTCTCAGCGCTAGGCATGGCTAGGTGCTAGATTATACGCATAGCGACTTAAAACTCGGAGAATCCTCACGCATGGCAACGCATTCGCAAGCACACCTCAATGAAACTGACGCACAAGAAACACAAGAGTGGTTAGAAGCGCTCAGCGCCGTCATTGAGAATGAAGGGCCAGAACGTGCCCACTTCCTGCTGGAAGCAATGATCGATCAGGCGCGCCGTTCAGGCGGCCATTTGCCTTACAAGGCAACCACGGCTTACGTGAACACCATCCCTACCCACTTGCAGGGCAAACTGCAAGGTGACCCGGAGATGGAACGCCGTGTACGCGCATTGATCCGTTGGAACGCGATCATGACCGTGTTGCGTGCAAACGAAAAATCACCCGGCATCGGGGGTCACATTGCAAGCTTTCAGTCTGCAGCGACCCTTTACGATGTCGGTTTTAACCATTTTTTCCGCGCGGCTAACGAAGGTTTTGGCGGCGATTGCATCTACTTTCAAGGTCACTCCTCACCCGGAGTGTATGCGCGTGCTTTCTTAGAGGGCCGTATCTCAGAAGCGCAAATGGATAACTTCCGTCAGGAAACCGGCGGCAATGGCTTATCGAGCTATCCGCATCCTTGGTTAATGCCCGATTTTTGGCAATTCCCGACTGTATCCATGGGTCTGGGGCCACTCGCTGGCATTTATCAGGCACGCTTTCTTAAATATCTGCACAATCGCGGTATTGCAGATACTGCAGACCGTAAAGTCTGGGTTTTTTGTGGGGACGGCGAGATGGACGAGCCAGAATCGCAAGGTGCAATTTCATTAGCGGCACGCGAAGGCTTGGACAACCTGATTTTTGTCATTAACTGTAACTTGCAACGTCTGGACGGCCCCGTCCGCGGCAACGGCAAGATTATTCAAGAATTAGAGTCTAATTTCCGCGGCGCCGGCTGGAATGCCATTAAAGTGATTTGGGGCTCTTACTGGGATCCTTTGCTGGCGATGGACAAAGACGGTATTTTGCGTAAGCGCATGGAAGAATGCGTGGATGGTGAATATCAAAACTTTAAACAAAAAGGCGGTGCTTACACGCGTGAACACTTCTTTGGCAAATATCCTGAACTGCGCGAAATGGTGGCAGCGATGTCAGATGCTGACATCTGGCGCCTGAATCGCGGCGGTCACGATCCACACAAAGTGTTTGCCGCCTATGAGGCTGCTGTGAATCACAAAGGCCAGCCGACGGTCATTTTGGCTAAAACGGTCAAAGGCTATGGCATGGGCGAAGCCGGTGAGGGTCAAAACACCACGCACCAGCAAAAAAGCATGGATATCGCTTCATTGAAGGCTTTCCGTGACCGTTTTGACCTACCACTGACTGACGAGCAAGTTGAAAACTTGTCTTATTATCGTCCAGGCGACGATAGTCCAGAGATTAAATACATGATGGAACGTCGTGCCGCACTGGGTGGTTTCGTGCCTAGCCGACGCCGTAAAGGCAACGAGCTCACCGTGCCAGAGCTATCCGCGTTTGAGAACATGTTAGGCGCCACTGGCGACCGCGAAATCTCAACCACCATGGCTTTTGTGCGTATTCTGTCTACCTTGGTACGTGATAAGCAAATCGGTAAATATGTGGTGCCGATCGTGCCTGATGAAGCACGCACGTTCGGGATGGAAGGCATGTTCCGCCAATTGGGCATTTATTCCTCCGTCGGTCAATTGTATGAGCCTCAAGACTCTGACCAAGTGATGTTTTATAAAGAATCTCAAAGCGGTCAGATTTTAGAGGAAGGCATCAACGAAGCTGGCTCTTTTGCTAGCTGGCTCGCTGCCGCGACGTCTTACAGCGTCACCGGCACACAAATGATCCCGTTCTATATTTACTATTCTATGTTTGGTTTCCAACGGATTGGTGACTTTGCATGGGCTGCAGGTGACAGCCGCGCACGTGGCTTCTTGCTGGGCGCCACTGCAGGCCGTACCACGCTTAACGGTGAGGGTTTGCAGCACGAGGATGGCCACAGTCACTTGATGTCGGCGACGATTCCAAACTGTGTATCTTATGATCCGACCTTTGCTTATGAGCTTGCCGTCATTATTCAAGAGGGCATGCGTCGCATGGTGCAGAATCAGGAAGATGTGTATTACTACATCACCTTGATGAACGAAAATTACAGCCACCCCGCCATGCCAGAAGGCAGTGCCGAAGGTATCCTCAAAGGCATGTACCGCTTTAGTCAATCTAAAGCTAAAGGTGCAAAAGTGCAGCTGATGGGCTCTGGGGTGATCCTGCGCGAAGTCATCGCAGCAGCTGCCCTGTTAGAGCAAGACTGGGGCGTTTCTGCCGACGTCTGGAGTGTCACCAGCTTCACTGAATTACGTCGTGAGGGCATCGACGCAGAACGTCACAATCTGCTGAACCCTGAAGCCAAACCGAGACTCAGCTTTGTAGAAGCTTCACTGCAACAGGCCGAAGGCCCGGTGATCGCCTCCACAGATTACATGCGTAGTTTTGCTGATCAAATCCGTCCGTTTGTCCCCAACCGCTTTGTCACCTTGGGTACGGATGGCTATGGCCGCTCAGATTCACGCGAGGCGTTACGCAGCTTCTTTGAGGTGGACCGCTATTATGTGGTGCTGGCCGCATTGAAAGCACTGGCAGACGACGGCAAACTGCCTGCTACCAAAGCCGCTGAAGCCATCAAAAAATACAATATCGACATTACTCGTGCCAATCCGGCCACGATTTAAGGTCACGACATAAGGAAAGTATAGAAATATGTCTATCAAAGAAGTACTGGTGCCGGATATCGGCAACTTTGACAGCGTCGACGTGATTGAAGTACTGGTCAACGTAGGTGATACCGTGGCCAAAGAAGACTCCCTGATTACCGTGGAGTCCGATAAAGCCTCTATGGACATCCCCTCCTCGTTAGCAGGTGTGGTGAAAGAAATCCACATCAAAGTGGGCGATAACACCAAGCAAGGTGCGCTGATTTTGACGCTGGACACTGCTGCTGAAGCAGCGCCTGCCGAAAAAGTCGCGCCGCAACCGACCGCAACCCCGGTGGTCGCAACCGTGAAAGTGGATGAAAAAACGGTGGCGATTCCTGAGCCTAGCCGCCCGGTCGCCGAAGTGCCGCAAGTCGTGCAACCGCAAGCAACGCCAAACCCGGTCGCTGCCAGCAGCGTAGCGAGTAGTGGAAAACTGGCCCACGCCAGCCCATCCATTCGTAAATTTGCGCGTGAACTCGGCGTGAATTTATCCCTCGTCAAAGCCAGTGGCCCCAAGAACCGTATCTTGCAAGCAGATGTGCAAGCGTATGTGAAAGGCGAATTATCTAAGCCACGTTCTGAAAACATGGGCGTGGGCACGGGCTTAAGCACCTTGCCGATGCCGGTGATCGATTTTAGTCAGTTTGGTAGCATTGAGTCCAAGCCACTGTCACGCATCAAGAAACTATCTGGTGCCAACCTGCATCGAAACTGGGTCACTGCGCCGCACGTCACGCAATTTGATGAGGCAGACATCACCGATTTAGAGGACTTCCGTAAGTCGATGTTGGCTGAAGCAGAAAAACGCGGCGTCAAGCTCACGCTATTAGCTTTCCTGATGAAAGCGGTGGTCAATGCGCTGCGTACTTACCCTAACTTTAATGCTTCACTCTCGCCTGAAGGCGATAGTCTGATTCTCAAGCAGTATTACAACATCGGTTTTGCCTGCGATACGCCAGACGGTCTGGTCGTGCCGGTGGTGCGTGACGTGAATCAAAAAGATGTGATGGATATTGCTCGTGATCTGGCTGACCTCTCAGCCAAAGCCCGTGAGCGCAAATTAAAAGTAGAAGAGATGCAAGGCGGTTGCTTTACCATCTCTAGCCTTGGTGGCATCGGTGGCACGATGTTTACGCCAATTATTAACTGCCCTGAAGTCGCTATTCTGGGCGTGTCACGCGCAGCCATGCAACCGGTCTTTAACAAAGATTCTGGGGGCTTTGATCCACGTCTCATCATGCCATTGTCGCTTTCCTACGATCACCGCGTGATCGATGGTGCAGATGGTGCCAGATTCACCAGCCATCTGCGCGTAATGTTGAGTGATGTTAGACGGTTATTACTCTAAGCGTTTTAATATGACAAAGGGCGCGCATGGCGCCCTTTATCATTTGTTTATCACTATTTCACCCGCATAAAATCGCCGTGCGCGATTAATGGCTTATCCACTATTGGCCATTGATACAGGTAAATCCAGACTGGATTGAACACCACGCCATCAAGGCTATGAACAGTCGCATGTACCCGTTGATAGGCGGTGGGCTGGCGATGCTGTGGGCCACATTCCTCATAATCATCCAACACAGACAATACAGTTTCAGCATTATTTAGGCGAACAATCTCGCCATACACGCGGTGTTCAGGGCAGCTGGAAGTGATAGCACCGGGGTAATCGCTGATCGCATACAAATAGCCCTGAAACCAGCCTGCCGCAAGGTATTCAGACTGCTTAGCCAGATACGCAGCCATGGCATTCGTATTGCCTTGACGCAAAGTGCCGTAAACGAACAATAGATCTATCATAAAGGTTAAAACAAGGGCAGTTGACGGTCTTTAGCGGCTGGTAGCCATGCCGCAGGCACTTTAAATAAATCAGTTCGAAATGCCATGCGTTCACCCGTCATGCCTAACTTATGACGATGTATTTTAAAACGGTTCGCCATCAGATCGGCAAACACGCCCTCCCCACGCATGCGCTGACCAAACTCGCTTTGATTGGACTTACCGCCTCGACTTTGCTTAATAAGACTCATCACATGGTTAGCTTTGAGCGGAAAATGCTGCTGCAACCAAGCCTCGAATAAGTCGCCGAGCTCATGCGGCAATCGTAGCAACACATAGCCAGCATACCGTGCACCAGCGTCACTAGCCATGCCAAGAATCCTTTCCATGTCACCATCGGTCAATGCCGGGATGACCGGTGCCAGCATCACACCAGTCGGGATACCCGCCGCAGTTAACCGACGTATGGTCTCAAAACGCCGTTCCGGTGCGGCTGCACGCGGCTCTAAACGGCGAGCGATTTGCCTGTCGAGCGTGGTGATACTGAGATAAATAGTCGCAAGGTCTTTGGCTGCCATCGGTGCAATCAGGTCAATGTCGCGCTCAACCAGCGACGACTTGGTCACCAAACTGAAGGGATGATTCGCTTCACTGAGTACCTCGATGATTTGACGTGTCAGTTGATAGTCACGCTCAATGGGTTGGTAGCTATCGGTGTTCATGCCCAGAGCGATCGGTGCACATTGATATCGCGCATGCGACAGCGCCTGTTTAAGCAAATCAACCGCATTGGTTTTCATGAATAAGCGCGATTCGAAATCAAGCCCGGGCGACAGCCCTAAAAAGGCATGGGTGGGCCGCGCATAGCAATATATACAACCATGCTCACAGCCACGGTAATGATTCAACGTGCGATCGAAAGGTAAATCGGGAGATTGAATATAATTGATGATGCTGCGCGCAGTATCGTGCATGACCTCGGTGCGCAAGGTCGGCGCCTGCGCATCAAGACTGCCCCAGCCATCATCCATCGCTTCACGAGTGTGCGGATCAAAACGGCTCACTTGGTTAGTGTGCGCCGCGCGTCCTTTGTAGACCAACGGCTTTTCCACCGACTCGGGTGGAAAAGCGCTAGCGCCTATTTGCGTTCGGAGATCCATTGACATGCCAGCGCACTCCAATACGGTAGCGACTGTAAGGCCAACATGGAGACCCATAACTGCGCATCCAGATTGCTGAATCCACGGGCATAGAGCATGGCCACGGCTGCCAAAATCAATGACACCAAAATAAACAATTCTTCTTTGATCGGATCGATCAGTTGCCAATTGCTCAATTTGGACTTAGTTTTGTTGGTCACGACAAACACACCCGCTTTGTGGGTCAGGCCATTAATAATGCCTTTGGCAATCGCATGGGATAAGCCTAAGCTTGCGAGTGAGGCACCAAAAATGTCCGTCCAGCTGCAATGCATCGTTTTGCGGTACAACACAGGCCCCAAAATAGCCTTGATCGCAAGAAAGCAGAGAATCGGGACAATCATTACTACCACTGGCAAACTAAAGTATTTGGGAAAAGCCAGCATCGCAATCGTCCAGCCGATGGAGCCAATGGTAAAAATCAGCTGCAAGGCCTCTCCAAACCAACCAAACCAGCCAGTCAAAAAGTGATAACGTTGGCTAAAGTTAAGCGAGGATTTGCCCAGCAGTTTAGGCATATGGTGTTTTAAAATCTGCATGGCGCCAAACGCCCAACGATTGCGTTGAGATTTCAAGGCTTTAAAGTTTGCTGGGGTTAAGCCACGACCAAAAGTGTCATCGATGTAGCGCAACTCTAGATTTTGTTCGAGCAAGCGCAAACCCAACTCAGTATCTTCACAAATACACCACTCAGACCAGCCGCCCAGGCTTTGTAAGGCTTCACGGCGGATCAAGGTCATGGTGCCATGCTGAATTAAAGCATTCCGCTCATGGCGGTGATGCATGCCAATCCGAAAAAATCCCTCAAACTCCCAGTTACACATCCGTTGGAAAAAGTGATTCTCCCACTCGCGATGGGCTTGTGGTGCCTGCACTACAGCCACTTGAGACTCTTGGAAGTGTGGGACCAGATCAGACAACCAATCGTCGGTCACCACATAGTCGGCGTCGACCACCCCGACCACTTGTGCGTCAGGATGTGTTTTGTCGAGTGCGAAATTAAGCGCACCTGCTTTAAACCCCGGCCAAGAAGGGAGATGATAAAAATGAAAGTGATCCGGCATATTGGCCATGTAGGCTTCAAGCGGTTTCCATTTCGCTTCATCTTTGGTGTTGTTATCCACCACAATCACTTCGTAGCGCGTGTATTTAAGTTGACGCAGACTATCAATCGTCGCAATGACCATCTCTGGTGGCTCGTTGTAGCAGGCTAAATGAATCGAGACAAACAGTTCTTGATCTGCTGGCAATGGCTGTGCACGTTTGAACAGCCTACGCCAATAGGGTTTGAACATGACTTCACTAAATTCAGCCGCATAAATCATGAGCACCATGGAGGTGAGTGCAATGCCTAAAATCAGGCCAATCAGCACGACAAAATCACGCAAGGTATAGTAGTAGTCGCCGGGCAAGTTCCAAGCAATGGTCAAGGTGGTAATACAGGCCTGGAACAACACCGCCATCGACAGCACGCCGCCGATGCCCCAATGTTTAAACCGCCAAGCAATTAACATCAGTGGAATAAAGGCCAACAAGCTCGACCAAGTCGCCTTGGCAATCCAGCGTGTGTTTGGCGGCACGGCGCCTTGCAAGGAGTATTTCTGATGTCGATCTGCGTTATACATCCCCCAATAAGCTCCTGCCCAACCCTCAAGTGCCACTTTCCACGGTTGATCAAACGCTTCCATCAGGTAAAAATCGAGGTCTTCAATCGAGTTGCGTGCCAAGAACTCGCGAATAAAGCGCGCTTGGTTCACTTCACTCGCCACGGAGCCGCCAATGGCAGGCCCCCGGCTCGGCCAACCCACCTCGGTAATCACGATTTTTTTACGTGGATAGGCCTGCATGAGCTGGTTGTAGCGCTCAATGGTGTATTGCACAGCTTTTTCTACTGGCACGCCTTCGTGGTAAGGCAACAGATGTACCGCAATGTAATCCACGTGCTTCACTAACTCGGGATGCTTGAGCCAAACATGCCATGGTTCAGCGGTGGAGACTGGCACAGTGCTATGCTCTCGAACAAAATCAAGGTAGCCCATGAGCGCCTGCACAGGCAGATCATTCCGCAGCAGCGCTTCATTGCCGACAATCACACGGTCGATGTTGTTATAGTTTTCTAACTTTTCGAGCAGCGCTGAAATTTCACGAGTATTTTTTTGGTTATCAGTATCAATCCAGGCGCCCGCAATCACGTTCATGTTCCGTCTGGCGGCCAACGGCACCACTTCATTTAAATCCAGTGATGAATACATGCGGATGTGACCAGTATGCTTGTGCATCAAGTCCAAATCCTGTGCCAACTCGGCAGTGCTTGGATGCTGCCCTTCAAGCGGACTTTGGTTGCCACGGTAACCCGAGTATGCAAACCCATTCACGGCCGGTTTCACATTGATCAATGGCAACGCACGGTTAGCCAAAGCCCACAGCCCAAAATGCAGCGCTGAAAACAAAATAGCAAAGGCCAAACCGGGCGCCAATTTTTTAAACCAAGAAACGATCACTTCTCACTCTTTCCATCATGTTATGACGTGTTATTTAAATGTATAGATGGCGACTACGCTAACTGCAAACTTCTGGCGGGCAGCACAAACAAAGCCAAGCCACAAATCGCCGTCCAATACCAAGCGATAAAATTGCCGGGCTCCAGCATGGCGGCAGCCACCGACATATTGGCGGCCATCACCAGCAATACCGCCATCCACCAAACACTAGTTTGACGCATCGCAGACTGCGCGCCACTCGACAGGCGACCCATTAGTAGCGTGATCACCATGGCGCCAAGTGGCAAACTGACTAAGATCAGTGGAAAATTTAAATAGCGGCCATTGATCGCCAACCCTGCACTAGTGATGAGCAAGGCCACGGCCAGCAATTGCAGCAAGGATTGTTCTACGCAGGCTTTCGCCGCTAAGCCCAGCCATTGCCGCAATTGGAGGATCAATAAGCCCCAACCTAACACCGCCAGCCCACCCAGCATCGCCAGCTCTCCAGCATGCCGGGCTGCTTGTCTCACATATTCGAGTTGCAGATACCCATGCAAGCCCAGCAACATGCCCGTCAAGGCCAGGGTGATGATGTGGCTGGCAGCATACCTCTGATAGCGGCCCCAGCCAGCAGCGACCAGCGCCAAACCCAGGGCTAACAAATAGGGCTTTAAGCCGTCTGCACGCTCAGCCATCGCGCCTTGCAGCGGAAACTTTGGTTGCAAATCAACATCGAGCACCCCCCAGTAACCGCCTACGGTGCCTTCTAATTCTCTTTTCCATGGCTGATCGACTGCTTCAATCACATTATATTGCCAATGATTAACATGTGCCGCTTGCAAAAACTCACGCATATAACGCGCCTGATTGAGCGCACTTGGCTTAGACCAAAAGCGCTGACGCCCTTGCGACGGCCAGCCGGTTTCACCAATTAAGATCGGTTTTTTAAAGACCGTGCCTACATAGCCCATGACCGATGCAGTGTGCGCAACCGCTTGTTCAATCGCCACGGGCTTGTCTTCCCAATAAGGCAAAATATGTACGGTGACAAAATCGACATCTTGTTCAAGGGTGGGATGTTTGATCCAGTACTCCCACACATCCGCATAGGTCACCGGCGCTTTGGTGTTTGCTTTGGCCCATTGCAGATAGCCCCGTAATTTAGGTTCAGATTGTTCCCCACGCAACAATACCTCGTTACCTACGACGAGGCCACGTACCGTGTCTGGGTATTGGTTGGCCTGTTGCACCGCCAGTTGCAACTCGGATTGATTCAGCGCATCGACCCAACCGATCCATACCCCTAAAATCACTTTCATCCCTAATTTTTGCGCTGCTTTTGGCACGTAATCCAAGCCTTGGCCCACCGAATAGGTGCGTACGCAACGCGTCACTTTTGACAGTGCCTGTAAATCTTGTTCGATTTGAAGCGGATCGACAAAACTATCTTTAATGGTGGGATTCATGCCGGGTTTGTAATACGGGGCATAGGAAACGCATTGCAGAGGTAGGGCCTCGGGCGCCACCTCGACCAAGGCTTGGGGTTGCTGCAGCCGCCAGACATAAAAGACCGTACCCATCACAAACAAGGCCAGCCAAACGATCGGGGAAATTCGAGATAACATACGCTGCAATATAATCACCCTAAATTGGAATTCCTTTACAAAACAACTGATATTCTCTCATAAATCACTCTCGCTTGCGCCGCGCATTTACGCGCATCACTGGACAAATAATCCAAAAGAGTCTTGGTAAATTGCGCAATTGGTCTTATGATGAAATGTATTCAAAAGTGCGGCTAAAAACCTCCGCTTTTTAACATTTTCACGCCAAAATAATCATCTCAGAAGTCATATGAACGTTAAATCCTGCTTGACCACAATGGTATTCATTTCCTCTTTCTCTGCGTCGGCTTTGGCTGCGCCCGTCGCTGCGCTCGACTACACCGGCGAATATATCTGCAAAGGCAACAACGTCACGGTGGGTGATTACGAAGTCACCATTTATCTAAAAAAGAATCGCCGTAACAGCACTTCGCAAGTCTCCGTCTATGATCTTGCGACACACACCGAAAATAAACAAAGCTATACCGGACAGGCAATTACTCGCGGCAAACAATTAGCGATGACCTTTAAATTGTCTGATGCCAAATATGCTGAGTTTTCAACCGGCATGGGCCAATTCACCAAAGTAGGCAAAACCGGTTGGTCATTCAAAAATGATTATTACGAACCTGACGACACCGGCGGCAATTACGGCCATGAAACTTGCACGATGAAGCCTATGGCCAGCCGTCCAGCAGGCAGCGCAGCGACCAATCGTTAAGATGGTTTAGTGCCAAAGTGCACCTGTTCTTTTGGTGATAAAATAGCAAAACTATTCGGAATATAAGGTTTTCATGAGTCAAATGGTTGAAGTAGTCGTGCCGGATATCGGCAATTTTGAGAGCGTCGATGTGATCGAAGTGTTAGTCGCAGTGGGAGATACCATCGCGAAAGAAGATTCTTTGATTACGGTCGAATCTGACAAAGCCTCTATGGATATCCCATCCTCCCATGCGGGCGTGGTGAAGGCATTAAAAGTATCTGTTGGTGACAAAATCGCCAAAGGCAGCCTCATTCTCGAACTTGAAACTGGCGAAGCGGCTGCACCGCAAACGCCTCCAGCCACAGAACCCGTTGCCGCACCGGCCGCGCAGGCACCCGTTACGCAAGCAGCGCCTTTGGCGGTAACCGCCACTGGCGAAAACGATATTACTTGCCAAGTGATGGTGCTCGGCTCCGGCCCGGGTGGTTACACGGCTGCGTTCCGCGCTGCAGATTTAGGCTTAAAAGTCGTGCTCGTTGAGCGCTACCCTACCCTGGGCGGTGTTTGCCTCAATGTCGGCTGCATCCCATCAAAAGCATTACTGCACACCGCTAAAGTCATTACGGAAGCCGAAGAAAGCGAACATCACGGCCTCAGTTTTGGTAAACCGAACATCGATCTGGATAAACTACGCAGTTGGAAAGCCGATGATGTGGTGGGCAAGCTCACAGGCGGCTTGGCACAAATGGCGAAAATGCGCGGCGTCACGGTGGTGTCGGGGCTGGGTCAATTCACCAGCGCCCATCAGTTGGCCGTGACCGCAGCAGATGGCAAAGTGACTTTGGTCGGCTTTGAGAACGCCATTATTGCCGCAGGTTCGCAAGCCACTAAATTCCCGGGCGCCCCTGAGGATGCGCGCATCATGGATTCGACTGGTGCGCTGGCACTGGCAGATATTCCTGCCCGCATGTTGGTGATTGGTGGTGGCATTATCGGTCTCGAAATGGGCACCGTTTATGATGCCCTCGGCAGCAAAGTCAGTGTCGTCGAGTTTATGGATGGCTTAATTACCGGCTGTGACCGTGATTTGGTGCGTCCATTCCAAAAACGCATGGAAAAACGCTTTGAAAGCATCATGCTGTCGACCAAAGTTTCCAAGATTGAAGCCAAAGACGATGGCATTTACGTGGATTTTGAAGGCGCGAATGCGCCAAAAGACACACAAAAATATGATCGTGTTCTGGTATCTATTGGTCGTCGTCCAAACGGTAAGAACATTGGCGCCGATAAAGCAGGCGTATTGGTAGACGAGCGCGGATTTATTGCCGTCAACAAGCAAATGCGTACCAACGTACCCCATATTTTCGCGATTGGTGATATTGTCGGGCAACCGATGCTTGCACACAAAGCCACGCATGAAGCCAAGGTTGCGGCCGAGGTCATTGCTGGCCACAAAGTGGAGTTTGTCGCCAGTGTCATTCCATCTGTCGCATACACTGACCCAGAAATTGCCTGGGCAGGGGTCACGGAAACGGAAGCCAAAGCCAAAGGGATGGAGATCGAAAAAGCCAGCTTCCCATGGGCCGCCAGTGGTCGCGCCTTGTCCGTTGCGCGGACTGAGGGGATCACCAAGTTAATTTTCGACAAAACCACGCATCGCGTCATTGGTGCGGGGATCGTTGGCGTCAATGCGGGTGAGTTGTTAGCCGAGGCAGTGCTGGCGATTGAAATGGGCGCAGACGCACATGATCTGGGGTTGACCATTCATGCGCACCCAACGTTGTCAGAAACCGTTTGTTTTGCCGCCGAACTCAAAGAAGGCAGCATTACAGATATGCTGCCACCTAAAAAACGTTAAATTGCGTGTCACCACCCACTGCAAACAAAAGCCCGCAATTGCGGGCTTTTGTTTGCATGCTCACCACTTTACTGACAAGGAATTTCTTTTAATACCGTGTCTGGAAAGTGTGACCGCGTTTTCTGTAAGTTGGTGAATTGCTGAGAGGTAACCTGCTGCAACTTAATCACTGCCTGACCACCATTGCGTGGTGCTTTGATCAGTAACTTCACGCCTTTACTTTTTAGATCGGCCATTAACTTGTCTGCCAGTTTTTCATCGCGAAATACGCCAAATGAAATCGCATGACGCCATTTGGGATCGTCCTGCACAATAAAAAAGTCTTCAACCCCTAGCTTGCGCAATTCGTCGGCTTTGGTTTGTGCCAGCTCAGCCGAAGCGAGCGGTGGTTTATAGATCCAGTAGCGCAGGTTGTCTGCGCCTGCACTTGTCATGTTGGTTTGCGTTTTGATGTTCATTTGCTGCGCCAAATTGGCGGCCTCAGTCACGCGATTCATATTAAATCCGCTCCACTCATAACAAGCCGTTTGCGCAACACTATGCGACTCTGATGGCTTGCTATCAGCCAATTTAGCATCAGCCGTTTTAACATCCGAGGCTTTGACCTCAGGTGCTTTGACTTCATTTTTGGATACATTAGGGCTGATCACTGGCGAGGGATCCGCAGCCACGGCATCTGCGGTGATCGCAGGGGCTGATTCAACGGCAGGGGCTTGCGCTACCGGCCGCTCTGGATAACTTGCTAATTGTTGCGGCGTGACCAATTTTACTTGCTCTGGATGAATTTCAGGCTTAAGGCTGCTCACGGCAGACATAGATGCATCGTATTTAAAATAAGCGAATGCGCCCAAGTTGGCCAGTAACAATATCCAGCATAAACGTTTCATGGTTGTGCACTTTTCATTGGTCGATCTCCTCAGCCAGATAGGCCAAGCCCTTTAACACCAGATTATCCACAATAATGGCCTGCACGGCCAATGCCTGTGGCAAATATGCATGTAATAACTGTGCATCGCCCCCAGATAACACCAGCAAGGGATGGCAATCGCCCAGCGCTTGCAAACGTTCAAACTGCGAAGCCACAGACGCCGCCAGTGCTTGCAGGCAGCCTAACCACATGGCTTGTTGGCTATCTAGTGCGAAGCCAGGCGCCGGTGATGGCGCAGCAGGATAAGCATAATCGAGCTGTGCAGCCCCTTGTTGTAAACTTTGCCACATCAACCGTAAGCCCGGTTGTATGGTCCCACCGATAAATTTGGCAGCCGCATCGCTGACCACCAAAGCATCCAGCGTAAGTGCGGTGCCGGCGGTGGCGATCAAGGCAGACTGACCATATTGGCGCCAAACCGCGACTAGGCTGCACCAGCGGTCACTACCTAACTGTGCTGGTCGATGGTAGGCGTTATGCAACCCCAAGGCAGTTGCTGGCGGCTGTATGCATTGCAAGCGCGGCGTTAGCGCACTCAGAGGTTGCAACCACTGCGGGCCAGCCACAAGACTGAGGCTAATATGTTCAGCCTCTGCCACGGCCTGTTGCAAGCGCTGTGCCGCTTTGCCACCCTGCAACCACTGCGTGTTGTCTAGCGCATTGATTTCCCAGCTCGCATCATCAGACGGCTGGGCCGGACACCAAGCCCATTTCGTGCGCGTATTGCCGGCATCAATCAACAATCGCATGTCGCACTCCGTACACTGATTTCTCCGGCATTAAAGCGTTGCTGTCCATGTGCAGTTTCTACCAGCAAACTCCCCTCCTCGGCCACACCCAACACCTGCCCGGGGACCGTTTGGCCATTGGCTAATAACAGATTGACCGGTTGCTGATGGAAGGCATGATAACGCGTCCACGCGGCTTGAAAGTGCGTAAATCCGGACTCGGCGAACTGGCTCAGATGCAAGGCAAGTTGGCTTAAACAAGTGCCAAGCAACACATTTGGATTGATGGGCTGTGCAGACAAGGCATTGAGACCCAGCACCGGTTGATCAATCTGGGCGGTCAGCTCGCTGGCGATTTCAAGGTTGAGGCCAATCCCGATCACTGCCGCACTCGGTCCTTCCATGTCGCCTTGCAGTTCAATCAATATCCCCCCCAGCTTGTGCCAGTGGCCCTGATGCAGCACCAGTAAATCGTTCGGCCACTTTAATTGTACGGTGGTCAACCCCATGGCGTGTAATGCACGTACCAACGCGAGCCCTACCACCAGACTCAGACCAGACAAGCCTGCTGCACCACATTGAAAACGCCACAACACCGAAAAGGTTAGGCTACCGCCTAATTGAGACAACCAGCTGCGCCCGCGACGACCACGGCCTGCGGTTTGAAGATGTGCCGCTACGCAAGTACCATGTGCGACGCCACGCGCACTTTCTTGCATGAGATACCGATTGGTAGAATCGACCTGTGCCAATAGCTGCACATGAAACCACGAGGCATATTCACCGCAAGCCTGCATCACCGCATCCACATCAAGCAAAGTCACTGGTTTGGGTAAGCGATAGCCACGCCCTCGCACCGAAAATACGGTAATGCCCAAGGTAGTGACCGATTGCATGGCGTTATAGATCGTGGCGCGCGTCACGCCAAAACGATGCGCAAGGGCCTCACCGGAATGAAACTTACCGTCGGCCAAGGCAGCCAATATCGGGAATGCCAGTTTATTCATGAAATGACAGGAGACACATGCAATCAAAGCGGTTCATCTTAGCCCGCAGTGTAGCATACCGACCCGAAGTCGCTGCGGGATAAGCGCCGTAAACATGGCGTATTAATGGTTTTGGGTCAGGTCATGAAGCGTGTAAAATAGAGATACTTTAGAAACTTCAAGACCCGCCATGTCGACAGAAAAAGAACCGATTCCAGCCGCCTCCAACTTTATTCGCGCCATTATTGATAAAGACCTCGCCGAGCAAAAATATGCGCTTAAAAAATGGGCAGGCTCGCCTGGTGATGCGGCACACCAAGCCAAAGGGTCGCTAGACTTTGCCAGCATCCGCACACGTTTTCCGCCCGAACCCAATGGCTATTTGCATATTGGTCACGCCAAATCGATCTTTTTGAATTTTGGCTTAGCGCGTGATTACAATGGAGTTTGTCATTTGCGTTTTGACGACACCAACCCAGAAAAAGAAAGCCAAGAGTATGTAGATAGCATCTCTGACATGGTGCAATGGCTAGGATTTGGATGGGACAACGCCACCCCAGGCGGCGGTATCGAGCACAATTTGTACTTTGCCTCCGATTATTTTGATGTGATGTATCAAGCGGCTGAAGCGCTGATCCAGCATGGTCATGCGTATGTTGACGAGCAAACTGCCGAAGAAATGCGTATCAACCGTGGCACTTTGACCGAGCCCGGCAAAGATTCCCCTTTCCGCGCCCGCAGCATCGAGGAAAACCTACGCATTTTCCGTGAAATGCGCGATGGCAAGCACGCCGATGGCAGCATGATTTTACGCGCAAAAATTGACATGGCCTCGCCTAACATCAACATGCGCGACCCCGCCATTTACCGTATCCGTCGTGCGCATCACCACAACACCGGTGACCAATGGTGTATTTACCCGATGTATACCTTTGCGCATCCGATTGAGGACGCGCTAGAGCAAATTACCCATTCCATTTGCACGCTTGAGTTTGAAGATCAACGCCCGTTTTATGACTGGCTCATGGCACGGTTGGTGGAAGCAAATTTGTTGGCGAACCCAGTGCCTTATCAGTATGAGTTTGCGCGGCTCAACCTAACCTATGTGGTGCTATCGAAGCGTAAATTGATTCAACTGGTGGAAGAGAAACATGTCAGTGGCTGGGACGACCCGCGCCTACCCACATTGGCCGGTGCACGCCGCCGTGGCTACACGCCTGAAGGCTTCAAACTGTTTACAGACCGCATTGGCGTGTCAAAAGCAGACTCTTGGATCGATTATAGTATTCTTGAAGACTGCATGCGCGAAGTGCTCAATGACGCTGCGCCCCGTAAAATCGGCGTGCTGGATCCGATCAAACTGGTGATCGACAACTATCCAGAAGGACAAGAGGAAGACTGCTATGCCCCGAATCATCCGCAAAAACCGGACCTGGGTAAACGCATAGTCAAACTGTCCAAAGAATTATGGATTGAACGCGAAGACTTTATGGAAGAGCCCTCAAAAGGCTATTTCCGTTTGTTTCCCGGCAACATGGTGCGCCTACGCTACGGCTATGTCATCAAATGCCTGCACTGTGAAAAAGACGCGTCCGGTCAGGTCACTGTCGTACATTGTGAATATCTACCAGACACCAAGTCCGGCACCCCGGGCGCAGACAGCGTCAAAGTCAAAGGCAATATCCACTGGGTCAGTGCGGCGCATGCATACCCTGCTGAAATTCGCTTGTATGATCGCCTGTTTAAAGCGCCACACCCAGGTGAAGGCAAAAACGATGATGGCTCTGACCGCGATTTTCTACAGGACATTAACCCTGACTCAGTGACCACCATCTCTGCACAACTTGAGCAAGGCGCACAAGCGGCCCAAGCGGGAGATATTTATCAGTTTGAGCGCCATGGCTACTTTGTGGCTGACCGCAAAGACAGTGTGGCAGGCAAGCCCGTGTTTAATAGAACGGTGACACTTAAAGATCAATGGCAGAAATAGCCTCAGCCATGACACCGGTCGAATTATCAAAAGCATTTAGACTGCTTAATCATGGGCCCACCACGCTCATCACCTCGGCGCATGGCAGCCAGCGCAACATCATGGCCGCCGCCTGGGTCTGCGCTTTAGATTTTAATCCAGCCAAAGTCACGGTCGTGATTGATCGCAATACCTATACGCGTGAACTCATCGAGGCCGAAGGCACTTTTGCGATCAATCTACCCAGCGTGCAACAGATTGAAATGGTGAAGCAAGTTGGCAGTATTAGTGGACGAGATTTAGCAGACACTGACAAATTTGCAGAATACGGCATTGACACGTTTGCAGCACAAGCAATCACCGCACCGTTAATCACAGCCTGCGTGGCGTGGCTGGAGTGCAAAATCATCCCCGAGCCACATAACCAGGCCACTTATGATTTATTTATTGCCGAAGTGGTGGCTGCACATGCCGATGCGCGCGTGTTTTCGGATGGCCGTTGGCATTTTGAGGGACATGATGATTTACGTACTGTGCATCATATTGCCGGTGGCGTGTTTTACGCGACGGGCCAAGCCTGTTAACACTGTAACCTTCCCCCACCTCCGAAAGCCCTGCATCCCCAGCAGGGCTTTTTTTATTTAGGACAATTCCTACAGCAAAAGACAACATTGACGGGCTTAATCGTGGTCGGCTTTAAGCGATCATTTTAGGAGTGATGTTGAATAACGCGCTGTGCTTGACCATCAAAATCAGCGCAGTGGTAGACAACCATTTGCGATAAAGCCTTACTTCTAAGTCACTCCACCCTGTGGAGTAGCAGGCTATTCAACCGCGCCAGCGCAGCAATGCGTGCCCTTTTGTCATGAGTCGTTAGGTAGGTATGCGTACACAAGCTAAATCCAAAAAAGAGCCTTTATATGTATTATTAATCAGTGTGCACGGCCTGATTCGGGGCGAGCAGCTCGAGTTAGGCGTCGATGCAGACACGGGCGGACAATGCACCTATGTGCTTGACTTAGCCAAGGCGCTGGCAGCGCATCCGCAGGTGGCAAAAGTGGATTTGATGACGCGTCTGATCGATGACCCTGCGCTCGCCGCAGACTATGCGCAGCCAGAAGAGACGCTCAGTCAACATGCCCGCATCATCCGTTTTCCATGCGGACCCAAGCGTTATATGCGCAAAGAAACCTTATGGCCATATCTTGACCAGATGGTGGACCGCTGCCTGCATTATTTGCGACAACAAGGGCGCCTGCCTGATGTGATTCACTCGCATTATGCTGATGCAGGCTATGTGGGACGTCAATTATCAATGTTGCTTGGTATCCCGCTTATACACACCGGGCACTCGTTGGGTAGACCCAAGCAAGCGCGCTTGCTTTCGAGTGGTCGTAAAGCGGCTAATATTGAAAAGCAGTTTAATTTTGAACGCCGTATTGCCGAGGAAGAGGCGCTCATGCAACATGCCTCGCTTATCGTCACCAGTACACGACAAGAAATCGAATTGCAGTATGGCATGTATCCGCACCCGGACCCAAAGCGATTCAAAGTGATTCCACCCGGCACTGATACCTCGCGTTTTTCACCTCCAGGTAGGCAGGCCATTGCACCCGCGGTTGAACAAAGCATTTACCGCTTTTTGCAGCAACCGAAAAAGCCGATGATCTTATGCATTTGCCGTCCCGAGATAAGAAAAAATATTAAAGGGCTGATTGCGGCGTATGGCAATAATCTGGCTTTGCAAAAACGGGCCAATTTGGTGCTGGTGGCTGGTTGTCGCGACAATATTCGTGCGCTAGAAAAATCACAGGCGACGGTGTTGAATGAATTATTACTGGATATTGATCAGTATGATCTCTGGGGCAAAGTCGCGATTCCTAAGCATCACGCGCAAGAGGCCGTGCCTGAGCTCTACCGGATGGCCGCAAAAAGTCGCGGTGTTTTTATCAATGCCGCCTTTACTGAACCCTTTGGTCTCACCCTGCTCGAAGCCGCTGCATGTGGTTTGCCGGTGATCGCGCCAGATGACGGCGGGCCGCGCGACATTTTGGCGAACTGCCATCATGGCTTGCTCGTCAACACGCTCGATCCTATCGCGATGGGCGATACCTTGTTGGCCGCTTTATCAGACAAAACGCGCTGGCGCGCATGGGCTAAAAATGGTGTATTGAATGTCAAACGCCATTACACTTGGGCAGGGCACGTCAACAAATACGTCAAAGAAATCAGTGCTTTATTACACAAACAACGTAAAAATTGGCGCAAACAGCAGATCGCTTTACATCAAGGTAAATCGCCTATTCCACTTGCGCAACACGCCTTCATTACAGACATCGACAACACCTTGCTGGGTCGCCGCGATGGCCAAGAAGCGTTAGTAGCATGGCTGATCGACAACGTCGGCTATACCGTGTTTGGCATTGCCACCGGGCGGCCAGTAGACAGTGCAATCCATATTCTGCGTAAACACCGCATCCCGATTCCGGATGTGCTGATCACCTCAGTCGGGTCAGAGATTCACTACGGACTACGCCGCATCCCGGATATCGGCTGGGCCAACCATATTCGTCACCTGTGGCGTCGTGAAGATATTCAACAAGCATTAAAAGCGATCCCCGGCATCCGATTGCAGTCAGCAGATAACCAACGTGAATTTAAAATCTCTTATTTAGTAGACCCACAGGTGATGCCTACGGTGGACGACATTAGTCAGCATCTGCGCGGACAAGGCCTTCATGCGCAATTGATTTATTCACACGGCGAGTTTCTAGATGTGTTACCAATTCGTGCCTCAAAGGGCCACGCCATCCGCTACTTGTCTTACAAGTGGGGCTTACCGCTGGCCAATTTTCTGGTATCTGGCGATTCAGGCAATGACATTGAAATGCTGACCGGTGACACCATGGCGGTGGTGGTTGGCAACCACAGTGAAGACCTCGCACATTTAAAAGGGGCACCACGTGTTTATTTTGCCGAAGCCACGCATGCTCACGGCATTTTAGAGGGCATGCAACACTATAAATTCGGCATCCAACCGACCAAGGCGCAAGCACATACGCACAGCCAAGTCATCATGGAGGGCCGTTGAGTCATGTATGAACAAATCTCGCATTCTTTGTTGAACGATATTCTCAGTCAGTTTAAACAGCCCAAGGGCGAAGATTGGCAGCACTTTTACACCCGCTTAGGCGCTAATTTTTACGCCATCCACTCGCTGTTTCACCATCTTTATGGGCACCGTGATGACTTTAAAACGCAGTTAGGCGCACTCATCCGCGTACTCTCGCACCAATACGCCCAACGCGCGCCGCACTTAAAAGCCAAAGATCTCGAACGCGAAAAAAACCATGATTGGTTTATGCAGCAAAAATGGGTCGGCATGGCGCTATATTGTCAGGGCTTTGCTGGCAACCTAGCCAATATGCGCGACAAATTAGCTTATTTGCAAGAGCTCGGCGTCAACCTTGTGCATATCCTGCCTATTTGCGATTGCCCGGCGTATGAAAATGATGGCGGCTATGCAGTGCGCGACTTTAGAAAAGTAGATGCCCGTAACGGCACCATGGCCGATTTAGAGCAACTGATTGCTGCCATGCAACAGTGTGACATGCTGCTGACCTTAGATGTGGTGGTCAATCACACCTCTGATGAACATGCTTGGGCCAAGCAAGCAAAACTGGGCGATCCGCATTATCAGGACTACTACTATCTGTATCCCGACCGCACTATGCCTGACATGTTTGAAGCTGCGATGCCTGAAGTGTTTCCGGAGCACGCGCCCGGCAGCTTCACCTTCAACCCTGAAACAGGCAAATGGGTGATGACGGTGTTCAACCGCTATCAATGGGATCTCAATTACACCAATCCGGCGGTGTTAATTGAAATGGTGGACATTATTTTATTTTGGGCGAACAAAGGCGTCGATATTTTACGGCTGGATGCCGTGGCATTTTTGTGGAAAAAAATCGGTAGCAGTTGTCAAAATGAGCGAGAGGCGCATCTGATTTTGCAACTACTCAAAGACTGTTGCCAAGTCACCGCGCCCGGCGTCATTTTTATTGCTGAAGCCATTGTGGCCCCGCTCGAAATTATTAAATACTTTGGGGAAGATGCCATTAATGCCAAGGAGTGCGAAATTGCCTACAACGCTACGTTTATGGCCTTGCTGTGGGATGCGGTTGCAACCAAACAAACCGTGTTACTCACCAAAGGCGTAGATGATTTGCCAGAAAAACTGGATCGCGCGACCTGGTTAAACTACGTGCGCTGTCATGACGATATTGGGCTGGGGTTTAGTGATCAGGCCATTATTGCGGCGGGTTTTGAGCCTGTTTCTCATCGCCGTTTTCTCGTCGACTACTACACTGGCCACTACCCTGAATCGAATGCCAGAGGATTTGCGTTTGGCGTCAACCAAAAAACCGGGGATGCGAGAATCTCGGGTGCGTTAGCCTCTTTAGCGGGCCTTGAAACGGCGCTCGCCAACCAAGATCCCCCTGCCATCGAAAACGCCATTCTGACCATTATTCTTCTGCATAATTTGATTATGTCTTTTGGCGGCATCCCGCTTTTGTATTATGGCGATGCCGTGGGCACACTGAACAATGACAGCTACTTGCAAGATGAAAATAAGATGCACGATAACCGCTGGGTGCATCGGCCAACGCTAGATTGGGAGGTGGTTGCCCTGAAAAATCAAGATGGCAGCGTGCAACAGCACCTGTTTAGTCAAATCAAGCAACTGATTGCCATGCGTAAAGAAATAGCCGCGTTTGCAGACCTGAATAACCGTGAATTAATTGCACTTGAAAACCCGCATCTGTTTGCCTTCTATCGGGATGTCCAAACGGGCATGCACGCCAAAGTCGTTGTCATCGCCAATTTTGATACTGAAGCGCAAGCGGTGTCTCTGCAACCCTTTCGCCAAAGGGGTTTGTTTAAGGCGCCTATGTTGACTGAATTATCGACCGGTCAGTCACTCTCCATCACAGACGAACAACTCGTGATTCCCAAACTCACCGCCTACTGGCTATCCACTTAACCAGAACGACGAAAGGACGCATCAACCTCATGTCATGGTTTACTTACTTAGGGATCGAAAATCCCGCACAAATGCTCGCGCTGGTGAAAATGTTGCTGCGCATTTTTTTAATTATCGGCATTGCCTACTTTCTCAATCGGCTGAGTAAACAATTGATTGTCAAACTGCGCGATACATTCAACGCTAGGCAAGCAGATAATATCGAAGAAATCAAACGGTTAAACACCCTCAGCATGGTGCTTCGCTATATTGTCACTACCGTCATTCTCGCGATTACCGTGGTCGAGATTCTGCACGAACTGGGCATTTCAATCGCTCCGGTACTGGCAGCTGCAGGGGTGGTTGGGCTGGCAGTGGGTTTTGGTGCGCAGAGTTTGGTCAAAGATTACTTTAACGGTTTTTTTCTACTGCTCGAAAATCAGATTCGTAAAGACGATGTGGTCGAGATTGCCGACAAGGCCGGCTTGGTTGAAGAAATCACGCTACGCTATATCAAAATGCGTGATTATGAAGGCAATGTACATTATGTGCCGAATGGACAAATAACCACAGTCACCAACCGCTCGCGCGATTATGCCTATGCCGTGATGGATATCGGAGTGGCCTATAAGGAAAATATTGAGATGGTCATGCAGATCATGCAAGAGGTTGGCAACGCGCTCTATGCAGACACTGCCTTCAATGACAAGATTCTGGATGCACTGGAAATGGCAGGGGTAGATGAGCTGGGTGATTCAGCGGTGGTGATTCGCTGTCGTTACAAGGTTCGCCCTCTGGAGCAATGGACGATCAAACGCGAGTATTTGAAACGCATTAAAAACGCATTTGATCAACAGGGCATTGAAATTCCATTCCCACATCTGACGGTCTATCAAGGCGCTATCCAGCAGGCCTTGGCCCTTGATTAAAAACGGGTGAAAACCCGCTTTGTTAAGATTAGAGTATGCGGCGTTTCTGTTTGTAGCGATAGGCAAGCAAGATCACAATCCCGGCCAGATTCGGCCACCAGATATACCAATGTGACCACGGAATACCATCCACTTTGACATCAGACAGTGGCCACAACAATGGCGTGGCGAAGTAATCAAGGCTATGAAATGGAAAATCCAGCAGAATATGAAATGGCCATGCCAGCATGGCAAAAGCAATTTCTTTACGCCAGACCGCCATCAGACCAATCACCACAAAGGCAACCACAAAACTATGTCCCACGGTATACGCTGGATAAATCCATGCAGGCAACGTCGATAAAGCGGGCTTGCCCCAGGTGTAGTTACCTTCTATCACGCGCAACAAAAATAAAGCGCCAAAAGAGATCAGGTCTGGCATCGCCCCCATCAAGGCAGCAAATTTGGGGTATCTGCGAAAGCCAAATAGTCCGAATCCCCACAAGGCGTGGCTAAAGGTATCCATTTCATCCCCCTATCACTAGGCAGATAACTGACGAATCACCGTTGCCAGCTGTTCTGCTTGCGATTGTACCAAGGCCGCATTTAAGCCTTCTACCATTACCCGAATTTTAGGCTCGGTGCCAGAAGCGCGCAATAGTACGCGGCCTTGACCATGCAATGCTTGTTCGGCTTGGCTCACCGCCGTTTGTACCGCCGCCTGCTGCAAGTCTAGTTTTTGTTGGGTAGTGACATTGATCAACACTTGCGGATAGAGCGTTAAATCAGCCCCTAGCTGCTGTAGGGTTTTACCGCTCTCACGCAAAGATTGCAGTACCTGTAACGCGGCAATAATCGCGTCACCACTGGTATGTTTATCCAAGGTGAGGATATGCCCAGAATTTTCACCGCCTAGTTTCCAGTTCTTTTCTTGTAACAGCTCCAACACATAACGGTCACCCACCTTGGCACGACCAAAGGGAATCTGGTGCTTTTGTAAGGCATGCTCGAGTGCCAAATTGGTCATCAGCGTGCCCGCCACACCGCCTTTGAGTTTCCCTTTGGCATACAACCCCATGGCAATGATATACAGTAACTGATCGCCGTCGAGCAGCTGACCGGCACCGTCCACCATCATCACCCGGTCGCCGTCACCATCGAAGGCAATCCCTAAGTCTGCATGATGCGCAACCACGGCTTGTTGCAGCGCTTGTGGATGCGTTGAGCCCACATTTTCGTTGATATTCAACCCGTCCGGCTGATTGCCAATGGCAATCACCTCAGCGCCTAACTCGTGAAACACCGGCGGGGCCACATGGTAAGTGGCGCCATGCGCACAATCGAGAACAATTTTAAGCCCACGCAAATCGAGATGATTCGGAAAAGTACTTTTACAGAACTCGACGTAACGGCCCGCCGCGTCATCCACCCGTTTTGCCTTACCCAAGTGCGCAGAGGCCATCACCTGCATGGGCTTGGCTAATTCAGCCTCGATCGCGTATTCGATGTCATCCGGCAGCTTTGTCCCTTGTGCCGAAAAAAACTTAATGCCATTGTCATCGTAAGGATTGTGTGAGGCCGAAATCACAATGCCCGCCTGCGCCCGCAGCGCCCGCGTCAAATAAGCCACGGCAGGGGTCGGCATGGGGCCGGTGAGTAACACATCCACGCCAGCGGCAGATAAGCCCGCCTCCAATGAAGCTTCGAGCATATAGCCCGAAATACGCGTATCTTTGCCAATCAACACCGTGGGACGCTTTCCCATCGGCAAATGCTCATGATTCGCTAACACACGTCCAGCAGCGTAGCCAAGCTTCATGACAAACTCTGGCGTGATCACCGACTCCCCCACGCGTCCACGAATGCCATCGGTACCAAAATATTGTTTACTCATTACGATTATCCTTAGGGCTTTTGCCTGAATTTATTTTAATGCAGCCACTACTTTGAGGGCTTCGACCGTCGCTTTAACATCATGTACCCGCAACAGGTGGGCGCCATGCATGGCACTGATGACCGCAGCCGCCACGCTGGCATGCAAGCGCGCATCCACATCATTGCCGGTCATTTGCCCCAACACGGATTTTCGAGACAAGCCCACTAGCAAAGGGCAATTTAATGCTACCAGTTCCGGTAAGGCTTTCACCAAGGCAATATTATGGCTACGCGTTTTACCAAAACCAAAGCCAGGGTCAAACATGATACGTGATGGTGCAATCCCGGCCGCCAGACAGGCGTCGCGCTGGTTGCTTAAAAACTGTTTTACCTCGGCTACTACATCGGTATAGTGCGGATCAAGTTGCATGGTTTGTGGCGTGCCTTGCATATGCATGATGCATACACCCACCTGACTACCCGCAACCACCTCCAACGCCCCCGGCGTTTGCAAGCCACGGACATCGTTCACCATGCTCGCACCCGCAGCGATCGCCGCGCGCATCACTTCAGGTTTGTAGGTATCAATTGAAATCGGCACGGGAATGTCTCGTGCGACTAATGCCTCGATCACGGGGATGACGCGTTGCAACTCTTCGTCAAGTGGAACCGGCTGCGCGTTAGGTCGCGTCGATTCACCACCAATGTCCAAAATCGCTGCCCCTTGCTCAATCAACAACAGTGCCTGCGCGACCGCAGCCTCCTGTTGCGCAAACTGACCACCATCCGAGAAGGAATCAGGCGTCACATTGAGTATGCCCATGACTTTGGGGGAATCAAACTGCAGGCTGAAATGTCCGCATTCAAACAGCATAGGTCATTGTATGTCCAAAAAAACAAAGGCTGGCAAATGCCAGCCTTGTTATTTTAACTGAAAGCGGGGGTGTAAAACACCCGCTTTTATACCTTAAGCATTACTTTCAGTCTCATCACCTTTTGCCGTTGGTTGAGGCGCAGGATTCACAATCGGGCCTGTACCACTGCCACCAGAGCTCACCACTGGACCATTTTTTGGTTTTGGCGCCCGCACTGGCAAGCCCGCCATAATGTCATTGATTTGATCCGCATCGATGGTTTCCATTTCCATTAACGCTTTGGTCATGGCCTCGACTTTATCGCGATTGTCTTCAAGCAATTTGCGGGCAAGACTATACTGCTCATCCAAGATACGGCGGATTTCTGCATCCACTTTTTGTTGAGTGGCTTCAGACACTGTGCGGGAAGACATGCTACCCATCCATGAATCTTGCTCACTACCAGCATACACCATGGTGCCCAGACTATCGGACATGCCATATTTAGTCACCATGTCACGTGCCATTTTGGTGGCGCGTTCAAAGTCATTAGAAGCCCCGGTAGACATTTGATGCATGAAAATTTCTTCAGCAATACGGCCGCCAAACAGAATAGAAATATCTTCTAACATCTTGTCTTTGTAGTTACTGATGCGGTCATGTTCCGGCAACTGCCAGGTCAAACCCAAAGCCCAGCCGCGCGGCATAATAGTCACTTTGTGTACAGGATCCGCTTTGGGTAGCAGTTTAGCCACCACCGCATGTCCAGACTCATGGTAAGCCGTATTCAGTCTTTCCTCTTCGCGCATCACCATTGATTTACGCTCAGGACCCATAAAAATCTTGTCCTTAGCATCCTCAAAATCTTGCATATCAACAGTGCGTTTATTGCGGCGTGCTGCAAATAAGGCGGATTCGTTTACCAAGTTCGCGAGATCGGCACCGCTGAAACCAGGCGTACCACGCGCTAGAATGTCCGCTCTCACATCTGGGTCAATCGGCACTTTGCGCATATGCACATTCAAGATTTGCTCACGGCCTTTAATATCTGGCAAGCCAACCATCACCTGACGGTCAAAACGGCCTGGACGCAGTAAAGCTTTATCCAATACATCTGCACGGTTCGTGGCAGCAATCACAATCACGCCGGAGTTTGCCTCAAAACCGTCCATCTCAACCAGCATTTGGTTCAAGGTTTGCTCGCGCTCATCATTACCGCCGCCAGTACCGGCGCCACGATGGCGGCCAACTGCATCAATTTCGTCAATGAAAATGATACAAGGAGAGTTTTTCTTAGCGGTTTCAAACATGTCACGCACACGCGCCGCACCTACCCCAACAAACATTTCAACAAAGTCAGATCCTGAAATACTGAAGAAAGGCACTTTGGCTTCGCCAGCGATGGCACGAGCCAACAACGTTTTACCAGTCCCAGGTGGGCCCACCATCAACACGCCCCGAGGGATACGCCCGCCTAGCTTCTGAAACTTTGTTGGATCTTTCAAGAAGTCCACCAGCTCAGACACTTCTTCTTTGGCTTCGTCGCAACCAGCTACATCAGCAAAGGTCGTGCTGTTGTTGGATTCGTCCAATTGACGGGCTTTACTTTTGCCGAATGAGAACGGACCGCCGCCCTTGCCGCCACCTTGCATCTGGCGCATGAAGAAAATCCAAACACCGATCAACAGAACCATTGGGAACCAAGACACGAAGATACTCATGAGGACAGACTCATGCTCTTCCGGTTTAGCCTCAACGATCACATTATTTTTCAGAAGATCTGACACCATCCATGGATCAGATGGCGTGAAGGTGTCGTAGTTTTTGCCCTCGTTGGTGGTCACGTGCAGTGAGCGACCATCGATTTGCACTTTTGCAACGCGGCCATCTCTCACCTCTTGCATGAACTGAGAATAAACCACTTGACCACCACTTCTGGCGGTGCCGCTGAATTGGTTAAATACCGTCATCAGCAACAAAGCGATCGCTACCCAAATCGCAATATTTTTCAATAGATTATTCAAGGTGGTTCCTTAATTTTAAAATCGAAAGGCAGGGAGATCCCTAACTGGAACTATGGAGGCAAAACCTAAATTTTCAAGCCTTTAATGCCATTGTATACCCAAATTTTTGTATGGGCGACGAAACTAGAGGCAAAAAACCATGGCAATTCAAGCTTTACGCTGTAAGCCCAATAAATATACTTCGCTACTACGGTCACGTGAAGCTTTAGGTTTACGGGTCACCACTTTTTCAAATTGGTCGCGCATTTGCTTCACAATGTCGTCAAACCCACTCCCAATAAAAACTTTGACCAGAATATTACCGCCGGGTTTCAACCATTGTTGACAAAAATCCAGTGCGAGCTCGGTTAAGTAAGTTGCGCCTGCTTGATCTACATCTTTTAGACCACTCATATTCGGAGCCATGTCGGCAATGACCAGGTCTACTAACTTATGATTAAGCGTGGCTTCGAGTTGCTTGAGAACGGTCTCTTCGCGAAAGTCACCACAAATAAATTCCACCCCCGGAATCGGATGCATCTCCAGTATGTCGAGGGCGATGACTCGCCCCTGCCCCTTGATGCGCTGCACCGCCACTTGCGACCAACTGCCTGGTGTTGAACCAAGATCAACCACCGTCATGCCGGGCTTGATCAATTTATCTTTATCGTCAATCTCCAGCAGTTTATAAGCTGCCCGCGCACGGTAACCGTCTTTTTGGGCCTGTTTTACGAACGGATCATTCAAGTGTTCCTGCATCCAAGCTTTGCTGGTTTTGGAGGGTTTCATAGGGGGAATTCCTGCTTCATGCTAAAATACTGATTGTTTTCAAGGAAATTTTTGCATGCAATTAAACAGCAAACAAATCGCTTATTTACGTGGCCTGGCACACACTTTAAACCCGGTTGTCATGATAGGCAATAATGGGCTGACCGACGCCGTTTTAAAAGAAATTGATGTAAGTCTTAATGCACACGAACTGATTAAAGTGCAAGTGGCTGGTGACGACCGCGAGTTGCGCAAATCACTGCTGACTGAGATTGCAGAAAAAGCCAACGCAGTGGCTGTCCACCACATTGGCAAACAATTAGTGTTTTATCGCGCCAGTGACATGGTGAAAGCTTCAGCCAAGATTGTCATTCCAAAGCTGTAATCCAGCCGTGACAACAAAAAACGCGCTATTTAAAGCGCGTTTTTTATTTGGGCCTAACTGGATTTAATCACCAACCACAGCCCAAGCAAACACTCGATCAAGTAAGCAATACTGGCAATACCGTGCCATGTTTTAAACCGGCTAGCAAACACACTTTGCATCACATCATTTGGTAGGGCACTGGCTTTTAACTGCGCAAGCAACGGTTGAATACCGAACTCACCAATGAGGACTAATATCCACATAAAAAATACCACCCAAAACAAACCTTGCTTGAAGGCTGACAACCCCTCACCAGCCAATCGTTGCAACAGTAACCACAAACCACTTGCGAGACCGATATAACTCACAATCGTAAACAGGCGCCCTGCCACCTGGCCAGCCAATTGGCGATCAGGGATGGTCTGAAACAACACACTAGCGGTTAAGGCAGTCATCCATAACGCCCCAACCCAGAGTGTCACTAACACAGGATTAATCCAAACGGTGAGTCCTGATTGCTTGGCCATGGGCATGCACTCCTAAATGTAGAGTACTTCGATAATTTCGTACTCTTTCACGCCACCGGGCGATTGCACTTCAACCACTTCACCCTCTGATTTACCAATCAGGCCGCGTGCAATCGGCGAGCTCACCGAAATTTTTCCGTTTTTGATATCGGCTTCATCTTCACCGACGATCTGATAGGTTTTAGGCTCGCCTGAATCTAAGTCCTCAAAACGGACGGTGGCACCAAACACCACACGACCCTCCGCATTTAATGTGGTTGGATCAATAATTTGCAGGTTTGACAGCTTCGCTTCAAGCTCAGAGATACGACCCTCGATAAAGCTCTGGCGCTCTTTCGCTGACTCGTATTCGGCATTCTCTGACAAATCACCCTGCGCGCGCGCTTCGGCAATGGCCTGAATAATATTTGGTCTGTCGACCGCACGCAAACGTTGTAATTCTTCCTTGAGCAATTCTGCGCCAAGCACGGTCACAGGAATTTGATGTACTGCCATGTGAAATACCTTCAAAAAAATAACTATAAAAAAATAAACCACACCCAAACGAGCGTGGCTTATTTCAGTAATGGATAATGCCTAAAGCAATTTGTTCCAGTGTAAGTTAACCAAGGCGTTTGTGCAAGTCTTGCACGGAGTACACGCTCATGTCCTTACTCTGTGACATCCCAATACAGGCCGCACGCGCACCAGCCAAAGTGGTGTAATAGGTGACCTTGTTTTGCAAGGCGCTGCGACGGATTTCGTATGAGTCCGTAATGGCTTTTTTGTCCTCAGTCACATTGACAATCAGGCTGATCTCATTGTTTTTGATCATATCGACAATATGTGGTCTACCTTCTGCCACCTTGTTCACTGGCGATACGTCTAGACCTTGCTCTGCCAATGCACGTGCAGTGCCCTTGGTCGCTACTAGCGTGAAGCCCAGTTTCACCAGATCATTGGCAATGTCGATCACTTTCGCGTGATCTTCATTGCGCACACTGATAAATGCCTTGCCACCGGTAGGCATCTTCACCGAAGCACCCAATTGTGATTTCACAAAGGCCTCAGCAAACGTATCACCTACCCCCATCACTTCGCCGGTAGATTTCATCTCTGGGCCAAGAATAGTATCCACGCCAGGGAACTTGATGAAAGGAAACACAGCTTCTTTCACCGAGAAGTAAGGAGGAATCACTTCTTTGGTCACGCCTTGCGATTTCAGGCTTTGACCTGCCATGCAACGTGCTGCAATTTTGGCCAGTTGTAACCCACAAGCCTTAGAAACAAACGGCACGGTACGCGAGGCACGCGGGTTGACTTCGAGCACATACACCACTTCGCCCTGCTCGGTATTCTGCACGGCAAACTGCACATTCATCAGGCCTTTCACGCCCAACGCTTTCGCCATTTGGACGGTCTGCTTGCGCAACTCGTCCTGCAAGCTATCACTGAGGCTATATGGCGGTAACGAGCAAGCTGAGTCGCCAGAGTGCACGCCTGCTTGTTCAACGTGTTGCATAATGCCGCCGATCAATACATCTTCGCCGTCACTCAAGGCATCCACATCGACCTCGATTGCATCATTCAAGAAACGATCCAACAAAACGGGGGATTCGTTAGACACTTTCACCGCTTCACGCATGTAGCGTTCAAGCTGGCTTTGTTCATGCACGATTTCCATCGCACGACCACCCAGCACGTAAGAAGGACGCACCACTAATGGGTAGCCGATTTCCAACGCCAGACGGATGGCCTCTTCTGGGGCGCGTGCAGTGCGGTTAGGTGGCTGTTTCAAATTGAGCGTATGCAGCATTTGCTGAAAGCGCTCCCGATCTTCAGCACGGTCAATCGCATCTGGGGTGGTACCGATAATAGGCACACCCGCTTTTTCCAGATCACGGGCTAACTTGAGAGGCGTTTGGCCGCCATACTGCACAATCACGCCAACAGGTTTTTCGAGATTAACGATTTCTAGTACATCTTCAAGCGTGACTGGTTCGAAGTAGAGACGATCGGAGGTGTCGTAATCGGTGGACACGGTCTCAGGGTTACAGTTAACCATAATGGTCTCGTAACCATCCTCACGCATTGCAAAAGCAGCATGGACACAGCAATAATCAAATTCAATGCCTTGACCGATGCGGTTAGGGCCGCCCCCAAGCACCATAATTTTTTTACGGTTGCTTGGCTTCGATTCGCACTCTTCTTCATAGGTGGAGTACATGTAGGCCGTGTTGGTCGCAAATTCAGCGGCACAGGTATCAACGCGCTTGTAGACTGGGCGTACGTTCAATGCTTGACGGAAAGCACGCACCGCATGCTGGTCGGTATTGAGTAATTTAGCCAGACGACGGTCAGAAAACCCTTTACGTTTGAGTCTGAACACAGTTTCTTTGCTCAAGTCAGCAATATGTTTGCCCACCAGAGATTGCTCGAGCTTGATGATTTCCTCGATCTGCACCAAGAACCAACGGTCAATTTTTGTGATCTCGAATACTTCATTGACGCCCATGCCCAGACGGAACGCATCCGCCACGTACCAAATACGCTCTGGACCAGCTTCACCCATTTCTTTGACGATGCGGTCTTTGTCATCCGTCAAGGAGTCCAAACCATCCACGCCGACTTCGAGGCCGCGCAAAGCTTTCTGGAAAGACTCTTGAAAACTGCGCCCCATGGCCATCACTTCGCCCACCGATTTCATCTGTGTGGTTAAGCGACTATCTGCCTGTGGAAATTTTTCGAAGGCAAAACGAGGCACTTTGGTGACGACGTAGTCTATCGAGGGTTCAAATGAGGCCGGGGTTTGACCGCCGGTAATCTCATTCCGTAATTCGTCCAAGGTAAAACCCACTGCCAATTTGGCGGCCACCTTGGCGATCGGGAAGCCAGTCGCTTTTGATGCCAGTGCTGACGAGCGTGATACGCGCGGGTTCATTTCAATCACGATCATACGGCCATCGTCAGGATTGATGGCAAACTGAACGTTAGACCCCCCGGTATCCACGCCGATCTCACGCAATACTGCCAGTGAGGCATTACGCATGATTTGATATTCTTTGTCGCTCAGCGTTTGTGCAGGCGCCACCGTAATGCTGTCACCCGTATGCACGCCCATTGGGTCTAAGTTTTCAATAGAGCAAATAATGATGCAGTTGTCTGCTTTGTCGCGGACTACTTCCATCTCGTATTCTTTCCAACCGAGCAAGGATTCCTCAATCAGCAACTCGTTGGTCGGTGAGGCATCTAGGCCACGCTCGCAAATCGCGATAAATTCCTCACGGTTGTAAGCAATGCCACCGCCACTGCCACCCATGGTAAAAGAGGGGCGAATAATGGCGGGATAACCAATCGTGGCTTGCACTTGCAAGGCCTCTTCGAGGCTGTGAGCAATCGCAGAGCGCGCAGAGCCTAAGCCAATCTTGGTCATGGCTTCTTTAAACTTCTGACGATCTTCGGCTTTGTCGATGGCTTCTTTTGAAGCACCGATCAACTCGACGTTGTATTTTTGCAATACGCCATGCTTGTCTAGATCCAACGCACAGTTGAGTGCAGTTTGGCCGCCCATGGTCGGCAACAACGCATCTGGACGTTCTTTTTCAATAATTTTTTCTACAATTTGCCAGGTAATGGGCTCAATATAAGTCGCATCGGCCATTTCTGGATCGGTCATGATGGTGGCCGGATTGGAGTTCACCAAAATGACGCGATAACCTTCTTCACGCAGTGCCTTGCAAGCTTGAGCGCCGGAATAATCGAACTCACAGGCCTGCCCAATCACGATTGGACCGGCACCGATAATCAAAATACTTTTAATGTCAGTTCTTTTTGCCATTAGCTGGACTTTCTTTCTTGCATTAACTGGATAAAGCGGTCAAATAACACGCTCATTTCTTGCGGACCCGGGCTGGCCTCTGGGTGGCCTTGAAAGCTGAATGCAGGTTTGTCGGTACGCGCAATGCCTTGCAGGCTGCCATCAAACAATGACACATGCGTCACCTTGAGGTTGGCTGGCAGTGTGGTCGGATCAGCGGCAAAACCGTGGTTTTGGCTGGTGATATACACCCTTTTGCTTTCTACATCTTGTACTGGGTGGTTGGCGCCATGATGCCCGAATTTCATTTTGAGTGTTTTAGCACCGCTAGCCAATGCCAACAATTGATGGCCGAGGCAAATACCAAACGTAGGCACACCAGTCTCTACCAAGGTTTTAATTGCGCTAATCGCATAGTCACAAGGCTCAGGGTCTCCAGGGCCGTTTGACAAGAAAATACCATCTGGCTTGTATGCCAACGCTTGCTCCGCAGTTGACTGAGCAGGCAGGACAGTGACTTTGCAGCCACGCGACACCAGCATGCGCAGAATATTGCGTTTTACACCATAGTCAAACGCCACCACATGAAACTTTGCCGCAGCCGATTTGCTGAAACCCTTACCTAACTGCCATTCGGCCTCAGTAAATTCATAGGGCTGACTGCAGCTCACTACCTTGGCGAGATCCATGCCTGCCAAGCCAGGAAAACCATTGGCCAACGCCAACGCTTGCACTTCATCGACATTTTCGCCCGCCATGATACAGCCAGCCTGTGCGCCTTTTTCACGCAAAATACGTGTTAATTTGCGTGTATCAATGTCGGCAATCGCTACCACAAGATTGGCTTTAAGATAATCTGAGAGATTTTGTTCACTGCGGAAATTGCTTTCCAATAAGGGCAAGTCACGAATAATCAGACCCGCAGCATAGACTTTGCCTGACTCGACATCCTCACTATTGGTACCATAGTTACCAATATGCGGATAAGTCAGTGTCACAATTTGTTCGGTATAGGAAGGATCGGTAAGAATTTCCTGATATCCGGTGATGGAAGTGTTAAACACCACTTCACCGATAGTATGACCCGAAGCGCCAATGCTAATGCCCTTAAAAACAGTTCCATCTGCTAACACTAAAATCGCTGGAATTGTTTTCGACACCTTTAGCTCCTTAAGTTTGATACGAAACACATCTTTTAGAGGGTTCATCGCATCGCCAGAAACTAAGGTTCAAGCTGCGGTGAATAGATGTGCAAAACGGGAAAAGCTTTTTGGACTCTTCCCGTTCAGAATTGCAGCATTATAGCGCAAATTATGTACCCACTCAAGGGCAAGCAAGCATAAGAATTTGATTGGCTCGCGCACTGAATGCGGCACGCGAGGATGCGCCTAACCTCAGGTTTTATCAAACCCCAACACATCGCGCATATCAAATAAGCCTTGTGGCTTGTCGGCCAAGAACTTGGCTGCGCGCAACGCGCCTTGCGCAAATGTGGCGCGGCTCGACGCTTTATGGGTCAATTCAACGCGCTCGCCGATGCCGGCCAACACCACCGTATGATCGCCAACCACATCGCCGCCACGCATGGTAGCAAAGCCTATTGTGCCCGCCTCACGCTCGCCAGTGACGCCCTCTCGCGCATACACAGCACACTCATTGAGTGACTTTTCAATGCCTTTGGCAGCGGCCTCCCCTAGGCGCAAGGCTGTGCCGGAGGGCGCATCCACCTTATGACGATGATGCATTTCGACCACTTCAATATCGTACCCTTGATTAAGTACACGCGCGGCCTGTTCGACCAAATTGATCAGTAGGGTCACCCCAACACTCATGTTCGGCGCAAATACGATGGATATTTCTTGCGCGGCCTGGGCGATGGTTGCTTTTTCTGCGTCACTAAATCCGGTGGTGCCAATGACCAAACTGACCTTGGCTGCTTGGCAAGCCTGCAAATACTGCATACTAGGTTCTGGACGAGTAAAATCCACCAAGACATCCGCACCTTGCAAGGCAGCCACGACATCGGCACTAATTTTCACACCGGTCTGCTTGCCAAACTGCTCGCCCGCATCACGGCCGATCATCGCGCTTTCAGGGCGATCTAAAGCCGCGTGTAACTGCAAGCTGTTATCTGAAAAAACACCTTCTAGCAGGGCATGACCCATACGACCGGACACACCGGCAATCACTACTTTCAACATTAATCGCTCAATCAATTCTCAATTTAAAGGGCATTAAAAGCCAATTTGTTCCAACACACCATCCAGATGCTCTGCACTACCTTCGGGCGCGGTCACCTGCTGATTAGATGAGGCATCAACCCCTGAAACGGTAGTCTCACGCACGATCAGCCAACGCTGGCTCGCAGCATCTAATTTCATTTCAAGTCGTTTAGCTGTCTGGTCACGATAAGCTTTAGAGGCGTAGCTTTGCATGAAGGTGACCACAGCGGATTCCCCCTCTTGCACTACATGCATATCTGCAAGCGCCAGCGTAATTTTACCCTGCTGCGGAGACAGACGTTTTTTGCGCTGTGACTCCCAAGCGCTCCGGCTGGATAAGCCTTCTGGCACAAACTCAGTTGCATAAGCCGCCAAGTAAGCACTGATGTTTTTACTGCGCCAAGCTTGCGCCCAAGCTTGAACAGCCGCATTGACTGCCGATTCTGTCCCAACCGCAACGGATGGATTGGCTTCGGGCGAGGATGCAGCCGCCACTGAGTCACTCGATACCGTAGGCGCTGCAGCCACAGGCGTCTGTGGTGCTGAGGATGTGACTTGCTCACGCGTAATCAACCAGCGCTTCTGCGTACCCTCATAACGCATGGTCAGTGTTTTATTGGCGGCGTCTTTGTAGGCTTTGTTGGCATACTTCTGCTCAAACTCAACAGAAGCCAGGGCACCATCCCGCACAATTTGTAGGTTATTCAATACCAGTGTGATGTCCCCTGAGGCCGCGGATAAACGTTGTTTTCGTTGCGCCTCCCAAGCTTTTCGATTCAGCCCACCTTCTGGTGCGAAGTCGTCTGCATAGGCCGCCAAGTAATTTTTAACATCCTTTGCGCGCCATGCTTGTGCCCAAGCGGACACCGATTGTTTGATTTCAGTATCCCCCACTGGTGGTGCCGCGTCTGGCATCAGTGCCGCTGATGAAGCCGCTGCAACCGGTGCAGCCGTGGCTTTCACTGGTGGCGGTAACACTGGTTCAACTTCCGGCGCAGGCTCAGGCAATTGTTCCGCCACAAAAGTGGGCGGGGCTTGGGTCGCTTCACTTGCTTTTGGCGCCACGCCTTTTTCAGTCACTTGATGCGCCTCTGCCTCTGTGGTCGGCGCATTTGCCTCCGCCATGTTGCCTTTGACCATGTCTTGCTCGCTAGGCACAACAGGCGCCACATATTCCCCTTCAGGGATATGTGGAATTACCTCATCCTCTGCAACCGTAGCCATCTCTGCTGGCTTGGATGCCACTACCGGGGCAGGAGCCACTTTTGCCGCAGCCACTGATTTTTGTTTCACAGTTTTAGGCACCACAGGCTTTGCCGATGCGGCTTTCGCAGTAGCAACAGCAGCGGTAGCCGCCACCGCAGGCGCCACAATGGCCTTGCTTGCTGCAGGCGCGACACTGCCAGCCGGCGGCAACACCACCGCAGTTTCTGCCATGGTTGTAGGCACCGCAGCGGCTTCTTGCGCAAATGCGGCCGGTGGCTCCACACTATCGGCAATTTGCGCGGCCATTTCTTTTTCTGTTACCGGCTGAGCAGTCGCTGCGGCGGAGGGCTCAGCGTTGCCTTCGACCTTGCTGGCAAGCTGCGCTGGCGCTGGTGACTCGTTGGGGGCAACTGACTCAGCTGCCGCTGCTGCCTTTGCGCCCTCAACGGGAGCATTTGCAGGCGGGGGTGTTTTTGCCGCTGCGTCATCTGCTTTCCAGAACTTGAGCTTGTCTGTCCATGCCTGATCGTTGTCGGCATCCAATTTTTTCTGCGGGACCTCGGCAATGGTTTTAATATCAGGGTTTTCGGCTGACGGAATGACATCCCCCCGCACCGAGACCAGACTATCTTTATCGAAATCAAGAATCACCCGGCGCTTTTCGACCACAGTCCCTTGCTTTCTTAATTCATAGAAGTAGTCCCAGCGGTTATCACGGAAACTATCCACAATCAGCGGCGTGCCCATGATGTACCGCACTTGCGAGCGGGTCATGCCTGGACGCAGTTGCAGCAACATTTTAGAAGTGACGACATTTCCTTGCTGCACTTCCATCTTAAACGGCTTGACTGAAGGAAGCTTGGCACCGCATCCACTCTCCAGAGATGCGACCGCCAATACAAATAAGATAGAATTACGCATTAGATTCACTTTATAATCGGTATTATTGAGAATAATCGCTAATATACCACGTAGTTTCGCCGTTCAAATACGGCAGGCGACTTAACCCGCAACAAAACTTAACGACAGACAACCCTACTGGACAAAACCTATGCATGATCCCAAAGAACTTAAAAATGCAGGCCTGAAGGCAACACTTCCGCGCCTAAAAATTCTAGAGCTATTTGAAAACAGCGAGCAGCGTCACTTATCCGCTGAGGATATTTATAAAGTCATGATTACCAATGGCGAAGATGTTGGTTTGGCGACGGTATATCGCGTGCTAACGCAGTTTGAACAAGCAGGATTGCTGGTGCGTCATCACTTTGAAAGTGGCAAAGCGGTGTTTGAAATGAATGAAGGCAGTCATCACGACCACATCGTCTGCGTCAAATGCGGCCGGGTCGAAGAGTTTTATGATGAAGAAATCGAAAAAAGACAAAAAACAGCCGCAGAAAAATACGGTTTTACCATGCAAGACCACTCGCTCACCATTTATGGCGTGTGCAAAAAACAACCCTGCACCGATTAATCCTTTTTGCCGAGCCGATGCAAACGCATGCACATTGGCTCGCGACCTGACCATCACTTGCCCGACCTCACGCACGCATCCAATCACTTTGCGACCGGTTTTGATCCCATTGCCAGGCCAGATGCGCGCATCCTGATTTTGGGCTCATTGCCCGGCAATGCCTCGCTTGCGCAGCAGCAATACTACGCGCATCGGCAAAACGCTTTCTGGCGCATTCTCGAGCAGCTGTATCAAATCCCTGCCGCTGCCCCTTATGAAGCACGTTGCCAGCTAGTGCGCGAGCATCAATTGGCGATTTGGGATGTATGCCATGGCGCGGAGCGTGTCGGCAGTTTAGACAGCAACATCGCGCAGCGCAGTGTGATTGCCAACGACCTCAATCACTTTTTGTCATTGCATCCCGGCATCAAACTGATTGCTTTTAATGGTCAAGCCGCCGCGCAGTTGTTTAAAAAACACATCCAACTCCTCCGCGAAGTGCAGACCCTCGTACTCCCCTCCACCAGCCCGGCCAATGCAAGCCTCTCATTTGCTGAAAAATTGGCGCGTTGGGCCATGATTCAATCCGTCTAGCCCAGATAAAATTTTGCACAAAAACATGCAAACCACTGTTTGCCGTGCATAAAAAAACGCGCATGAATGCGCGTCTTGTGCTGCGCCATTGCTAGGCAATACGCTAAACCACAGCCATGAACAATGGCGTTAGATATTAAACACTAGGCACTTTTAGCATTTCTCGCGCATGCATGCGAGTAGCCTCGGTAATTTGCAAACCACCCAGCATCCTTGCAACTTCCTCGATACGCGCATCGCTATTTAAGGTGCGTATACGGCTCAAAGTCGCGCCCTGCTGTTCTGACTTGCTGACCTGCCAGTGCTGTTGCGCTTGCGCCGCCACTTGCGCCAAATGGGTAATCACCAACACCTGCCTGTGCTGGCCAAGCTGGCTCAGCAATTGGCCCACCACTTCAGCGACGCCGCCGCCAATGCCCACATCGACTTCATCAAAAATCATGCACGGCACGGTACCCAAAGAGGCGGTCGTGACTTGTAAAGCGAGGCTGATACGTGACAACTCGCCGCCAGAAGCGACTTTATTCAGGGCACGGGGCTCGACCCCGGCGTGACCAGCGACGAGAAACTCCACCTGCTCAAGACCATATATTGCCGGCTCACCAGGTGTTAGCGCCACCGCAAATTGCCCGCCTTTTAGTGACAAGGCCTGCATTTGATCGCTAATGGTGTTAGCCAACTGTTTGGCGGCTTGTTGTCTGAGCGCAGAAAGCTGAGAGGCTTGTTGGTGATACTTTTGCCAAGCCGCCTCGACTTGCTTGGCCAATACACCATCATCACCAAACGCTTCGAGTTCGGCCATGCGCTCAAGTTGTGTCGACAACAAATCTGGTAAGTCATCTGGCTTGATTCGGTACTTGCGCGCAGCACTATGAATCGCCTGAATGCGGGTTTCGACCTCGGCTAACCTTTCGGGGTCTAGTTCACTTTTTTGCAAATAACGATTTAATGCCCGGCTGGCTTCTTCAAGTTGCACTACCGCTGAATCCAGCGTTTCTGCCATCGGCTGTAAACCAGCATCTATCGCCTGTAACTCAAGCACTTTGGCTTGCGCTTGGGATAACAAATCCAGCGCATTGACCTCATCGCCTTCACTCATCAGCTGCAGGCTGGCTTCCATGCCCGTGAGCAAACTCGCCCCATGGCTCAGCCGAATATGTTCCTGTTGTAACGTCGACCACTCTTCCGCAGCAAACCCCAATTGTTTCAATTCGCGCGTGCTGTCTCGCAAGCCCGCAAGTTCATCCGCAAACTGACTGGCGTTTTTCTCGTAGGTCAATTGTTGCTGATGTAACTGTGTCCATTCTTTGTAAAGCTTGGCCAGCTGTTTAACCGAAGGCGTGGCCTGTGCATAGGCATCGAGAATCTCGCGCTGGGTGGCTACTTTGAGTAAGGAGTGATGGGCATTCTGACTATAAATGTCAATCAGATGCTCACCGATTTCGCGCAGTTGGCCGACAGTGGCAGTAGCGCCATTGATGAACGCACGGCTGCGGCCATCGGCATAAATCACTCGCCGCAACATCAAAGTATCATCGACATCCATCTCTTGCGCCTGCAACCATTCACGCGCCGCCAGATTATTGGCAATATCAAAGGTGGTGGCAATTTCGGCTTTTTCGCAGCCCTGGCGTGTCACATCTCCCTCATTACGCGCGCCGAGGCTAAGTGATAAGGCATCGATCAGAATCGACTTGCCTGCACCAGTTTCACCGGTCAAGGCAGTGTAGCCCGCTGAAAACTCAAGTTCCAGCACATCAACAATGACAAAATCTCGAATAGAAAGGGCTTGTAGCATGGGTCGGTAGCGTGGGCCTGTTAGCCCCAGTTTAGTTTATTGCGCAACATATCAAAATAGCAGTAATCTTGCGGATGCACCAGTTGGATTTCTTGCTGGGCGCGCTCAATACGCACATGATCTCCCACCGCCAGTGGGTAAAGGCCTTGGCCGTCATAACTGATCTGAGCATCTGCCGCATGCACCACGATCACCTCAATCACGCTGCCGGCGGGCACCGTAATCGGCCGATAGCTCAGCGTATGCGGGCTGATAGGAACAATCGAAATCGCGTCCAGATCTGGGTGCATGATTGGCCCCCCGGCCGACAATGCATAAGCAGTGGTGCCGGTTGGCGTGGTTAAAATCAGGCCATCCGATCGTTGGCGTGACACAAACTGGCCGTCGACATGCACTTCTAATTCGATCAAGCGAAATGCACTCTTAATCACCACATCATTCAGGGCAAAGGTCTGCTCAATGGGTTTGCCTGCGCGCGTCACCACTGATTGCAGCAACATACGGGATTCCAACTGATATTCACCCTGAAGGATTTTATCAATTTCAACCAGCATCTGATCGGTACGCAAGTCGGTCAAAAAACCCAAACGACCACGATTAATACCGATCAAGGGCACACCGGTATGCCGCAAAGCACGCCCTACACTCAACATGGTGCCATCGCCACCCATCACAATGACCAAATCGACCTTGCTACCGATGTCGTTGAGACTGGCCAGCTGAAAACCTTCATGGCTAATAAACTGCGCTGTTTGATCTTCAACAAAAACCTGCAACCCTTGCGACAATAGATGACGTGCCAAATGCGTGAGATCGCTTTGCATTTGTTGCAAAGCAATAGCGTCCATGTATTTTCCAACAATGGCGACGGAACGAAATGTAGATTGCATGGGCGCATTAAAGCATAGAAGCCTTGAACTGAAAAGCGCAAGGGGCTGTTATCATAGCGTCAAATGATGCAAAATTTCACAGACAGCAATCAGGTGGTTAAAAGTGGATAAACGCGCGCAAATTTTGCTCAAAACCTTGGTGGAACATTACATCAGCGAGGGCCAGCCGATCGGCTCACGCACCCTGCTACAACATTCAGGCTTAGACGTCAGTCCGGCAACGATTCGCAATGTGATGAGCGACCTCGAACAATTGGGATTTATCACCAGCCCGCACACTTCTGCGGGGAGGGTGCCCACCAAAAAAGGCTATCGCCTGTTTGTCGACTCTCTGATGACGGTACAACCACTCGACCAACGCGCCATGACGCAATTAAAAAGCGGCTTAAGCTCCCACAACCCACAAGCCTTGATTAACAGTGCGGCAGATATGTTGTCGCAGCTGACTCAGTTTGCCGGTTTGGTGATGATTCCCAAGCGGACGCGTAACGTATTGAAACATCTCGAATTTTTACATCTCAACGATAAGAAAATTCTAGTGATTCTGGTGACCGAGGATGGACAAGTACAAAATCGCATTTTACTCACAGATAAAGCTTTCACTGCCAGCGAACTGACGGCTGCCAGCAATTATTTCAACAGCCATTGCCAGGGCTTGTCGCTCGAAGAGGTGCAAACCAAGCTCAAGCAGGAGTTGCAGCAAATGCAGGCGGACATCAACCGCCTCATGTCGGCCGCGCTTGATGCGGCCAGCCAGCCTGAATCTTCAGAGCAAGAGACGGTGGTGATTGCCGGTGAGCGCAATCTATTGCAAGTCGATGAGCTTTCAACCAACGTCGGCAGCCTGCGTAAACTGTTTGAGATTTTTGAGCGTCGCACTGCGCTCATGCAACTGCTAGACCACAGTCAGCGCGCAGAAGGCGTACAAATTTTTATTGGCGGCGAAAGTGGCTATCTGCCATTGGACGAATGTAGTCTGGTGACCTCGCCCTACGAGGTGGATGGGCAAGTGGTCGGCACCTTGGGGGTGATTGGCCCGACGCGCATGGCTTACGAACGCATTATCCCCATCGTCGATATCACTGCTAAACTCCTGTCCAACGCGCTCTCTAACCAATAGCCTCTCTAGTACGTTACTCCCAACTCAGTGGGCTGACTTTAGCCTCATCGCCTCGGACGATACAGACGCTGAGAAAGCTTTGTCAGAGTTGTCTGACAACACAATCAGCCCTGATTGACTGTTAAGATTAGCGCCATGCCTTCAATATAACCTTACATCTAATTGTTGAGGGGTTAACATGAAACAAACGACACACACAACGCTGTACAAATCTTTGGCTTGGTCATTACTCTTGGCTTTCAGTTTAAATCTGACGGCCTGTGGCTCGATGAGCACGCGTGGAAAAAGTACCGCGCTCGGCGCTGGGATTGGTGCCGTTGGTGGCGCAGTATTAACAGGTGGTAGCGCCATAGGCACGGTCGGTGGTGCAGCCGTCGGTGGCGTGATCGGCAACCAGATTAATAAAAAATAGCGCTCAACTGCCTTTGTCACCGAACAACCGCTGATCCTGTTTAGCGGTTGTCGCACTTTTTTCTCTGGCAGGCGTCATAACAGGCTTTAATCGCTTAAAATGCCCGCATGACCTATTATCAGCCAGAACCTGCATACACCCACGGCAGCCAATCAAAAGTGGGGATTCTGTTAGCTAATCTGGGCACGCCTGAGGCGCCGACCGCCAAAGCGTTGCGACCTTACTTGCAGCAATTTCTGATGGACAGGCGCGTCGTTGAGATTCCTCGCTTTATTTGGTGTTGGATTTTGCACTGCATCATCTTGGTGATTCGCCCGAAAAAATCGGCTGAAAAATACGCCAGCGTGTGGACGGCCGAGGGCTCGCCACTCATGGTGTTTGCGCAACAGCAAAAATCCTTACTACAACAAACGCTGGCGAAACATATTGCCAGCCCATTCGCGGTTGAATTGGGCATGACCTACGGCAACCCCAGCATGAAAAGCGCCATTGAGTCACTCAAAGCACAAGGATGTGACCGTATTCTGGTGTTTCCGCTTTATCCGCAATACGCGGCGAGCAGCACGGCTGCTGCGTTAGATGCGGTGTGGCGCGTATTATTAAAAATGCGCAATGTGCCTGCCATCCGCACCATCAAGCATTACCACGACGATCCACTGTACATTCAAGCACTTGCAAGCCACATCAAAGCATATTGGCAGCAACATGGCCAGCCGGAAAAATTAGTCATGAGCTTTCATGGCGTGCCTAAATTTCACCTGCTGAAAGGCGACCACTACCATTGTGAATGCCATAAAACTGGCCGTTTACTGGCGGAGGCTTTAGGCTTAAGCAAAGAACAATACCAAGTGGCCTTTCAATCCCGCTTTGGCCGCCAAGAGTGGCTGCAGCCCTACCTAGCGAACATCTTAGATGCTTTAGGCAAACAGCAACTCAAACGCATAGATGTGGTTTGCCCCGGCTTTAGCAGTGACTGCCTAGAAACACTGGAAGAAATTGCAATGGAAGGCAAACATTTATTCCAATCCGTGGGCGGTGGGGAGTATCACTATATTCCAGCCCTTAATAGCGAGGCGGTTTGGATTGAGGCCATGGCTGGTATTGCGTTGGCGCAGCTGCAAGGCTGGGTCAGTCGCGAGTTTGATGCCGTCCACGCCGAGACTGAGGCAGAAGCTTCTAAAGCTCGCGCGCTGGCCATGGGTGCTGAGAAATAGTCATTCACAACCGGTGGCGGGCTTGTTAACCGCCACCTGCGCACTTCGAGTGCTAGACCAGCCTGATTACGCGTTATAATTGCGTTTTAACGTTTTAATCAGCGCGCTATGATCATTATTACCGGTGGTGCAGGCATGATAGGTTCTATCATGGCTTGGCATTTAAACAACAAACTGGGTCGGCAAGACCTGGTGATCGTTGACCGCATCACGCATGAAAGCCAATGGCAAAACCTGGTGCATCGCCACTATGCTGAATATCTGGACAAAGACCAATTATTCGACTTTTTAGAAGACAATGACGACATCACTGCGGTGATCCACATGGGGGCGATCAGCGCCACCACTGAGCGTGATTTCAATAAGCTGGTCGCCGATAACATGCACTACTCGCAGGATTTGTGGTCCTGGTGTGCCGAGTATGAAGTCCCGTTCTTTTACGCCAGCTCTGCGGCCACATATGGTGGTGGCGAGCATGGGTATGACGATGCCAGCATTGCCCAACTGCGGCCACTCAACGGTTACGGCTATTCAAAACACTTTTTTGATCAATGGGTGTTACAGCAAGTTGCCCAAAAACAAGTGACGCCCCCGGCCTGGGCAGGTTTCAAGTTTTTTAATGTTTATGGGCCTAATGAGTACCATAAAGAGCGTATGGCCAGCGTGGCCTATCACACCTTTAACCAGTTTAGCGAAACCGGCACCATGCGCTTATTCAAGGGCACCAAGGCAGGTGTCGAAGACGGCATGCAATTGCGTGACTTTGTGTATGTCAAAGATGTGGCAGATGTCATGGGCTTTTTTCTTGAAGCAGCGCTCAAAAACAAACCAGTTGCCAGTGCAATTTATAATATTGGGACTGGCCAAGCCCGCAGTTTCAAAGATCTTGCGACCAGCGTCATGACCAGTATGGCGCGAGAGCCGAATATCACCTACATCGATATGCCGCAAGACTTACAAGGCAAATATCAATACTTTACCCAAGCAGAAATGCAGAAATTGCGTCAAGCTGGCTATAAAAAACCTTTCACTACATTGGAAGAAGGCGTGAAAGATTACGTGCAGAACTACTTGCTGCAAGATGATCCTTACGCGTAACTCCGCAAAGATTGTGAGCGATATGAACCATATTGAATACCTCAAAGGCGAACATGCAGCGCACGTCGCGATGTTTCAGGCGTTGACACCGCTGTTTGCACAGATCGGTGAAGTCGGCAACCTGCTACGCGACTGTATTCAGCGCGGCGGCAAGATTCTGCTTTGCGGCAATGGGGGCAGTGCGGCAGACAGCCAGCATATTGCAGCAGAAATCGTTGGCCGTTTTAAAAAAGAGCGCAAAGGCCTGCCCTCTATCGCACTCACAACGGATACGTCTATTCTGACATCGGTAGGCAATGACTACGGCTACGACTATATTTTTGCGCGTCAAGTAGAGGCGTTGTGCCGTCCTGAAGATGTACTCATCGGGCTCACCACCAGTGGCAATAGTGCCAATGTGGTCCGTGCCATCGAAACGGCTAATGAGATTGGCGCGACGACCATCGGCCTCACCGGCGGTAGCGGTGGCAAAATGAATACCTTGTGCACGCATAATATCGTGGTGCCTTCCGGCGTGACTGCCCGCATTCAAGAGGCGCATATTTTTATCGGTCACTGCCTGTGTGAAATTCTGGAATCCTAATGACTGGCACTTTACTGAATAGTCAGCTGGCCGCCGTGGTGGCCCATTTTGGTGAGCAAAAAAAACACGTACTGGTGATTGGCGACGTCATGCTGGACCGTTACCTAATGGGAGAAGTGAATCGCATTTCTCCAGAGGCGCCAGTGCCGGTCGTGCTTATTAAATCCGAGCAACAGCGCGCAGGCGGTGCTGCCAACGTTGCCGCAAACCTAGCCTTGCTTGGCATCCAAACACGCATGATCGGTTTAATCGGTCACGACCACGAGGGTCAGCGACTAACCGCAGCCATGTCGGAGTATGGCATTGATATCGATGCCATGATTACCACCCCGACCCGACCGACCATCGCTAAAACGCGCATTCTGGGCGGACATCAACAAATGCTGCGGCTGGATCAGGAAGTCACCAGCACGCTCTCTGCCGATGAAATCCGCGAGGTCATGCAGGCCATCACTTCTGCTCTGCAACAACAACCGGCACTGGTAATCTTATCTGACTACGCTAAAGGCCTACTAACAGAACAAGTGTGTCAATCCGTCATCCATTATGGTCGGGAGCACCACATCCCGGTGCTAGTTGATCCCAAAGGGCGTAACTATGACAAGTATCGTGGTGCAACCGCGCTCACGCCCAACAAAAAAGAAACGGCCGAAGCCTGTGATACACACACTGCGGATGCCACACTCATCGACAAAGCCAGTGCACTGAAAACCGGGCTTGCCTTAGACTTTTTGGCCGTGACACGCGGAGAAGAAGGCATCACACTGATTACTGACAATACCGAGCATCTCGGCGCGACCGCCAAGCAGGTGTTCGATGTATCAGGCGCTGGGGATACTGTCATCGCGACCCTAGCGGCGGGCTTGATCCATGGCCTCAGCCCTCTCGACAGTTTGTCTCTCGCCAATATTGCTGCGGGCGTCGTGGTGGGCAAAGTGGGCACGGTTCCCATCACCAAAGCCGATTTGATGGATGCGATTGCCAGCGCGCAAGGTAGCCAACAAGCGCATAAAATCAGCGACCTGCCTGCCTTAATGCAAAAAGTCGCCAGTTGGAAACAGCAAGGTCAAAAAATTGTGTTCACAAACGGTTGCTTTGATTTGTTGCACGCCGGGCATGTCAGTTATCTCGAAGGCGCCAAACAGCGCGGTGATAAATTGATTTTAGGCTTAAACACCGACCGTTCAGTGTCTGCCCTCAAAGGCCCCACCCGACCGGTGGTCAACGAGCAGGACCGCGCGCGCGTATTGGCTGCATTAGAGTCGATTGACGCAGTGATTTTGTTTGACGAGGATACGCCGCTGGCCCTGATTCAAGCCATTCAACCCAATGTGATTGCTAAAGGCAGTGACTACAGCGCTGAGCAGGTCGTCGGCGGCAAAGAGGTGTTGTCTTGGGGAGGCGAAATTGCCTTGATCGACCTGGTGGAAGGTCGTAGTACGACAAATCTAATCAAAAAAATGCACGCATGAGCAAAATACTGGTGATGGGCCCGTCATGGGTTGGCGACATGGTGTTGGCACAAAGTCTGTTCAAACAGCTTAAAATTGTACAGCCGCAATGCCAAATTACCGTGGCAGCACCCGCTTGGACTTTACCCCTGCTCGCGCGGATGCCGGAGGTATCGCACGCGATCGCCCTGCCATTTAAACATGGGGAGTTAGCACTGCGTGCACGCTTTAAATTTGGCCGCGCATTGGCAAACGAAGGCTTTACCCAAGCCATTTTACTCACCAATAGTCTTAAATCGGCGATACTGCCATGGGCCGCAAAAATACCGGTCCGCACTGGCTTTAAAGGTGAAATGCGCTACGGGTTGGTCAACGACATGCGCCCGCTTAATAAAACGGTACTAAAAAAAACCGTCGAACGTTTTGTCACACTAGGCCTACCCAAACAAGCGATACTGCCCAGCTCATTACCGCAACCTGCATTAATCACAGATCCCGCTCAAGCGCATCGTTTATTGACAACCTTTAATATAGCGCATTCGGCGCAGCCCATATTGGGGCTATGTCCGGGCGCTGAATATGGCGAAGCCAAACGCTGGCCGGCAGAATATTATGCCGAAGTTGCCAATGCTGCCCTACAGCAAGGCTGGCAAGTTTGGCTGTTTGGCTCCGAGAAGGACAAACCGGTCACCGCCAGCATCCAGGACAACACGCAACACCAATGCTTAGATCTTGCAGGCAATACCAAACTTGGCGAGGCGATTGATTTAATGTCGCTCTGTCACACCGTGATCAGCAACGACTCTGGCCTCATGCATGTCGCAGCAGCGCTCGATAAAAAGTTGATTGCCATTTATGGCTCCTCAGATCCCAAACATACGCCGCCCATGCATCCGCAGGCGGTCATCCAATACCTTGGGCTCGAATGCAGCCCTTGCTTTGAGCGGGTGTGTCCTTTGGGCCATTTGAATTGTATGAAACAATTGCTGCCGATAGAAATAAAGCTGCATCTCTCAAAATGATCTGCTGAGATCGCTTTCTGATGATTTCAGAGTGAATATCGACAAAAGTGAATCATTAATTTTTCAACCTAACAACTTTAGGTTAAATAGGGGCTTAAGAGGACTGAATGTTAGTCTCGCAATATGCTTTGAAGGCCGCAATATCATGACTGCAAAGCAACGGTATAACTCGTTTTACCTCATCTTCAGACCATGACCACCATTTTACCGTGAGCAACCATTGTATGGTTGCCTCATCAAAGCGAGTCTTAATGACTTTTGCAGGATTACCTGCAACCACTGCGTAAGGTGGTACATCTTTAGTAACGACCGCACTATTAGCAACAACAGCGCCATCCCCTATCGTTACACCGGACAAAATGACTGCATTAGCACATATCCAGACATCGTTACCGATAAGAACATCTCCCTTGGTCAGGTAAGTATCTTGAATGCCATTCGCTTCAGAAAAATATGATGAGAAAGGGTAACTAGTCACCCAGTCCGTTCTATGTATTCCACCCAGGTAAATCTTGACATTATTGGCTATCGAGCAATAATCGCCGATCGATAGATTGGCAGCAGGATGCGGATTTTTTACAGATGGCGTGCCATATGTATGTGGACCAATCTGATAACGAGGATAAAGCCTTTTAAATCTCTGTTGCGACCGATAGGGTTTATTCAGAAGCTTTTTGACTTTTCTATTTTCGCGATAAGCAGATAACAGTTCCTTAAACCACATATCTCGTTAGCTCCCTATTTTTTTGAACACATACACTCGCTTTTTTTTCTTAAAGCCATCAAAAACCTTATCTAATTCATAACCATCAAGATGTGTCATTAAATAGTCATACTTATCCTTGCTATCTGCCAAATCAGGCATACTAATCACAATAAAACGATATTCCCTAAAGCGACCATCTTCTATGCGATTGTGAATGTAAGCCCACTCATCATAAATTCGACCATCATAGGGTGCATGCGCATAAAAACGCAATCTTGCGTTATTGTAGAGAACCTTTTCATCGGTTTTGAGAGATCTCGTCACATAATTAGCGGCATCAATCTCATAATAATATTCATCGTTTTTAAACTTGGTGCCACTAAGTAGCCCCCATCCAACAATGACGACTACCAAACCAGTAAGCAATCTCGATTTAAAAGTTTGTTTAGATTTCAAAAATTGTGCAATTGGCAAACTCGCCATCACAATCATCGCAAACCCGGACAATCCAACATATCTTGTAGACAGTAAATTGACTTTTAGTGCAATCAAACTACCAACCAACCAAGTGAGCAAAAACAAATACACCAAAACAATAGTAACCAAAGGATTAAATTTCCTGTAGCTATTTTTAGGACTCATCATCACAACTAACAAGGGTGCATATCCACCGACAGTCAAAGATTTAATACTGACAATTGCGAAAATAGACAGCAAATAAGTGAACCATGCATACTCCTTGAAAGGCTCACCGATCACAGACTCCCCCATGATGCGAGCCCTATCTGAAAGTTGATGTGTAAAGTTACTTTTGATGTCGTCGAAACCACTTAGGACCTCATTTAATCTTCCAAGTGAATCTGTACTTGTTTGAGTGATAGCAATTGCTAAATAAATACAGATGACACAACCTAGCACTAGGGAGTACGGCGCCAATTTCTTTTGCCAGGTATTGATAGCGTCTGATTTGAATAAGAAACCAATGAGGGGCATGCAGAGTAAATATATCGCCCCTTCAATTCGGAATAACATAGCAACACCACCCAGCAACTGCCAAAAGAGTGCATGTTTGAATTTTCCGACCAAAAAATAACGGATGAGCTGGGTAATGGCATTAAGCATAAACGCCCAATAGCCCATATCTCTAATGGCCATCGGCAAGATATCACCTACGATATATTTAGCGCCAATCAACAAGAAAAATGCACACAATTGAGTTTCTCTACTCCCACCGGCGAGTTTAACTAAACCAAAAGTAGCCTTTATTATCAGCATAAAAAATATAACATTTAACAGATTGGCTACATATTGAATGCTTAACCCTGTGATGGAATGAAACAATGCAATCAATGCAGGATAGAACCCCCAGCTAAAACCCTCTACAGCGTAAGCAGACTGCCAATCGCCCATCGAGATGTGTCTAGCCATTTCAAAATATAAAATGGAGTCAATATTGATCCATCCATGCTGGATATAAATGATCCATGCAGCAAGCATCAAGGCTGTTGCATAAGGCCATGCTTGCAGACATTTTTTTCTGTCTTTGAAAAAAGAAAGATACATTTTTACTCGCTAAAATGAGTGGTTACTGGTTGCTAATCAATAGCCAATAATTAAAATTAAAAATTTTTTGATTATACAAGAGCCGAAGTAGAGTTCTGATCAGAGAGAGACTGCGCTACTCTCTGCAGGCTAGCGTTTGATCATTGGCGCAAGCATCTCAGCGGTCACTGTAATTGTAGCCGTTGCACGCGCATCATCATCTATGCGCTGATTAGATGGACCTAAACATGCATTCAATATTGCATTAATGGCAAGCTTCATGCTCGCTCGTACCCGTTGCCTCAATGCTATACGTTGCACATCGGTTACATGATAGTGCTTACTGAAAAACAAATACTGCCCCTGCCGTTTGCGCATCCATTTCGCTAAGCTGATGGCAAGTTTTTCGCTAGCGCCACCCACATGATGAACGGCTAAAGTTTCGTCAAATCCGACTGCGCCTAAATCAGCTCGAATACGCCAACATATGTCAGCATCCTCACCATACATAAAGTAATCACTGTCAAAACCACCAATACGCAAGTAATCATCACGACGCATCATCATGCATGCGCCCAACACCCAGGCAACGTTTCCTGCCAATATTGAAAAGTCAGTTTTTTTGCACAGTTTTTGTGCAGGATAGCTGTAGCGCGGGTACACCAATTTACCTTTTTCAGACTCTACTAATAATGGCGCGAGCATCGCCTCCCCGCCGGCCTGAAAACGGTCTATATAACGTCTCAGCAGCGTCTCACTCTGCAGATAAGTATCAGGATTAAGTATCAGCAATAATTCAGCAGTCGCATGACTGGCTGCTAGATTATTGGCCCGGCCAAAACCTAAGTTTTTGTCACTGAAAAGACATTTAACATGGCGATCAGACAGATTCTGTAGCTCATTCTGCTCGTTTTTATCAACAGAATTATCAACAATGATTACCTCAAGAGTCACGCTCTGTTGAGCCGCCAAAGATTGAAGGCAACGCTTCAATTCTGGCACTGTATGATAATTAACGATGAGTATAGAAACTTCAGGCTGCAAAATCACGCTCCATTCGTAATCACATAGCGACGCCAGCTTGCGATTTGCGCTGGAACTTTTTATCTAGCTGTTTGGCGCGGTGAGCGACCATTTGCAAGAATGAATGTTGTTTCAATACCTGCCTCAATGGCATCTGAAAGTAGACCTTAAGAAATCGTAGTACATCCCGCCTAGTCAGGCCAATGTGCAGCGCAGAAAAATACAGCCCTGCCAGATCTTTCAATCGCCTACGCATAGGTAGCTGATTGTAAATTTCAACGCGATGCAAGTCCATTAAGTGTAAGCGCAGATCCTGTGTATGCAGTGAACTGCTTTGCAATGCGAAATGGCAGAGATAAAAATCACGATGCCACATGCCATTGGCATGAAAGCGATAGGCAAGCTCCGCGACTTTTAAAATGAGCTTTCGCTTGAAAGTTGGCGACGGTTGACGTATCGGCCAAGATGCACACAAAGTTTCCAGTGTGACGATGTCGCCCAAGTCACGTGTCACCACAAAGGACTGTCTATGGGCAGGATTTGAGCCACGTTCGCCATAAGCCAGCAAAGGCGTCGTGGCAATGCCAATTTCGTTTAACTTATTGATGGCTTGCCATTCATTGCGAGCGCCTAATATGGGCCATTTGAGGCTTAATAGGTTTTTGAGAATTTCAGCCCAGCCTACGCCGTAATGTTTTTTGATAAAAATAGACTGACCATCCAGCATGAGCTGATGGGTCTGTCGATCTTTTACTGACCGAAATATCTTACCTTGCAAGGCCATCCATTCATCAAAATGAGTCAGCTTGGGCCTAAAGTCCGCCTCAAGATGCACAAATGAAGGTGATTGGGAGCATAAGTTAATCATGTAAAGTTACCGTCGATGGGTGATAGTAATTGCATAAAAATGTCTAAAGCGCTCAATTAATAGCCACCCTTACCATTCTTTCATGAAAGCCATACACGACAAACTTCAAGAACGACGAATGTAATAAAGTCATATTATTTTGTCTTGGTTCAGACGCCGACGCCGCATTGCCCTCATAAACCCTCCATCCTTATAATATTACGGTGGTCTTCAGGCATAACAAATGGGCGCATTTCTCTCAATGCACTCACTACTTTCCGCTTCAAGGTCATCCAGTTTTTAATGATATCCAGCCAACCTGAGACTTGATGGTATTTGATAAGATAATTGTGTTGCTCGAACATCACCTTGACGATTTGTCTGGGCGACACTTCGAGAAACTCCTGCCCCTTAATCCGCATCAAACAACAAAAGAATACTAAGGTGGTCAATAAAGCCGCCGCGACACCCTCGGCAAAGAAGCCCGAGGTGATCCACAACATATGCAGAAAAGTGAGTAACAGAAATAGCCGAAAATTGGCGTGGATAGAAGGGTTCATCAGTGCAGGCAATCAGGTTGAAGCGAAAAGGTATGGGCGCAATTCAAGATGATGACACACAGTGACTTGGTGTTTCTTACAATAAGCTTTCCAGTCAGCCATATCTGTCCAGTCGGCGACAAAAATGAAATCAAGCCCTGCGCCGGTGGAAGCTTGATGATCAAAACGGCTGTCGCCAATAAACAACGCTGGAAAAGCAATGGTACCGTCCGCAATCATGGTTGCCAAATGCGCATTCTTCTTGGTGGGGCCACCATAGATGCCCAATTCAAACAAATTATCTAGGCCACGGCGCGGAAGAATCTGCCGCAGTTCGGCCTGATCTCCCCCAGACATCAGCATCCACTTGGCTTGCGCTGTTTCGCGCTTTAAATCCATCAACGCCGGCGCCACCTCGCACTGCATTAAAGTCTCATCGAGAATGACGGTAAACGTATCCATAAACGCCTGAAACAAGTCAGGCGTGAGCGGCTGTTTAATAATTTCAGTGATGTAATAGCGGATTTTGTCGTTACGCGGGATACTGCCTAATTTAAGGTGGTAATCGACAAAGGCTTGCGCCTGTGCGTCAGTGCCACCCATCTGTTTAGCGGTATTGTAATAGGCATCGACCTTGGTCTGATTACTATTCAAAACAACCCCATCGCAATCAAGCACAATGGTTTTGTAGGGCGAAAGGTCTGGGCGCTGGGACATAGGCTTAATAAAAAAGGCTTGTATGACTACAAGCCTTCATTATAGACGATTTGATGCAGCGAATTGCTTATTTAGCCGCTACAATCGCTGACGCCTCTTTGGCTAACTTGGTGATGTGCGCCCAATCTTTATTGGCCACTGCATCCGCTGGCGTTAACCATGTGCCACCACACACCACCACGTTTGGCAAAGCCAAAAACTGCGGTGCGCTTTCAACACTCACGCCACCTGTTGGGCAGAACTTTACATCCGCAAACGGACCAGCAAAGCCTTTCAATAAATTGATTCCACCTACGGCAACGGCTGGAAACAGTTTCAAAAAGTAGTAATCATCCGCATTGGCCATCATGATTTCTGAACCAGTAGACACCCCTGGCAACAAGGGCAAACCAATTTCGCGTGCATAACGACCCAATTCGCTGGTATAGCCAGGGCTCACTGCAAATTGGCAACCCACGTCTTTAGACGCTTTGGCATCTTTCAAATTGCGCACTGTGCCAGAACCCAAAATCGCGTCTGGCACGTGTTTGGCGATTTGTTCCATTGCTTGCAATGCCACTGGAGAACGTAAGGTGACTTCTAGCACTTTGACGCCGCCCTCAAGGAGTGCTTCCGCCATTGGCACAGCATCCTCCACTTTGTTGATAACAATCACCGGAATGACGGGACCGTGTTTAGCTAATTCTAATGTACTCATGTGATGAATATTGACCTAAATAAATAAAAAATTGTTTTTTAGTGCCGATTTAGCAGTGCAGCGTTTTCAATTGTTCGCTGAACAAACTGCGAGGCAATTTACAACCAAGTCACTGCACCCTCTTCGGCTGATAATACGTTGCGGCGCATGCCACCAAACAACTCACGGCCCAAACCATGGGAGTTTTGATGACGCTTCGCATCGCTCAGTGCTTCGGCTTCACGCTCCGCCCAGGTATCTTCGTCCACCAAGACATTCAACTGCCCAACGGTGCCGTTGAGACGAATGATATCGCCATTGCGAATTTTCGAAATCGCACCGCCCGCGCTGGCTTCAGGGCTTAAATGAATGGCGGCAGGAATTTTGCCAGAAGCGCCACTCATACGGCCATCGGTAACGATGGCCACGCGGAACCCTTTGTTTTGCAGCACGGCAAGCGGCGGCGTGAGTTTGTGCAACTCAGGCATACCGTTGGCTTTTGGCCCTTGGAAACGAACCACGGCAATGAAGTCTCTTTCGAGTTCACCGCGATCAAACGCCGCCAGTAACTCTTCTTGCGCATCAAACACAATGGCCGGCGCTTCAATGATATGGCGGTCCTCAGGCACTGCAGAAATCTTAATCACGCTGCGGCCAAGGTTGCCTTTTAACAAACGCAAACCACCCGACTCATTGAACGGATGCGCTGCAGTGCGCACAATCGTCTCATCACCGCTCTCGGCAGGATAATCGGACCAGATCAGTTGATCGTCTTTTTTCTCAGGCTTTTTACCATAATCACGCATGCCACCACCACTGACAGTGAAGACATCTGGATACATATAACCACCTTCAATGAGTTCGCGGATCACAAAACCCGGGCCACCCGCCTCTTGAAACTCGTTGACATCGGCTTTACCGTTTGGATAAACACTCGCCAACAACGGGGTGGATTTGGCCAGATAATGGAAATCCGTCCAGTCGATCACAATACCGGCTGCCCGCGCAACCGCGACCCAATGAATCAGGTGATTGGTCGAGCCGCCAGTGGCCAGCAAGGCCACCATCGCGTTGACAATCACGTGTTCGTCCACCAGACGGCCAATCGGCACAAACTTATCTTTTCTGGCGTTTTGCAGCACCAGACGCACCGCCTCGCGGGTTAAATCTTCACGCATACCATCATGCGGATGGATAAAGGCAGCCCCAGGCACATGCAGGCCCATCGCTTCGAGCAACATCTGATTACTATTGGCCGTGCCATAGAATGTACAAGTGCCTGCCCCGTGATAAGCAGCTGACTCACTCGCCAGCAATTCTTCACGATCACACAGCCCTTGCGCATATTTCTCGCGGACTTTTGACTTAGAGGTGTTATCAATACCGGTGCTCATCGGCCCTGCTGGCACGAACACACAAGGCAAATGACCAAAATGGAGTGCACCGATCAACAGGCCAGGCACAATTTTGTCACAAACGCCCAGCAACAAAGCGGCATCAAACACGTCATGCGACAATGCCACCGCGGTACTCATGGCAATGGTATCGCGACTGAACAGACTCAATTCCATGCCTGGCTCACCCTGCGTAATGCCATCGCACATCGCGGGTACGCCGCCGGCCACCTGCACGGTAGCGCCATGCTTGCGCGCTTCATCACGAATAATATCGGGATAATTCACGTAAGGCTGATGCGCAGACAACATTTCGTTGTAAGCGGTGACAATACCGACGTGGGTGGGCTTTTCAGCGTAAATTTTGAACTTGTCATTTTGCGGCATGGCAGCAAAAGCGTGTGCCACGTTGGCACAGCCCAAGCGATCCGGGCCCTTTTCACGGTTCAGGTAATCATCAATACGTTGCAAATACGCCTTGCGGGTCGGACGGCTACGCTCGATGATACGTTCGGTTACTTCAATGTGAGATTGTTTCATTGACTATCGCTCAACTGTGTTTTAACTACCTGATGAACTATCCTGAAGAACTGCTTTGAACTTGCTATTTAGTCACAGTTTAGGGTCGTAATATATAAGAATCCAAACAGGCTCCCTGACATGGATTATCGCCAAACTGGTGCAAGACGTCAAACTGAATTACCTGTTTAAGTCATTTTTAACAATAATTCAATGACTTAAATCAAGTCATACCGTTTAACGCCACCCGTTTTGAAGCAATTATATTTAAGCGGCGACTGGCTTGGTGACCAAAATATCCTCAAGCATCAGATACTCCAGATCACACCCAAAAAACATGTTTAACGCATCGGTTGGGCTGCAAATCATCGGCTCGCCTCGGCGATTGAGTGAGGTATTCAACACCACGCCATTGCCACGTAATTGCTCAAGGTGCTCAATCAAGGCGTAATAGCGTGGATTCGTCGCTTTGGTCACCACCTGCGCGCGCGCCGTGCCATCCTCATGCACCACTTCGGGAATACGGGCTTTCCAAGCCGGATTCACATCAAAAGTGAACGTCATGTAAGGCGCAGGATGATCGGTTTGCAAAATATCAGCCGCAACCCGGTCGAGCATGCTTGGGCAAAATGGCCGCCAGCGCTCGCGGTATTTGATTTGCGCATTGATGCGATCGGCCACACCCGGAAAACTCGGATCCCCCAAAATACTGCGACAGCCCAATGAGCGCGGACCAAACTCCATCCGCCCTTGAAACCATGCCAGCGGATGACCCGCAGCCAGCAGTTCAGCAGCCTTACGCGGACCGTCTTCGACCCGCGTAAACACCGGTTTGGCTGGATGTGCTTCGCATGCAGCGATACACGCCTCGTTGCTGTAAGCCGGGCCAAGATAGGCATGTTGCATAGGCTGAATGGTTTCACCTGCCAAATAAGCCGCGTAAGTCGCTGCACCCAGGCTGGTGCCGTTATCGCCAGAAGCCGGTTGTACGAAGAGTTCTTTCACATGCGGCAACGCAATAATGCGTTGATTGAGTTTTACATTCAGCGCAACACCACCGGCCATGGCTATTTTGCCCGTCTCGCGAATAATATCGCCCAAATAATACTCAATCATTTGCAGCGCGAGGTCTTCGAGCAGCTTTTGCACGCTGGCTGCATAATGGATGTAGGGATCATCAATCTCGTCACCCTCGCGCTTGGGGCCCAACCATTCAATGAGTTTGGGCGTGAAGTAATAGCCTTTTCCCTGCGCTTTGTAGCGACGTAAACCGACCACGTTCACATACTCGGTGTTGATGATCAACTCGCCATTTTCAAACTTTGCCAGACGGCTTAAATCGTATTTGTTTGGATCGCCGTAAGGCGCCATGCCCATGACTTTAAATTCGCCATCGAGCATTTCAAAACCTAAAAATTCTGTGATCGCGCCATACAAGCCGCCCAAAGAGTCTGGGTCATAGAATTCTTTTATTTTGTGAATCTTGCCGTGCTCACCATAACCAAAAAATGTGGTGGCATATTCGCCTTTGCCGTCAATACCGACAATGGCTGTTTTTTCTTTAAATCCGCTCAAGTGATATGCGCTGGAGGCGTGCGCAAGATGGTGCTCAACAGGCACGTAGCTGGCCTTATTCAGACCCAGATCTTCCATCAACTTTAAAGATTTGTCACGGTTGCGGCGGAAACGTCGGTTCCCGTTAAAAATGGCATCCAACGCCCGGTCAGGCGCATACCAGTAGCGCTTGGCATAGTGCCAGCGTGCCGCAGAGGTCAGCGGAATCTCTCCATAAGGAAAAGCCACAATATCGACCTGGTCCGGCGTGATGCCTGCCTGCGCAAGACAGAATTTGGCTGCCTCGTATGGCCAGTGATTTTTAGCGTGCTTGTCACGAATAAAACGTTCTTCTTCGGCAGCAGCAACAATCTTGCCATCTACCAGAATGGCAGCAGAGGCATCATGCCCCAAGGCACCGGATAAACCTAAAACAATCATGCAGAAACTCGCGAAATGATTAAATGGAAATGCCCGCCAGTTTGAGTGGCGTATGGTCCTGATAAATCAGGCTAAACGACTTTACCAGCGCATTATACAGGGAAGTATCCGCTTTCCAATTTTGTAGCAGCCGGCGAATGTCTTTCGCATGCGCACGCACGGCCATTTGCGAGCGGCGATGTTGCTGCATACTGTCCAGATCAATTACCATAATCTGCCCCTGATCGGTGACTTGCAGATTGCTGGCTTTGAGATCGCCGTGCGACAGTTTGAGCAGATACCACTGATAACACAGTGTCACCAGTTGATGGATGGCCTGATCGCGCAAGCTGCCGTCGGTGCATTGCGCAAAAAACGTCAGCGCGTCGGGCCAGGGGCTAAAAGCAGACACGAAATAGGCTCGCCCACGCATGCCCCCATAGCGCTGTTCAAACATTAACAATGGCGAGGGAGTCAGCATGCCGTAATATTGCAGACGATGTGCATTGCGCCAAGACGCAGCGGCCCGACTTGGGCGCCAAGCACGGCTCAGGGCATGCAACCAATGCTTGATGTTGTAGCGTTTGATCACCACGGACTGGTCTTGAAACTGCGTATGTGTCACGGTGCTGGTATTGCCAGCTTTGAGGATGGTGCCCACATGCATCGCCACTTCGAGCGCAGGCACATCGGTCACATGAAGCCCGCCCGCAGTGCTAATCGCCTGGGCACTATGGCTGGTTTGCTGCCAAGTGACATCACTGCAGGTCCGAAATATTTTGTGAGAGACATAGCGCGCAACCTCTTGCACTTTCATCTGTTTGGCCCACGTTAACAAGGTCGTGGCGGCCAGTGTGGCCGGCCAGCCACGCGCTTGCTCGTAAGTGACGAGCAGTGACGCTACCCAAGCATGCTGATCTAGCACGTTTATTTTTGAAATCAGTTCGGCCAGTTGTCGATAGGCCTGTCGTTTATGCAACGTTTTGCGCTGAATACCATCGCCATCAATTGACCACACTTGATCATCCGCCAGCAGAAAGTTCTTCAGGTGCAGATCGGTCTGAATCAAGCCAGCGGCATGTTGTGCCGCCAATGCTACCACTAATTGTTTGAGTAAATGCAGCCGAGCAGCAGGCGCTAAAGTGCGATAACCGCTCCCTGCATCAAGGGCCGAGTCAATGGCAGCATAAATCAACACACAAGCGCGCTGATTCTCAGTTTGGCCTTGCCAAAGTAAAGCCGGCGTTGCGATGTTCGCTTGCGCCAGCCATCCGGCGCCTTGCGCATCCCGTGCGGCGTATTTTTGCGCTTGCTCGCCCAAAAATACTTTGGCAAAGACGGCCTGACCTGCCCATTGCGCGCGAAAAACCCAGCGCCGATGCGGCAAGACCCGCACTGCGGTAAGTGCAGTCAGGGGCGAATGCCCTGCCAGCGCAATGCTCTCAGAAGCTGCATCGACCACTTCACAATCGGCCAATGCGAATACTGTCGGTGACACTACCGACATTAACGGGACTTCCACCAATGCTTGAGCCGTTGCCACCCGCTTGTTTGCGCAGAGAACAACTTCTTCGCACGCTTATCGCGTTTTTTCATCATTTTTTTAACTTCTGCTTGGGTGGCTGCATCATCTTGTGGCCTAGCAACATACAAGGTATGCCGCGAATCCCCCTGCGCATTGGGGATTGGCAATGCTTGGTAATAATACAGCGCGATAGAGCGACGCGTCATGCCATCCGGGGTGGTCAATGGGTCGGGATGACCATGAAAACTGTCCGCATCAGTGTTAAAAATGACACAGCGGTTAAATAATGGGGCGACAGATTGCTGTCGGGCTTGCATGTTTCTATCCCATAACTCCAGATGGCCGCCATATTCGGCTTGCCAGTCCTGATTCAAGTACACCAGCATATTGACCCGGCGATATAACTGCAAAGCTTCATTCACTTGAAAATCAGCATGAATGCCCAATAGACCTCCAGCGGAGGTTTCATGCAGGCCGCCGCCAGCAAAATAGGGGTCGGGTAGCAAGCCTTTCATCCCAGTCAACGCTTCAATAAACTGCAACATGGGCGCAGAATTAAATAAGGCAAACGCCGCGCGTAAGGTTTCATCGCAGTCATACGGCGATATCTGGCGTTTGTGGGTGCCGCCATAGCCCTTTTCATAAACTTTATCATGCACTTTCGGGTCCTGCGGAAAGTGATCCAACAATAATTGTGTAAAAGCGCTGGGAAAAATATCGTCAATGACAATGTGTGGAAAAGGCTGCGCCTCGGCGTAATCCGCCGATAACAAACTCCCAATATCCTTCGCCTGTTGCGCATCTAGAGAGAAGCCGTTTTCAATAGAGATCGGTAACACGCCGTCTGACATCGTCATTTAGTGGATTCCTGCTGTGACTGTAATTGTTTGAGCATGGCTTGTTTGCGCTGCAAACGCCGGTTTTGCGCAGTATAACCGCTGACCAGCCCTACCGTGCCCGCCTCTACGTGATCCAGATAGCGAAACAACTTGGCTGGCGACATCCGCTCAATCACATAGCCTTGCGCCGAGAGTTTATCTTGCAATACATAACCGGGAATTTGCTGCTCCATGTAAAAGCGGTAGCCCATTTTTTTCATCAAGCCCACATTCCACAAGGCAAAAAAACTTTTAATATAGGGCTCAATATAGGGTCTAGCCTGCCTTGCGGGTAGACCAAGCGATTGTTTCAGCCGCCGACTGTGATACTTGAAAAAACCAGTAAACGCGCGCCAGAACAGCCGCGCATGTCCGCGGTTGAGCTGATGCAAACAACCAATGGCCGCAATGTCGGGCCTGCGTTGCATACGTTCCAAACACGCAATGAAAATTTGGGCATCATAGATGAACGTATCGGTATGCATCAAAAACAAATATTCTGTTTGCGTAGCAGCCAGAATCAAGTCGAGGCCCTCACCATGTGCCGCAAAGCCCTGCTCTTTGCCCGGTGAGGGCCGTTCGATCAAATGAATCCAGTCAAGACTGCGCAAATAATCGGTACTGTCATCCGCCGAATCATTGTCCACCACCCAGATCTCCACTTGGCTGGCATCCAGCGCGCCGCTATCGAGATGGCTCTTGAGAAAATTTAGGGTAGTTCTGGTCAACTCCAAGGTTTTGTAGTTGACCATAGCAATACTGAATTTAGGGTGCAGAGGTTGCATGAGATCCGTTCAACTTGATTAGCGCTTACTACGTTTGGCAATGCTTTTTAGCAGTGCGCGTTCACACCAGCGCAACGCATGTGTGTCATCCGCATGCAAATATTGCTTGAAAAAATACAGGCGATCACGTGCAGATAAGCCGTCTGTGTGCCGATGCAAAGCAGCCAGATCGAACTGTGCTCTGCGCCAGCGACAGCTGGTTTTTCTGGTTTTTTCGAGGTCAATCAAGGCCACTTGGGCCGGATGTACTAAGGTAGAGACAAAGATGTGCTTGGGATATAAAGCCCGGTGTACCCAACCCAGATCATGAAAGCGACGAATTTGCTGTGCAACGTCACGCAGTAACGCTCTGCGCTGCTTGAGCGGCTGTGGGATCACCTGCGGCAGCAACTGCTCAAGATCGACAAAATCTTGTAGATTTTCAGTGACTAAAATGGCGCGCTGCTCACCACCATGCAACGATTCTGCATATGTGATCACCTTGGGCGCAGGCACGCCAGTGCTGGCTAAGGACTGCAAGCGGTGAAATTCCCGCCTAAAAGTCGGCTCACCAGAGAAAGGATGCCGCCAAGTGCGCCGACCATGATTCTGCTGCTTTTTGACAAATAACACTAAGTTGGATCCATCCGCCTTAGGCAATATCAGCTTGCCGACGCCGCTCCAACCGCCACGACGCTGATTGGGCGCTTCAAACCAATCAATCTGGCGCAGCCACCAAGCCTCAAAAGTGTCTAGGCCATGCACCTCAAAAATAGCTTGCGCAGCGGGTGCTTGATAATAAGTTAGGGCGTGTTTCAAAATATAGTGTGCTTAAATAAATTGCGTAAGCGCGGGTTTTTAATCCACATTTTGTTAACATACAAATCAATTACCAATTTTAACAGAATGCGTTTATAAAATAGTCTTATGCTCCTGTTTTTCTGCAAAGCGATAGCCCGCCTCCCCTTAGCCTGGGTACACAACATCGGCGTCTTGTTAGGCTACTTGTCTTACCTTTTTGACCAAAAAAGTAATCGCATCGCCCTGGCAAATATCGTGCAAAGTCGCTTAGCGCGCGATGCGCTACAAGCCAAACAGTTAGTCAAAAACAGTCGATTAGAGGCTGGCAAAGCCATTTTAGAAACCTTTTATATTTGGGGCAATGCCAGCAGCAAACTGTTGCCGCTGATAAAGCAAGTGCATGGCTGGGAACATGTCACACAAGCACAACGGGCTGGTAAAGGCTTGATTTTTTTGACCCCACATCTGGGTTGCTTTGAAATCACCTCTATTTATTATGGCGAACACGCGCCAATGACAGTGCTTTATCGGCCGCCTAAATTGCAGTGGCTGCGTGAACTGGTGGTGACAGGCAGACAAAAGGGGCAGGTGGACATGGCGCCGGCCAATGCAACCGGGGTGAGAAAACTGTTATCTGCATTGAAATCCGGGCAAGCCATCGGCATTTTGCCAGACCAGATTCCCAGACAGGGCGAAGGCGAATGGGCGGATTTTTTCGGCAAGCCTGCTTACACCATGAGCTTAGCCAGCAAGTTGGCCAGCAAAACTGGCGCGACGGTGCTGATGGCGTTTGGTGAGCGGCTAGCGAATGGCGCAGGCTTTCACATTCATCTCAAGCCGGTAGAAGATATCAGTAGCCCCAGCTTATTAAACCAAGCCATTGAACAGCAGGTAGTGCAGTGCCCAGTGCAGTATCTTTGGCAATACAACCGGTTTAAAAAACGGGGATACGCGATACATAAACTACAGACAGCAGCTGATGTACCGCCGCATGAATAATGCCGCAGGCTTAGACTAACCCTTCGATCCACCGACTGTACACTTTATCCGCCACTTGATGCAGGGTTGCACAATCGGCTTCAACCGCTGCAAGCATCACTTCAGCGGACTGAACGGCAGGACTGGTAGCAGAGGCAGCGATGTCGTGCTTCCATTGCTCGGTCCAGACTTTCACCATGCTCGGCGTCATCTCGATATGGCATTGCAAACCAATGTGTTTACCCATCACGTAAGCCTGATTTGCGCAATGTTCACTGGACAAGACATGCGTGGCACCGGCAGGCACCGTGAACGTTTCACCATGCCAGTGAAAACTATTAAAGCCTTGCAAGTCCCCAAACCAATCACGTGCTAGCGCATGGTCAGCCACCTGCACTTCGCCCCAACCAATTTCTTTGACCGCATTTTTGCTGACCACCCCGCCCAGCGCTTTACTGATCAATTGACCGCCCAGGCAATGGCCGAGCAGCGGAACATCTTGATCCACCGACTGACGAATGAGCTGCAATATCGGCGGAATCCAGGGCAAATCATCATTGACGCTCATTGGGCCGCCCATGAGGACAACGCCACTAAACGCCTCGACGCCCTCAGGCACCGCCTCGCCCTTGTCGATACGCACCTCGCACCATGGAATAGCATGCCGCGCTAAAAAAGTGCCTAAATAGCCGGCACCCTCGCAGCAAGCGTGCCTGAAAATAACCACCGGTTTCATGATTTACCTTACTAAACTGACTGCCTGATATTGCCCAAGCAAGATTCCGTCCAAGGTGTAGGGCCCAATCGCATAACGGATCAAGCGCAGGGTCGGAAAACCCACATGGGCCGTCATTCGCCGCACCTGGCGGTTCTTGCCTTCACTAATTTTGAGCTCTAACCAAGTGGTCGGGATATGTTTGCGGTCTCGGATCGGCGGCTCACGTTGCCACAAATGGTCAGGTTCAGGCATGATTTTGACTTGCGCCGGCTGCGTCACAAAGTCACCTAAATTGACGCCCTGTTGCAGTGGCATCAAATCTGCTTGTGTAGGAACACCTTCTACTTGTGCCCAATAGGTTTTGATTTGTTTATGCTTCGGATGACTTAAACGATGTTGCAATGCACCATCATCGGTTAAAATGAGCAATCCTTCGGAGTCAGTATCTAACCGCCCGGCTGCATAGACGTTGGGAACCGGAATATAGTCTTTGAGCGTTGCATGCTTTTCATGCGCAGTGAACTGGCACACAACGTTAAAAGGTTTGTTAAACAGTAATAACATGGAAAGCGCTATGTCTAAAATCAAGGTGCCAGCCACTGGCAGCAAAATTATTGTCAATGCTGATAATACCCTAAATGTCCCCGACCAACCCATTATTCCCTTCATCGAAGGCGATGGGATTGGCATCGACATCACGCCACCCATGATCAAAGTGGTGGATAGCGCGGTGGAAAAAGCCTACGCTGGCAAACGCAAGATCTCCTGGATGGAAGTGTATGCCGGTGAGAAATCCACCACCCTGTACGACAAAGACACTTGGCTGTCGGACGAAACCATGGCGGCATTAAAAGAATACGTCATTTCGATCAAAGGGCCACTCACAACGCCCATTGGCGGCGGCATCCGTTCGTTAAACGTGACCTTGCGTCAAGAGCTGGATTTGTACGTTTGCTTACGACCAATTCAATACTTCACCGGAGTGCCTAGCCCGGTCAAACATCCAGAAAAAACCGATATGGTGATCTTCCGCGAAAACACAGAAGACATTTATGCCGGCATTGAATGGGCGGCAGGCACCGAAGAAGTAAAAAAAGTAATCAACTTTTTGAGCGATATGGGTGTACGCAAAAAAATTCGCTTCCCTGAGGCCTCTGCCATCGGGATCAAGCCAGTCTCCATCGACGGCAGCAAACGTCTGATCCGCAAAGCGATTCAGTACGCCATCGATAACAACCGCAAATCGGTGACGATTACCCACAAAGGTAACATCATGAAGTTCACCGAAGGGGGTTTCCGTGATTGGGGTTATCAATTGGCTAAAGAAGAGTTTGGCGCTGAACTGATTGATGGCGGCCCATGGTGCAAACTGCCGAATGGCATCGTGATCAAGGACTGTATCGCCGATGCCTTCTTGCAAGAGATTCTGTTACATCCTGAAGATTACGATGTTGTGGCTGCACTCAACCTCAACGGTGATTACATGAGCGATGCGCTGGCAGCTCAAGTGGGCGGTATTGGTATTGCACCAGGCGCTAACTTGAGCGACACCATCGCCATGTTTGAGGCAACCCACGGCACAGCACCTAAAATTGCCGGCAAAAACTTAGCAAACCCGAGCTCGTTAATTTTGTCTGCCGAAATGATGTTGCGCCACATGGGCTGGACAGAAGCGGCTGATTTAGTGTTGAACGGCGTAGCCAAAGCCATTGCTAGCAAACGCGTCACCGGCGACTTCAGCAGCCAAATGGAAGGCGCTACACAGGTCAGCACTGCAGAATTTGGTGACGAAATCATCAAGCAAATGGCACCCGTTTAACGCTTTTTGCGTCCATTAAAAAACGGCTCGCATTGGCGAGCCGTTTTGTATTTTGAACCCCTGAAACAAAAATTATGCTTTTTGTATGTTGGAGGCCTGCTTACCTTTGGGACCTTCAGTCACATCAAAGGATACACGCTGGCCTTCTTTCAAGCTTTTATAACCAGATTCAACGATTGCGGAGAAGTGCGCGAACAAATCGTCACCGCCGTCATCGGGAGTAATGAATCCAAAGCCCTTAGAGTCGTTAAACCACTTTACGGTACCTGTTGCCATTTTACTTCCTTACTTTTTCTTAACAGGGAGGCGCCCCAAAAGTTTGTCTCAAGTACTCCAGTCGCAATAACCAAGCTTTGCTTTACTTAAAGACGGCTACAAAAAACCTGAACCCAAACGCCTTAAGGATTTATAAGTGAGCATAATTTAAAAGTCAAGCCTATTTTTGTAACTTCTATAAAAACTAAAAAAATCACTTTAATATTTGCATAAATGCTGCATGAGAGTGCATCTTTTCAGCGATTTGATTCGCAGCAGGCACCGGTATACTGCGGTGAAAAGTAGTGTTATATCAGTGCATTAAAGGTAAAATTAACGGTTTTTAACAGGCTCACTTTTAAAGAAATTTATGGCAACACTGGAAAGTTCTAAGAAATTGGGAGGCATGGCGCGCATGCTGGTGCAGTCTTCGCTGATGAGCGAAGCTGACGCAGCAGCATTGCAAGAAAAAGCCCAGGCGCTAAAAATCAGTTTTTTGGCCACGACCCTCGCGCAAAAGAAAATTGCCTCTAGAGATATTGCGCAAACAGCTGCTGAAGCATTTGGTTTTCCTTTCTTTGACCTCGATGCGCTGGAGCAAGACTCACTGCCAGCCAAAACCATTGATATTAAATTGATGCAATCGCATCGCGTATTGCTACTGCAACAAAAAAGCAATATGGCCTATATTGCTATCTCTGACCCGACCAATCTGCATGCCCTCGATACGATTCAGTTTCAAATGGGCGCGACCTTGTTCCCGGTGGTGGTTGAGGATGACAAGCTCGGCAAGTGGATCGACAAAATTGTCGAATCCAAAGACACCACGATGGCTAGCCTGAATGCGGGCAGCGATGAGTTTGATCTTGGGTTGGATGAGGCTGGCGAGGAGCAAGAGCTCGAGGCGACGCAAGAGGTAGACGATGCACCCGTAGTGAAGTTTTTGCAAAAAGTGTTGATGGATGCGATCAATATGGGCGCTTCTGACCTACACTTTGAGCCCTACGAGAAATTTTATCGCATTCGCTACCGCGTCGATGGCGTGCTGCGAGACGTCTCGCAACCGCCCTTGGCGATCAAAGAAAAACTGGCATCGCGCATTAAAGTCATTTCTAACCTAGATATCTCGGAAAAACGTATCCCGCAAGATGGTCGGATGAAGCTGATCATCAGTAAAAGCCGCGCCATTGATTTTCGGGTGAGCACGTTGCCACTGATCCATGGTGAAAAAATCGTCATGCGGATTCTGGATCCCACTAGCGCGACACTTGGCATTGAGGCCCTCGGCTACGAGCCTGAACAAAAAGAATCCTTGCTTAAAGCGATTCACCGTCCTTATGGCTTGGTGTTGGTCACGGGGCCAACAGGCTCGGGCAAAACGGTATCGCTATATACCTGTTTAAACATGCTGAACGATCCTGCGGTCAACATTTCGACTGCGGAAGACCCGGCAGAAATTCCGCTGGCCGGCATCAATCAGGTCAACGTGAACGATAAACAAGGCCTGACCTTTGCGGCTGCGCTGAAATCATTTTTACGGCAGGATCCTGACATCATCATGATTGGTGAGATCCGTGATCTGGAAACGGCTGACATGGCCATCAAGGCCGCCTCCACCGGCCACATGGTATTGTCAACGTTGCATACCAATGATGCGCCGACGACTTTGTCCAGGCTGTTAAATATGGGTGTTGCGCCCTTTAACATTGCCTCTGCAGTGACGTTAATTACTGCACAGCGTCTGGCAAGACGCTTATGCAAACATTGCAAAGTGCCACTCAGCGTACCAAAAGAGGCGTTGCTAAAAGTGGGATTCACTGAAACCTCGCTGGCAGGCGATTGGCAATTATACGGCCCAAAAGAAGGCGGCTGTGAGCACTGCAACAATGGCTACAAAGGCCGTGTTGGCATCTATCAGGTGATGCCAGTGACCGAAGCGATTGCGCATATCATCATGACCAACGGCAACGCCATGGACATTGCGGCACAAGCCAAACGTGAAGGCGTGAAAGACTTGCGTGAGTCGGGCTTACTAAAAGTCAAACAGGGGTTAACCTCGATTGAAGAAGTCGAAGCCGTGACCAATGAGTAACGCATGCGGCCCCATCAACCAACTTTAAGAACACACTATGGCGACAGCGAATACTAAACAATCCGTATACCAATGGGAAGGTAAAGACCGCAAAGGTAAGCTGGTCAAAGGCGAGATACGTGCCAATGGCGAAGCCGTGGTCAACGCCACGTTACGCCGCCAAGGCATTGCAAATATCAAGGTTAAAAAGCAAAGCGCACTCGCCAACAAAGGCCGCGTCACCGATAAAGACGTGACTTTATTTACGCGACAGCTGGCAACCATGATGAAAGCTGGCGTTCCCTTATTGCAAGCATTTGATATCGTCGGTAAGGGCCATCACAACCCAGCCGTCTCTAAATTGCTCGGGGACATCAAATCGGATGTGGAAACCGGCAGTAGCCTGAGTGCCGCGTTCCGAAAATATCCACTCCATTTTGATCAACTATTTTGCAATTTAGTGGGCGCTGGTGAGCAAGCCGGGATTCTTGATGCGCTGCTCGAGCGACTCGCCACCTACAAAGAAAAAATCCTCGCCATCAAAAGTAAAATCAAATCGGCCTTGGTCTACCCTATTTCGATCATCGTGGTAGCGTTTGTCATCACGGCGGTGATTATGATTTTTGTGGTGCCTGCGTTTAAAGATTTGTTTAGTAGTTTTGGCGCAGACTTACCTGGCCCCACGGTGGTGGTGATTAATCTGTCTGACTTTTTCGTTAAATGGTGGTGGGCCATTTTCGGCTCCATGGGGGGAGGCCTTTGGTTCTTTTTGTATACATGGAAACGCTCTGAAAAAATGCAAGCAACCATGGATCGCTTACTACTACGCATGCCTATTTTTGGCGAGCTCATCCGCAAAGCCACCATCGCGCGCTTTGCACGTACGCTGTCGACCATGTTTGCCGCAGGCGTGCCGTTGGTGGAGGCACTGGATTCGGTTGCAGGTGCCTCTGGCAATAAAGTGTATTTTGATGCAACCAAGAAAATCCAAAGTGAAGTCAGTACCGGCACCAGCCTGACGGTCGCGATGCAAAATGCCAACGTGTTTCCCAATATGGTGATCCAGATGACCGCCATTGGCGAAGAATCTGGCTCGCTGGATGGCATGTTAACTAAGGTGGCTGACTTTTACGAAGGAGAGGTAGATGATGCCGTCGCCTCTATCTCGAGCTTAATGGAACCAGTCATTATGGTGGTGCTCGGCGTGCTCATTGGCGGCTTGGTCGTCGCGATGTATATGCCTATCTTTAAAATGGGTAAGGTGGTCAGTGGCGGCGGATAAGTGCACCCACTCAAACAAAAAAGGGCTGTTTAACAGCCCTTTTTTGATGCAGTTTTACTGACATCTTCAAACTTACATTGTCTTTTTTGCCGCCTGCAATGACTTCTCAATCTCATCGTAGGGCTGCGCACCTAGCATACGCTTACCGTTTTCAAAAAATAGGGTTGGCGTGCTATTCACGCCCACTCGGTGCGCCAGTTCACCCACTTTTTCTAGCGGCACGTCACACTTAGCAGTGCTGGTGGGCAATTTATTGTTAAAAATCCAATCTTGCCAGGCTTTGACACGGTTGCTCGCACACCAAATGCTGCGAGATTTATTGGCGGCATCTGGATGTAACTGCTCAATCGGGTAGAGGAATGTGTAAATCGTGACGTCATTGAGATTCGTCAGCTCTTTTTGCTCTAAGCGTTTGCAAAACGGACAGTCAACATCCGAAAATACCACTAATTTACGGCTGCCATTGCCTTTGACCACTTTGATGGCTTGGTCTAATGGAAGACTGTTGAAGTCAATTTTGCTTAACTCATCCATGCGCTCGCCGGTGATATCTTTTTTAGTCTTGGGATCCACCAAACGGCCCTCAGCAATCAAGAAGCTGAATTTGTCATCGGTGTAAATGATTTGCCCACCCATAAACACTTCGTATAAACCCGCATAAGGGGTTTTAGTCACACTCTCGACTTTAAATTTTGGATAGGCCGCTTCAACCAGCTTTTTAACGCTCGCTTCGTCTGCCACACTGTGGACACTCCATAAGGTGGCCAAGGCAATCAAGCCCCCCATCACACACTGGCCGATAGATTTTTTCATGAATCACTCTTTCTCAAACATGCGCAGCATTATCCTTGCGTGGCTGCGCGAATTAAAAAACGCTTAAGCATAGCACTGTTGCCTACCCCGCGTAAGCCCAACAAAGCGGCGTGTGTCCAGATCGCTTGCGGACGCGAGAACAAAGCATCCAGCCCACGGGTCAAGGCATGCATCTTTAACAGATCGGGTTGGCGTGCCCGCATCACATGCCTTAAAAAATGGGCATCGCCCAACCGCCGCATGGCAGGCAATTTAGCTATTTGCGCACACAGTGTCTGCACATCCTGAAAACCAAGATTGACCCCTTGACCTGCCATGGGATGCACTTGGTGTGCCGCGTCGCCCAATAGCATGATGGGTGGCGCAGTCATGGACGCTGCCGTTCGCTGAATTAAGGGAAACGACCGCACTTCGCCACTGGGCGTTAACTTGCCCAGACGATGCTCACAGCGCGCTGCAACTTCAGCTGCCAACGCCAAGGCAGGTAACGCTTGCTTTTGTGCAGCCTCGGCCTGTGGCAAGGCCCACACCAGTGACACCTGCTGTTGGGGCATCGGCAACAAGGCCACGGTTTCATGGTTGCCAAACCATTGCCGCGCAACGTTATCATGTGGTCGCTCGGCGTGATAATTGGTCACCAAGGCGGTTTGCGCAAAATCCACCTGCTGCACAGTGATGTCGCACTGAGCACGCACCCAAGAATTTCCACCATCCGCACCGAGGATCAAAGACGCTTCGATCTCATGTTCTGGCAATGATAAACGCGCAATGTGACCCGCATATTGCAATGCCTGCGCTGGGGCGTCGGTGATCACAGTCACCTCAGACCCTGCCAACACCTGCCAACACGCATGCATCAAGGCCTGACTTTCAACAATGTAGCCCAGCTGTGTCAGGTTTGCTTCTTCAGCGTTTAAAGAGAGGCTGGGCGTGGCATGACGGTGGGTAGGCGACCACAAATCCATGGCTGCAATCGGATTAACGCGATTGGCTGGCATCTGCGCCCAAACACCAATGTCGCGCAACCAAGCCACCGTTTGATTGGTGAGCGCATACACACGTGTGTCCCAATGCTCCATATCTGCTGCCCAGCCTTGCGGCAATTGAGTAGGCAATGTGGCATCCGTCAATACCACCTGTTTCCCTAGGCGTGCCAGCGCAATGGCGGCGGTTAAGCCGACCAAGCCTGCGCCAACAATGGCAACATCGGTGTGGATCAATGCGGGTTTAACTGCCATAACTCATCTTATTTACCAGTAGCCGTCTTGCTGAGGGCAACATGCTGAGTGCACCGAGGCCTGCACCCCGCAACAAGCCGACGCCGATTAGGTCATTTGAGAACACATTAACCAGAAAATCGGTAAATTGAAGACCACGCCCGGTATCACGTTGACGTGAGTGGTGATACGCGGCCAAGCGGTGGGCTGCGCCCCATTCATGCGCTTGCGTGGCAGAGACATTTTTTGCTAACGCAACGGCATCGCGAATGCCCACATTAAAACCTTGTCCGGCGACGGGATGCATGGTTTGTGCTGCATTACCGATCACCACACAATGCGCGGAAAAAGTTTGCTCCAACTTACTTAATTTAAGTGGGAACCTCAATCGCTTACCTACTTGTAGAAAGCGTCCCGCACGATCACCAAACGCCTCATGTAACGCTTGCAAAAAAGCCGTGTCATCAAGTGCGGCAATCTCGTCAATATAAGGTTGCTCACCTGTCCACACCAACGAAAAATGCTCACCATTAGGCAACAATGCCATCGGCCCGCGCGGGGTGAATCGTTCATAGGCAATATTGCGATGTGCTTGCTCGGTGTGCACCAAGCCGACCAGCGCGTCGTGGCCGTAATGTTTGGTATCACGCACCAGCCCCGGAATAGACGCTAGGCTGCGGCCGCCATCAGCGATCACTGCCAACGGCGTCGATAGCCGCTGAATGGCACCCGCCTCTGTTTGGTAGTCAATCTCTGCTGCGCTGGCATGCACCTCCAAACCAGTGACCGGTGCTTGATATTGAATGACAATGTTTGCGGCAGACTGCGCAATCCGTGTATCCAACGCCTGCATCAATGCCCCATAGGACACCACATAGCCTAAGGCGGGCAAATCGTGCTCATGTGCTTTGAGCTGGGTGCGGCCAAAGCCTTTTTGTTGCGAGACGTGAATTGTTTCAATGGCGGTGACTGCAGAAGCCAATAATGGCCAAATGCCCAACTGTTCTAGCACCTGACGCGTGCCGTAGGACAGTGCCAACGCGCGGTGATCACCGGCCATTGCCCCCGCCGGCTGACCTTCTAGCACCGTCACCGGCACCCCTGCCTGTTGCAAAGATAACGCCAGCACTAGCCCAACCGGACCACCACCAATCACCACGGGATGACTCACCATTTGCATGAATACACAGCCTTTTTAAAGAATGAATCCATCATAAGCCGGCGCTATTGGCGCATAAGCGCTTCGATATCAGCCACGGTTTTCACCGCTGTAGAAGTCAGCACCTCGTGACCATTCGGGGTCACGAGAACATCATCTTCAATGCGGATGCCGATATTCCAGAAGTGCTCAGGCACCTGTTCTGCCGGGCGCACATAACAACCCGGCTCCACCGTTAACACATTGCCAGCTTGCAAGGTCACCCAATCGCCTTGTGCCGTTTTGTATTCACCGGCATCATGTACATCCAAGCCCAGCCAGTGGCCGGTGCGATGCATATAAAACTGGCGATAACTCCCGGTTTCAAGCACAGAGTCACGGCTACCCTGACACAAACCATAATGAATGAAGCCCTCCACCAGCACATTTAAAGCAGCCTCATGGGGCGCGTTCCAATGATGTGTTGGACTGACGCTACTAATTGCAGCCTGCTGGGCAGCTAACACCAACTCATAGAGATCCTTTTGCGCGGCACTAAAACGGCCATTGACGGGGAAAGTCCGCGTGATATCAGACGCATAGCCATCCAGCTCACAGCCTGCGTCAATCAATAGCAAATCCCCGGCATGTAATGGTGCATTGTTTGCGTTGTAATGCAGGGTACAGGCGTTTGCCCCCCCTGCCACAATGCTGGTATAGGCAGGCGCTTGCGCACCTTGGCTATAAAAAGCATGCAGAAACTCAGCCTCGATTTCATATTCGGACTTGCCGGGCATCACGGCTTGCATGGCACGATTGTGCGCGCCGGCAGCGATTTCAGCCGAACGACGCATCAACGCGATCTCGTAGGGGGATTTAATTAGACGCATGGCGTCCAGTGCTTGACGCACATCCACCAATTTGGCGGGTGCCTGTACACCGGTGCGGGCTTGTGCTTTCACTGCATTTAACCAGCCACTCACTTTGGTATCCCAGCCAGCATCACTGCCAAGACTGAAAAACAGTTCTGGTTGATTACCCATCATGGTCGGTAACAGCGTATCTAGCTGCGTGATTGAATAGGCCTCATCAAACCCAAATTCATCTTTGGCGGCTTCTGGCCCATAGCGAAAACCATCCCAAATTTCGCGCTCGATGTCTTTGTCACGGCAAAACAGAATACTCTTGGGGGACGGGCCAGCGATCAGCACCAATACCGCCTCTGGCTCTTTAAAGCCGGTGAGGTAATAAAAATAACTGTCAAAACGATAAGGATAATGACTATCGCGATTGCGTGTCACTTCTGGCGCAGTTGGAATCACTGCGATACCAGCCTGCATGCGATCCATCAATTGCTGGCGACGACGGGAAAATTCTTGCATGAACACACTCAAAGCACATTCTGGAGGGTTAACTATTGTAGCCTATTTGGGTATCAAATGCAGGAATGGTTCAACCTGGTCAGCATGTCTAAAAGCCCATCATTTCATAGAGCGCCGACTGCCGCACCTGTTGCTCAGCATGTTGAATGGTGCCGTCGAGTTGCCATTGCTGTAACTGACCCGCCAAAATGGGTTGTATTTGTGCCGCACGCATGCCCGGCTTGATCGCAGGCAAATAAAGCATTTTCAACAGCAAAGCATCAAGGCCGGTTAGCAGTGACTCTGGGGTTTTATCATTAAATACCGAGGGGTACACATGTTCTGAATCGTTAGGCAAGCCCATGGCTTGGGTGATTTCTTCAACGATGCATGACACCAAGGACCGATGTTCCTGCGCATGATCGACCGGAATCACGACCCAAGCGCGCTTGATCGCTTTATGGGTGTCTAAGCTGAGTCCGAACATACAGACGGCATCATCAGGCGGTTGCAGCTTGGCATTGCCGCTCACCTGAGCAATATCTTGCCGCCATTGCGCAGCTTGGCTAAAAACCACTGTCATGTTTGCTTCAGCCGCATGTATCGCCATGTTGATGGGTAAGCCAGTCAATTGGGATAAGTGTTGTAAGTGCGCACGCGTCAACCACGCCGTTTTTTCAGACTGATCAGCATCATGCTGCACCAACCACACTTTGATGGGCTGTTGCCACTTACGCACGGTTTGCTCGCCGGCCACATACTCATTGCGCAAAGCGACTTCGACAAACGCTTGCTGTAAATACGCGGGCGACTGCCACGGTTCTTCAGCGCACGCCAAGCTTGTTGTCAGCATCAGCATCCACCCACCGTGGCGCAAATTAATCATGCGATTGCGTCGCATGAGCACGCAGCGGGGTTAACAATGATGACAAGCCGTTGTGGTCTATCTCACGCATTAAATACAACAAACGCCCTAACTCGCCGGGCGGAAACCCCTCCCGCGCAAACCAATGCAGATAATGACCAGGCAAATCGGCAATCAAGCGACCTTGATACTTGCCATAGGGCATTTTAAGCGTCACTAACTGAATTAAATCTTCTTGTTTCATAAAAAAACACAATCGAACAATCCATCCATTGTAAGCAAAATCACATGCCTTGCAGATTTTTTTGCAGCGCACCCTTAAAAAATTCCGCCAACGTCCGTTATCCCTTTTGAGTATGGTTTGCGCCATAACAACAAAAAAAATACTTTGCGTGACAATTAACATCGCGAAAGACCATGATGCAATACGAGATTACTAAAGAAAAAAGTGCAGAATATTTAAGACAAGCGATTCATCACATGTCGCAACAAGATGCCGCCTTTCATCCCGTCAGCTATGCTGTCTGGTATGAATATTCATCAGGCGAGCATGCGCGCCTGATTGATGAAGTCAATGATTTGATCGAAAAAGAAAAGAAACTGAACGAAAAAAGTACGGCACACCTGTTTCATAAACATATCGCCGCGACCGACCCCGATAGTGCTAAGGTATTGGTAGAACGGTTTAATCAAGTGGTCACGGACATTACCACTTCAACCAAGCAAGCTGGCCAAGAAACCTCACAGTTTAAAAAATCGCTGGATGCCTGGTCGGGTGAGATTCAACAACTAGAGCCGCAACTGGGTGCGCAATTAGGCTCTTTGTTATCGGACACCTTGCAAATGCAGAGCGCCATGCATGGTTTGCAACACAAACTCGAATCGAGCTTAGAAGAGATTTCTGACCTGAAGAGTGAGATCATGAAGGCCAAGCAAGAAGCGATTTCAGATGGCTTGACCGGACTGATGAACCGCAAAGGCTTTGATTCGGCCCTGCATCAATGCCTGGACACCCTCCCAGACCAAGAAACCTGTCTTGTCATCGCCGACATTGATTTTTTCAAAAAAGTAAACGACAGCTACGGCCATTTGTTTGGGGATAAAGTCATTCAGGCCGTCGCCAGAGTACTCAAAACAGTGTCTGGCAACTTGTATACCGCTGCGCGTTACGGAGGTGAGGAATTTGTGCTGTTATTGCCACACACCAGCATGGAAACGGCGCGCGAGATTGCTGAAAATATCAGGCGCCAAGTTGCCGCGATCACGATTAAAAACAATGTGTCGCAACGACTGATCTCAAACATCACCATTTCTCTCGGCCTCACCGTTTACCAGCCAGGCGAATCTGTCGATAGTTTTATCACGCGCGCCGACCAGGCCTTGTACACCTCAAAAGCCAAAGGTCGCAACCGGGTGACGATGATTGAGGATGCCCTAGCCGCAGCTTGATTCAGCGACGGGCGCCAAACAGTTAACCTGCTGGCGCCCCAGCGTTTAAAGCAAATCGCGCTGCTGTTGCGGGATATCTTCGTAAGGGTAGCGCGAATGACCAAAGCGCATCACCAGCACCGAAATCGCCAAGATCAAAATTGCGGCAGACACCGCGAGCATATGCGTTTCTGTCATTTCTTTCATGTCTAATAACAGATAACGCGCTAGCGCCACCATGGCAATATAAATCGGATATCGCATCGGCAATTTGCCTGAGCCGAAATAACTATTGATCATGGAAAACACTTCTAGGTACAAAAATAGTTGCAGCAAATCCCCGAGCCCGACCATGCCCGCCTGCCACATGCGCGATAATTCATGCGCCAACGAAAAAAACGTCGCCAGCGTGACGAGCCCCAGTCCCAAGCGCTCGATCCACATTAAGGCATGATGTGCCCATTTATCCGTTTTGTGTTCGTATGGTGGTTTCATTTTGCCCCCTGTTGCGTGCGCAACCATCTATCTAATTGTTGTAAGCGTTCTGGTGTGCCAATATCATGCCATATTCCGGCGTGGTGTTGTCCACTCACCTGCTGCTGTTGCATGGCCTGCCTGAGTAATGGTGCCAATTTGGCGGGCTGACCTTTAATCACGCTGTCAAACAACTGCGGATGATAAATGCCCACGCCAGAAAAAGTCAGTGTTTGGGCTGCCGTTTCAACCACCATCCCATTCGCTAAGCCAAAATCCCCTGCGGCGTGCTGCGGTGGATTATCCACCATCACCAAATGCGCCAATTTTCCTTCTGGCAATGAGAGCTTCGCATAATCGATATCGGTGAACACATCGCCATTGATGACCAAAAAAGGCTGGTCCCCCAGCAAAGGCAGGGCATTGGCGATGCCGCCTGCTGTCTCTAAAGCCGTGCCTTCAGCACTGTAGCGAATCTGCAATTGCCACTGCGCGCCGTCACCCAGCGCCGCCTCAATCTGCTGGCCGAGATGCGCATGATTAATCACCAACTCGCGAAAACCGCTCAGCGCGAGACGCTCAATGTGCCAGACGATCAGTGGCTTACCGCCCACCATTAACAAAGGCTTCGGCGTATGGTCCGTCAGTGGCCGCATGCGCTCGCCACGGCCGGCTGCCAAAATCATGGCTCGCATGATTTAGGCCACCTTTTCCAAGGTGAGCAGCAGCCGTAAAAATGGCCGCAATTCAACATAACGCTCGCAAGCTGCCTGCAGATACTGCATCACTAAAGGCATATCCTTGAGGTAGCCATCCTTGCCATCCCGATGAGACAAGCGGGCAAAAATCCCCAACACTTTAATATGGCGTTGCACACCCATCCACTCAAAATCTTTATAAAACTCACCAAAATCATTGCTAACCGGCAAGCCAGCTTTTTTAGCGGATTGCCAATAGCGCACCACCCAATCCATCAGGTCTTCTTCGTCCCAACGAATGTAGGCATCTTTGAACAAAGAGGCCAAGTCATAGGTAATCGGCCCAATCACAGCATCCTGAAAATCTAAAACGCCCGGGTTATGATCCGCGGTTACCATCAGGTTGCGGGAGTGATAATCACGATGCACGGTCACTTGTGGTTGCTGCAGAATATTATTAATCAGCAGACCAAAGGTCTTATCCATCACCGCCTGCTGTTCAGCAGTCAGCGTTTTGCCCAAATGTTTTGCGATGTACCACTCAGGAAACAGCTGTAATTCTCGCATCAGCAGCGCTTCGTCATAGGGTGGCAACGCGTCTGTACGCGTTGCGAGTTGCATCTTGATCAACGCTTGGCAAGCATCGCCATACAGGGCTTTGGCATTATCGCGATTGAGTACCGAGAGATAGGTATCATTGCCTAAATCACTCAATAACAAAAAACCTTGCGCAATATCTTGCGCGATAATGTTGGGCACATTAAGCCCGGCCGCCAGCAACTGCTCGGCCACTTGCACGAAGGGACGACAGTCCTCCTGTGGCGGTGGCGCGTCCATCGCGATCAGGGTCTGCGTGGGTAAATGCACGCGAAAATAGCGCCTGAAGCTCGCATCCGCCGAGGCCGTGGTCATCGTAAAAGGCTGATCAAGCACCTGCTCAAGCCATTGTTGAAGTTGCTGTGTTCTATCCACAAATGTTCCCAAATAATGAATCAGCCCATGCTTCGGGCATTACTGTTAAAATGTGGCTGTCATTTTAAGTGAAAAATGACTTTTTAAGCGTTTTCATGAATAATATAGCCCAACAGAAGCGGGACATCTGGCCATCGGGTCCGGGATGCGTGCATACAAACGTCGGCCATCAATGGGCCTCACCGAAACGATCACTCTTTGAATAATTTGCAAGTTCACTCATCCTCTTTTCAGGATCGCGGCATTCGCCTGATTTTGGCGCTGATCGCCATCAGCATGCTTGCGCCAGTCGTTGCGCGCGCGGATGACACAGCGCCTGCGATGCCACCGGCTGAAAACCTGCAGATGGCAGAAAATGCTGCGCTACCCGGGGCAATTGAAATTGAAGGTGATAGCTTGCAGCTGCGCATGGATAGGCAGATGCGTGCAATTGGCAATGCCGTGATTCGTAAAGAAGGTCAGCAAGTCACTGGTGACGATATCCGCTATGACATTCAAAACGACGAACTACAAGTAGATGGCAACGCGGTGATTACTGCGGGGCAAACCACCATTAAAGGACCCCTGTTGCGCATGCGGCTGAGCGAAAACATCGGCGAAATGCGGGATGTCACCATTGAATTCAAAAGCAGCCAGCCGCCGCCTAGTAATCAAGACAGTAGCCCACTTTTAAATGATCAAGCCATTTTGCTGAGTGATCCGAAAAGGTACATGGAAGACAACCAGTCTTACAGCACACAAAAAACCACCAGCTCGTTTGACAATATCCGCGCAACGGCAAAACAAGTGCTGTTTGAGGGCCAAAATATCAAACGCTTGAAAAATGCCAGCTATACCTCTTGTGCTGCGAACGTGGATGATTGGTATATCAAAACCAACAATCTAGAACTCAATGACTACACGCGCACTGGCGAGGCCACCAATGCCTTTGTTGAGTTTAAAGGCGTACCGATTCTTTACACGCCATGGATGAGTTTTTCATACAATAATCAGCGTAAAAGTGGCCTGCTGGCGCCGCTGTGGGGTTCGACCTCCCGTAGTGGCTTCGAATTGCTGACGCCTTATTACATTAATATCCGGCCGGATATGGATGCCACGATTGCTACCCGCTTCTTGAGTAAACGGGGCGTACAACTGCAGGGTGAATTCCGCTATCTGGATGAAGATTATTCCGGCATTAATAATCTGGAATATCTGGACAAAGACAGCTTGACTGGTCAAACCCGGTTTTACGCCAAATTATCGCATTTGCAACGATTTAGTGACCACTGGTCTGGCGGCTACAACTTAGAAAAAGTCTCCGATGATACTTATTTTTCGGAGATGGCGACCCGCATTCAGGCTACCTCCCGTGTTAACTTACAACAAGGCGCATTCCTCAACTATAACAGTGAGCACTTAACATTTAACGGCGTAGTCCAGCGTTACCAAAACTTGGATAACGTCTCCTATGTTTACCAGAGACTGCCACAGTTAACATTGACCTATAACGATGAATGGAAAGGTTTTAAGACCCAAACCGGCGCGCAGTATGTCAATTTTCAGGCCATGGATGAGATGATCAATGCACCCTCCGGGAGCCGCTTGAGTCTATACCCATCGGTGGCTTATCCGATGAAAAATGCCTACGGCTACATTACGCCTAAAGTCGGCGTTCAAACCACCCAATACAGCCTGAACAATAATATTCCGCTGGGGTATTCTCAAGAATATAACCAACTCAGCAGAACGCTACCGATCATGAGCCTAGATTCAGGCTTATATTTTGATCGTGAAACCAGTTTGTTTGATACCACATATACTCATACTCTGGAGCCACGTGCTTATTATGTCTATATCCCTTATCGCGACCAGAGCAAGCTACCGATTTTTGATACTTCATTGAACACGCTCAACCAAAACTCCATTTTTTATGAGAACCAATTTAGTGGCGATGACCGTTGGAACAATGCGAACCAGATGACCGTGGCTGTCACCAGCCGCCTGATTGATAGCGAGACCGGCATTGAGCGCCTGAGTGGAACCCTAGGCCAGCGGTTTTATTTTGAGGACCAAAAAGTCAGCTTACCGAATTCCACCAACAGTACCCGAAAGTCTTCCGATATTCTGGCTGGATTCACTGCGCGTCTGTCAAGTCGACTCAATCTGGATACCTTCTGGCAATATGACCCAGACCGAGGCAATATGGAGCGCAATAACTATCTATTGCGCTATAACCCAGAACCCGGCAAGTCGTTCAGCTTTGGCTACCGTTATACGGCCAACGTCCTCGAGCAGTTCGATACGTCGGCCCAGTGGCCACTGGGCGCAGGTTGGTACGGTATCAGTCGCCTGAATTATTCCATTCGCGATGGCAATGCAGTACAGTTTTTGGGCGGACTGGAATATGATGCCGGTTGCTGGCAGGCTCGTGCAGTCATGCAGCGCGTACAAACAGCGACCGCAAATGCCAACTATGCCATGTTTTTCCAACTCGAACTGGGCGGGCTGACTTCGATTGGCGCCAACCCGTTAAATGTGATCAAGCGCAATATTCCAAGCTATATGCGCACCTATGATATCCCGGCAATTTACAGAGACCAGAACTCGCAATGATGAAACGTTTATTTAATTTCCTGTTGGCCGCCATGGTAATGGCCATCAGTGCATCGCCATCCCCTGCTTTATGGGCTGCTGAAAAAAAATCGATTGAAAAAATGGACCGGATCATTGCGGTCGTCGATCAATCGGTGATCACTGAGCGAGAAATGCTTAACCGGATGGCATCAGTCAAAGCACAAATGATTAAAAAAGGGGTCGATGTCCCCCCTGATGACGTCCTGCAGAAACAAATTCTTGAGCGCTTGATTGTCGACAGCCTGCAACTACAATTGGCGGCACAAACCGGTATTAAAGTAGAAGATGCGCAATTAGATAAAACCATCGAGCGCATTGCAGAACAAAACAATCTGACCTTGCCGGCGTTTAAAAAAGCGCTCGAAGAGGACGGCACCCAGTTTTATAAATTCCGCGAAGATATTCGCAACGACATTATTCTTGCGCGTCTGCGTGAGCGTGACGTGGACAACAAGGTAAATATCTCAGAGGCCGAGATTGATAACTATTTAACCACGCAAGAAAAAGAAGGCGATTTGGATGAATTTAATATTTCTCAAATCCTGATTCGGCTGCCAGAAGACAGTGCCCCGGAAGACATCCAAAAAGCACGCGCCCGCACCGAACAAATTACCAAAGCACTGGCCGAAGGCATGAGTTTCGAGAAGGTTTCTGCCAATTTTTCAGATGCGCCGAATGCGCTCGATGGCGGCGGATTAGGCTGGCGTAGTGGTCAGCAAATGCCTGCTCAGTTTCTCGAACTGGTGAAAACCTTGCAGCCTGGTGGCGTCTCACGTCCGATCAGAAGCGGCACTGGCGTTCACATCCTAAAATTGAACGACCGTCGTGCTGGCGCCAGTACCTTGATTGTAGAGCAAACACATGTGCGCCATATTCTGTTGAAGCCCAACGAAGTGCTGTCAGACAAAGAAGCAAAACAAAAAATCGAAGGCATCAAAGAGCGTATCGACCATGGCACGCCTTTTCAGGACATGGCGCGCCAATATTCCGACGATGGTAGCGCGTCTAGTGGCGGTGATCTCGGCTGGATCAGCCCGGGCGACACGGTGCCGGTATTTGAAAAGACCATGGCAGAATTGGCAGTGAACGAGGTCAGCATGCCAGTGCGCAGTCAGTTTGGTTGGCACCTGATTCAGGTGTTAGAGCGCCGCAAGCAGGATATGTCGAAAGAATCCAAACGACTCAAGGCGCGTCAAGAGATCCGGGCCCGCAAAGCCGAAGAATCCTATAACGACTGGATCCACGAGCTACGCGACAAAGCGTTTGTTGAAATGCGCTTAGAAGATAAATTCTAAGCCCATGAACCACTTGCCTCGGATTGCGGTGACCGCCGGCGAACCCGCCGGTATCGGACTCGATTTGTGTGTTCAGCTCGCACACACGCCGGTGCCAGCAACGTTAGTCATCTTGGCCGACCCCAATGCATTGCGGGCCAGAGCTGCACAATTGGGGCTTGCGCTCACCTTGCACCCCTACGTTAGCCCAGTGCCGGCCCATGCCGGGGATGGTCAACTCTACGTGTTGCCGGTAGAGACTGCAGAGCCTGTCGTCGCCGGCACGCTTAACGTGCGTAATAGTGCGGCCGTACTCAGCATGCTTGACCATGCATTGTCTGGCTGCCAGTCTGGCGCGTTTGATGCCATGGTGACTGCCCCCGTGCACAAAGGCATTATCAATGAGGCAGGGTTTGCCTTTACCGGGCATACCGAGTACCTCGCAGAACAAACCGCCACTGCACAGGTGGTGATGATGTTAGTCGGCGGCGGTATGCGCGTGGCACTGGCGACCACGCACCTCCCGCTCACACAAGTCAGTGCCGCCATCACGCCACATGCACTCACCACGACGTTACGCATTTTGCACCAAGATTTAGTGCAGAAATTTGCTATCAGCCACCCAACCATCTATGTTGCCGGCCTGAATCCGCATGCGGGCGAAGGTGGTTACTTAGGTAGAGAAGAAATCGACACCATTCAGCCCGTATTAGACCAACTGCGTGCCGAGGGCATGCAATTGATTGGCCCGTTGCCAGCCGACACCATGTTTTCACAAAAAAATCTGGCGCAAGCCGATGCTTTTCTGGCCATGTATCACGATCAAGGGCTCACCGTACTCAAATACGCGAGTTTTGGCGAAGGCGTCAATGTTACGTTGGGTCTCCCTATCATCCGCACCTCCGTCGACCATGGCACGGCACTCGATATTGCCGGTAGCGGCCAAGCCACCCTCGGCAGTATGTTGAGCGCCATCCAGTTGGCGATCGACTTATGCCAGTCACAGCAAGCACGCCCTTTATGAAACATATTGCTAAGAAAAAATTTGGTCAGAATTTTTTAATTGACCAAGCCATCATTCAAAGTCTGATCAATGCCATTCATCCGCAAGCTGACGACCTGATGGTCGAAATTGGCCCCGGCTTGGGCGCCATGACGCAACCCTTGATCAAGCATCTCGATCATTTACATGTGGTTGAGATAGATCGCGACATTATTCAGTGGATGCAAAGTTTTTATCCCCCCCAAAAAATCACCATCCATAATTCAGACGTGTTGAAATTCGACTTTAGCCACATCGGCGAGCGGATTCGCGTCGTCGGCAACCTACCCTACAACATTTCCAGCCCGATTTTATTCAAACTGCTCGAAAACACGGCGCAGATTATTGATATGCATTTTATGCTACAAAAAGAGGTGGTTGAGCGGATGGTGGCTGCACCCTCCACGTCAGAATATGGCCGGTTGTCGGTCATGCTGCAATATCGCTTGCATATGGAATATATGGTGACGGTGCCGCCTGAAGCGTTTGACCCAGCACCTAAAGTCGAGTCTGCTTTTGTGCGGTGCGTGCCGCATGCCCGCCTGCCGTATCCCGCCGCAGACGAAGCCTTGTTTGCCAAAGTAGTGACCGCGGCTTTTGGTCAACGGCGAAAAACCTTACGCAACACCTTAAAAGGGTTGCTAGATGACGCGGGATTCAGCGCAATCAATATCGATTCGCAATCGCGTGCCGAAAACTTGGGCGTGGCCGAGTTTGTTGCTATCAGCAATTATCTAAGCGCCCATACCTAAATCGACCTGCGTAAAGCATGACCGGCTTCACCTGATTTAAAGTTTAGCCTGATATAATTCTATTTTTTTAATTCCCAATTTTTGGAGCATGTTATGCGTTTGATTCTGCTGGGCGCCCCCGGTGCCGGTAAAGGGACCCAAGCCACCTTTATTAAAGAAAAATTCAATATTCCGCAAATTTCCACTGGCGATATGTTGCGCGCAGCAGTCAAAGCAGGCACTCAATTGGGTTTAGAAGCCAAAAAATTCATGGACGCCGGTGGCCTGGTGCCTGACGAAGTCATTATTGGTTTGGTCAAAGAACGTATCAAGTGTGCTGATTGTGCCAATGGCTTTTTGTTTGACGGTTTTCCTCGCACCATTCCACAAGCCGAAGCGATGAAAAACGCAGGCGTTGCGATTGATTATGTCGTAGAAATCGACGTGCCAGATGAAGCCATCGTCGAGCGCATGAGCGGCCGTCGTAGCCACCCGGCGTCAGGCCGCACCTACCACGTGAAATTCAACGCCCCCAAAGTCGCCGGTAAGGATGATGTAACGGGTGAAGACCTAGTGCAACGCGATGATGACAAAGAAGAAGTCGTACTCAAACGTTTGCAGGTTTACCATGACCAAACTGAGCAACTGATTGGCTACTACTCTGACTGGGCAACCTCTGGCGTTAGCGGCGCACCGCAATACGTCAAGGTCAACGGTTTGGGCGACTTAAACGCCATCAAAGAAGATATTTTTGCTGCATTAAAATAACGAGTCACACGCTTTTAAACACACAGCCCGCGATTGCGGGCTGTGTGTTTTTTACTGCTATTAATCAAGCGTACCTTAAAAGTCGTAACGAATCCCGACAAATACTTGGCGAGGACGGCCCGCCACCTTGCCATCTACGCGACTCGCCAAATACTCTCTGTCGGTTAGATTATATCCACTCATGAAATAAGTCACTCTTGAACCCACTGGACGATAATTTGCAGACATGTTGAACAATGTGTACGCTGGAATAGTGCCTGTTGTACCTGCTGCATTCTCTACACGTGTATTGGCGCTATCAGAAAACTGCTCACTGACATAGTCTGCACCGATGCGAACGTCAAAACCAACTGGATGTAAGTATCCCACACTCATTGAAGCCATATGTTTGGGGGCATATTGCAAACGATTACCTTTATCTGCCCCTTTTTCAAAATCTGCAGTAAAGACGTTTGTATAGGACCCTAACAAATAAAAGTGATGGGCGCTGTCAAAAATGGTTCCAAAATCAACTTTACCAGCCAATTCAATCCCTGCTTGCTCAGTTTCACCCGCGTTTATAAACCGGCCTGCCGGCTGCTCAATCACAATGTCATCAAATTTAGTTTTAAACAGCGTACTTTCAAAACTAACTCCCTTGAAGTATGCAGATCTTAAACCTAATTCATAATTGGTACTCTCCTCAGCGCGCGTCTGAGAAATATTCGCTCCATCTAGATCTCGGCTAGCACGCGGTGGGGCAAAACCTTTATGCACACCACCAAATACTGTTGTATTTGTTATGCCATTCCAAGCCAAACCCAAGCCAGGTAACACCTTAGACTGATGATTACTTTGCGAATTGAAAACGGCATTTCCACCAGCTTGAAAAATCGTGGTTCTCTGTTTGATATCTTCATAGCGAACGCCTGGCGTAATTGCAAAATCACCCGCATAAAAAGTGTTTTGGAAGTAATAGGATTTAGCCTCCACTGCAATTCTAATATCCTCACGAAAATCGGCTACTGCACTCGCAATACCAGGCTGCTCTGCATTAGCTTTCAGAAATGAGAGGCTTTGCGCACGTGCATCATTTCCACGCCATTGGCGACGTCTCTGGTCTTCTTCATGGTATCTAAACCCAATGACTGCTTCACTTTGCAGTCCGAATAATGAATGTTGAAAGTCCAAACGCGGCTCAATGCCCCAGTATTGAAAATCTCGAGGTCTGTGACGTCCACCGCACTGATCCGCATTAGCTAGATTATTATTCCCACTTGGCAAACCTGCCGGACACCTTTCCAATTGTGAAAAGCCTGCATTGCTACCTGGCGTATCAATTTGCCTAAATGAGGATCTGAATACATCGACATAATATGCATTTGTGGTGAGTCTGGCTGTATCGCTAATATCAAATATGTGTGTAAGTTGTCCGCTTTTTCTTTCAAGTTCAAAAAAATCATTATTCCCAGTAGGAGCTTGGTACTTATCGAGCGCGTATTCCGCTGCGCCAAGTCCAGTTTCACTGACATGAGACTCTTCTTTATAGTAACCAACCTTAGCAATTAACTTTTGGCTATCTGTTAGGTTAAGCTGACCTTTCAAGGTCATATCTAGAACATCAAAATCATGGTTTTTACGAATACCATCGCCTTTTTTCTGATTGACATCCAGCATGACACCGCCCCGCTCATTTCCATAGCCTGCGTTTGCGTACAGGCCGGTAAAATCATTATTCCCAAGCATGGCTTGGACGGCGCCTTGAAAACCATTGGTTGGTACAGGACGAGTGACGAAGTTGATCATGCCGCCCACCGTTTGTGGACCATACAATATTTGACCAGACCCTTTAACTACTTCAATCCGTTGAATACGTTCCATAGGTGTTGTTAAATGCAGTGATGGATCTCCATATGGCCCTAACTGCAAAGGCACACCGTCCTCCATCACTAGTGTTCGAGAAGTGCGACGAGGATTCAAACCACGTATACCGATATTCAAACCCAAGCCGAAAGAGTTCTCACCGACCACATTTACACCTGGTACGTTGTTTAGGGCTTCTTGAACCGAAAATGGACGTCTTAGATCTAGATCTTTTTTATCCAACAAATAATAAGAGCCCGGAACAGACTCTAGCCTGTCAGGCAATATTCCGCGTACTTCTACTGGAGAAATATCTAAAGATTTCTCTAGCCTTGCGCTTTCCTCTGAAAATACCTCCATAGCCGGATTCAAAGCCAACATAGTTGCAACCAACACACTTTTCTTCTTCATCAGTTTTCCCTCTCTTATTGGTTTTTTATCATCAACAAAAATAACGGAAGTGCAATTTCAATGCCAAACATATCGCGATAATATTTATCTAGCTGTTTTTAATACACAAATAACCATCGTAGCCCCCCTCCATCAGTCACTGTGTAGTGGTTTATATAAGCCACTTTTCAGCCATATGTTTTATAACAACCCATTTACATGCTTATCCCGCCGTGAGGTCATTGCCAGGCAAAACATGGCCACGAGTTCTCGGGTATAATTAGCGCTTCATTTAGCTACTCTCAAGCCACGCACATGCAACAGCAGTATCCATTCAAAGACGTTGAACAACAGGCACAACAACACTGGGATTCTCAGCTCAGCTTTCAAGCCAAGGCTGATAGTCAAAAACCCAAGTATTACTGTTTGTCTATGTTCCCTTACCCAAGTGGCAAATTGCACATGGGGCATGTGCGCAACTACACCATTGGTGACGTCTTAAGCCGCTATCACCACATGAAGGGCTTTAATGTCTTGCAACCCATGGGCTGGGATGCGTTTGGCTTGCCAGCTGAAAATGCGGCCATTCAAAATAATGTACCGCCAGCGCAGTGGACCTATGACAACATTGCCTACATGCGCAAGCAGCTGAAATCATTGGGCTTTGCCATTGATTGGGAACGAGAACTGGCCACTTGCCAGCCGGAATACTACAAATGGAACCAGTGGTTGTTTTTGCGCATGCTGGAAAAAGGCATTGCTTACAAAAAAACCCAAGTCGTTAACTGGGACCCGGTTGACCAAACCGTCTTAGCCAACGAACAGGTGATTGATGGGCGCGGCTGGCGCACGGGCGCCGTTGTTGAAAAACGTGAGATACCAGGCTATTACCTGCACATCACGGGCTATGCGCAACAACTTCTCGACGACCTGGACAAATTACCTGGCTGGCCAGAACGCGTAAAAACCATGCAGGCCAACTGGATAGGCAGAAGTGTCGGCGTACGCTTTGCCTTCACCCATGACATTAAACATAACAATGGTGCACTGATTGACGACGGCAAGCTGTGGGTATTCACTACGCGTGCCGACACCATCATGGGCGTGACGTTTTGTGCTGTGGCGGCGGAGCATCCTTTGGCCACGCATGCTGCGCAGCACAATCCTGCATTACAAGCCTTTATTGAAAAATGTAAACAAGGCTCTGTAATGGAGGCCGACATGGCCACCATGGAAAAAGAAGGCATGGACACGGGGCTGCTGGTGAACCATCCGCTGACCGGTGAGCCAGTCCCCGTCTGGGTGGGCAACTACGTGCTGATGACCTACGGCGAAGGTGCCGTCATGGCTGTGCCGGCACACGATGAACGCGATTTCGGCTTTGCAAAAAAATACCAGTTGCCCATCAAGCAAGTCATCAGCGTGCATGATCAAAGCTTTGACTTAAACTCATGGCAAGAGTGGTATGGCGACAAGGTCAAAAGTGTTTGCATCCATTCTGGCAAATACAACGATTTGAGCTATACACAAGCCATTGACGCCGTGGCTGCCGATCTTGAAACAAAAGGCTTAGGCGGCAAACAGACCAACTGGCGCCTGCGTGACTGGGGTGTTTCACGCCAGCGTTACTGGGGTTGTCCGATTCCGATTATTCATTGCGACCATTGCGGTGACGTGCCGGTGCCAGACGATCAGTTGCCAGTCAAATTGCCTGAAGACTGCGTGCCTGATGGCTCAGGCAACCCACTAAACAAGCGCGACGACTTTGTCAATTGCAGCTGCCCGACTTGCGGCCAACCCGCCAAGCGTGAAACTGACACCATGGATACCTTCGTCGATTCGAGCTGGTATTACGCGCGCTATGCCTCAGGTTTTAGCGACACCGCTATGGTCGACGCGCAAACCAATCACTGGATGCCGGTGGATCAGTACATTGGTGGGATTGAGCATGCGATTTTGCACCTGCTCTACTCTCGCTTTTGGAGCAAAGTCATGCGTGACCTCGGCTTGGTCAACTATGATGAACCGTTTGCGAACTTACTCACACAAGGCATGGTGCTCAACCATATCTTCTCTCGCCGCACTGCCAAAGGCGGCATTGAATATTTCGCCCCTGAAGAGGTCACGCTGGTACAAGATAGCCACGGCAAAGTGACGGGTGCCAAACTAATCAAAGACGGCTCTGCCATTGATTATCAAGGCATAGGCACCATGTCTAAATCCAAGCGCAACGGCGTTGATCCGCAATCGTTGATTGAACAATATGGTGCGGATACCGCGCGTTTCTTCATGATGTTTGCGGCCCCGCCAGAACAAACACTGGAGTGGTCAGACAGTGGTGTCGAAGGCTCACATCGTTTCTTAAAACGGGTATGGAATTTTGGTGTTGGCTTGTCCGAACTCAAGCCCACAGACTTACCTAACAAATTGACCGGCGAACTCGCAAACCATAGGCGAGAAATTCACAGTGTGTTAAAACAAGCCAATATTGACTTGGCTAAGCTGCAATTTAACACCGTTGCATCGGCCTGCATGAAAATGCTCAACACCCTCGAAAAAGTGCAAAAAGAGACAGAAAAAGACTGGCAAGCCGTGGCGTTTGAAGGTTACAGTATGTTGCTGCGCCTGCTTTCTCCGATTGCGCCGCACATCGCTCAAGTCATGTGGCAACGTTTAAACCTTGGTGCTGACATCCTGAGCGCCAAGTGGCCTGAACCAGCCAATGCCGCCTTGGTACAAGACGAGGTGGAATATGTGGTGCAAGTGAATGGCAAACTCCGTGGCAGCATCAGCATCCCCAAAAGCATGGCCAAAGAGCAAATTGAAGCCACCGCGGTCAATCAGGACTTTGTGCAGAAGTTTCTCAATGAGGGTAGCGTGAAAAAGATCATTGTGGTGCCCAACAAACTGATTAATATTGTGGTTGCTTAGTCCAAGGAGCACAACCTTGCTGCAAAAACTTACGCAAAGATACGTGATTTACTGGTTCAGCATGCTGACACTGTCAGTCATGTTGACGGCTTGCGGCTTTCATTTACGGCAACCGTCACCGATTGCCTTTAAAACCGTGCAGATTAAGGGCACCACCTTGATCAATACGGCGCTGAAAAAATTACTCATCGAACAGGGCGTGAAAGTAGTGACGGATGCCGAAGAGGCAGAGCTGCAACTTGAACTGCTCAAAGAAGAAAACGAACAACGTATTCTGTCCTTAAGCGGCACAGGGGTAGTGCGAGAGTATGAACTGTATTATCGCGTGCAATACCGCACAAAACTGGCGTCCGAAGCCACTTGGGCTTTACCGTTGGTGATGGAAGGTCGTCGCGACTACACCTATAACGATGCGAACCTGCTCGCAAAACAAGCTGAGCAAAAACTGTTGACTGACAGCATGCAAACGGATGTGCTGAACGGCATCATGCGTCGTTTATCCGCCCTCAAAAAAGTGCAGTAATCATGCGCATTCAGGCTGCGCAACTTGTGCAACATCTACCGCCGAAACAGTCGCTATTTGTGTTGGCTGGCGATGAGCCGTTGTCTATTACTGAAGCCATGGATCAGATTCGTGCTGCTTCACGTCAGCATGGTGCGCAAGAGCGCGCAAGTTTTACGGTAGAGCGCTACTTTAATTGGGCACAAGTCAGCCAGTTTCTACAAAGTTTTTCGCTGTTTGCAGAGCATCGCATTCTCGAGATCAACATTCCCACTGGCAAACCGGGGGTCGAAGGCGCCAAGGCCTTACTGCAACTGGCTGAACAACCCACTGCCGACACCACCATCATTATCACCTTGCCAGCGCCGGACCGTGACATGACCAGCAGTGCATGGTATGAAGCCTTGTTGCAGCTTGGCGTATTACTCATTCTCAACCAAGTCCCATTAGCGCAATTGCCTGAATGGATCGCCCAACGGCTGGCCATTCAGCAGCAAACGGCGGATGAAGCCTCGCGCCGTTTTATTGCCGAACAGGTCGAAGGCAATTTACTGGCGGCGCATCAAGAGATTCAAAAACTCGGTTTGCTGTATCCGCCCGGGCCACTCTCTGAGGCCGCCATTCGCCAGTGTGTGCTCAACGTCGCGCGCTTTGATGTGTCACAACTCGGCGAAGCCATGCTGCAGGGTGACCAGAGTCGTGTGATGCGTATTATTGAAGGTCTGCGTGAAGAGGGCGAAACGGCTGTCGCCGTGATGAATCCGCTGGTGTGGTTGTTTCGGCCTTTATTGCAAGTGCGTCAAGCCATGCAAAACGGGCAATCCGTGCAAACGGCCCTGAGCCAAGCGCGACTATTTGGCGACCGTCAGCTGTTAGTCAAACGGGCGGTGGAATTTTTACCGCAAAAACATATCGAAGCGGCATTACAAAAACTGTCAGAGATAGACCGCATCGCAAAAGGCGTTGGTCAAGGCGACGCTTGGTTGGAGCTCTCGCGCCTGTGTAGCGGCATCGCCCGGATGGCCGCGGGTAAATCAGCGCGTGCCGTCAACAAACCGCGATAAGCGTTTAAGCAGATCGCGCGTTTAAGATAGAATATCGAATATGGACATCACACAATACATGAAACAACTGGGTGAGCAGGCTCGCGCCGCTTCCCGCTTGATGGCAAGTGCCGACACCAACACCAAAAATCAGGCGTTGCGCAACATTGCAGCTTTAATTCGCCAGCATGACAAAGCCCTGCTGGCAGCGAATCAGCAAGATTTAGACGCCGCGAAAGCCAATGGCATGGACGCCGCCATGCTGGATCGTCTGACCTTGAGCGACAAGTCTGTAGCGACCATGGCCGAGGGTCTTGAACAAATTGCCAGCCTGCCAGACCCCATTGGTGAAATGAGCGGTTTCAAATACCGTCCTTCTGGCATACAGATCGGGCAAATGCGGGTGCCACTGGGCGTGATCGGCATCATTTATGAAGCCCGGCCGAATGTGACGGTCGATGCCGCTGGTTTGTGTATTAAATCAGGGAACGCCTGCATTTTGCGTGGGGGCTCTGAAGCCATCCATTGCAATCAGGCACTGGCAAAATTAGTGCATCAAGGTCTGCAACAAGCGGGCCTGCCACAAGCAGCGGTGTTGGTGGTTGAAACGACTGACCGCGCGGCTGTGGGCGAACTCATCACCATGAAGCAATATATTGATGTGATTGTGCCACGAGGCGGCAAGGGACTGATCGAGCGCATCAGTAATGATGCCCGTATTCCAGTGATCAAACACTTAGATGGCAACTGCCATGTTTATGTGGACGACGAAGCTGACCTCGACAAAGCGGTGCGCATTCTTGAAAACGCAAAAACCCAGCGCTTGGGCACCTGCAATACCGCCGAATCCTTACTGGTGGCGCGCGGCATTGCCAACACAGCCTTGCCGCTATTGGCTGAAATGCTGACCGCCAAAGGCATCGAGATTCGGGGCTGCGCGGAAACGCTTGCCTTGGTGCCGCAAGCGATTGCCGCGACCGATGAAGACTATTACACCGAATATCTGGCAGCGATCATCTCGTGCAAAGTCGTCAGTGGCGTTGATGAAGCCATCGCGCACATCAATCAACACTCCAGCCAGCACACTGAGGCAATCGTGACCGAAAACTATACCAAAGCGCGCAAGTTTCTGCGCGAAGTGGATTCCAGCAGCGTCATGGTGAATGCCTCCACACGTTTTGCTGATGGCTTCGAATATGGCTTTGGCGCCGAAATCGGCATCTCAACCGATAAATTGCACGCGCGCGGACCGGTCGGCCTTGAAGGGCTGACCTCGCTAAAATATGTGGTCTTGGGCGACGGTCACGTTAGAGCTTAATCCTGATCGCGGCCGCAACACGCACATGGATGCGGCCCGATCAACCCCTTACCGCCCTCAAGACGCTTTACACCCGCATTGATTCAGGCACCCATGGAAACCATAGGCATCTTCGGTGGTACGTTCAACCCCATTCACAATGGGCATTTGGCGTTGGCAAACAGTGTGCTCAACACACTGCACTGCGCGCAAATACGCTTGATCCCTGCCGCCGTGCCACCGCATAAAGAAACCCCGGCCGTGACAGCAGAGCATCGCGCAGCGATGGTAGCGTTAGCGATTCAAGACCAACCACAACTCGTGCTCGATACCTGTGAGCTAGCGCGACAAGGTCCCTCTTACACCATTGATACCCTGCACTTGCTGCGCCAGCGTTTTCCAGCGCAGGCACTCTGCCTCATCATGGGCCAAGATAGTTACCAAAAGCTGCCTTCTTGGCATCGCTGGCAAGCATTGCTAGACGCATGTCATCTGTTGGTGGTACACCGGGCAGATTGTGATGAACAGCTCAGTCTGCATGCAGCGCATGCTGGGCGCCTGATCGACATTGCACGCGCAGCACACATGTTTGCGCAACAAACCCATGGCTTGATTAGTTTTTTACCCAACCCTCCGCCCGACCTCTCCTCAACCCGTATTCGAGCAGAATTACAGGCGCAAAGCCCCGCAATCACGACAGCCCTGCCGCCATTGGTGCTGCGTTATATTCAGCAAAATCACCTGTATCAATAGCGCAACGCCTGACTTGCCCCCGGCAGAGTCAGTGAAATCATCCCGCAGCAACTGATCAATCAGCAGAAGCCGCAGAAACGCCGACAATTCTGCACCCTGAAATACACATTTAACCCATTTTAAAGCGCACTTAGCGTGTTCATTTTAGGTGTTTTATACAAAAATGCACTTAAAGTATTGAATTGAATGACTAATCAGCCCCTTTACTGGCTATACAGGCTTTCTATAGTTTGCTAATGTATGGATATCAAAATAATTGCGGTGATGCACACCGCTTCATGCCCGGGGTGACATTGATGAAAATGGAGCATAGGTCAGGCAAGTATTTGTACAGCATACGCAGTGCAAATGGGGTGTTGGTTGAAAACTTACAGATATTTGGCAAGTCGCGCAGCGATGCGGATGCGAAAATCCGTCAGATGTACTGGCGCTGTGAGATTTTGAGTTGTAGCTTAGTCGCGGACTTGCGTGCGCGCGCACCCAATTTGAAGATGCAATGGGAACGGCCAATGCCACGCCCAGCCACTTAAGAAGTCAAAAAAGCGCTTGATTCAAGCGCTTTTTTTACGACGAAATGCAACCCGCCAAGACCAAGCATTTAAAATAATGACAGGTTGCTGGCTTGCGTTTGCTGCTTAACCGCTCTTCTTCTGGCCAGTTTTTTCACTGGGCTGGCCCCCGCAAACAATGCCTCATCGAACAATGATTGCTGTGCCGGAAACATATCGTTTTGCAAGAAAGCATCTTGCAAATCAAACCTGAGTTCGCAATCTACATGAATATCAGACTTGGGCACACAGCAACAAGGCAGAATCTCATCCGTGGCGATGAAGGCTAACGGCTGATCCAGGTATTGGACTTCACCATCAATCAACCGCACACGACAGGCGCCACAATACCCGCCCCGACATTGAAACTCTACTTCGTGGCCGGTACGTTCTAGGCCCTCGAGCAGCGTTTCATGAGGGAGCAGACTAAAGCGGCTATGTTGGCTACGGATGCTGATCACAGTGCGAATTATAGTTCAAAGCCGTTTAGATCATCCGCCGAGACTTCAGAGTCAATCTGACCAATCAGATAAGAACTCAGCTCAACTTCTTGCGGAGCCACTTGTACCGTGTCTGAGGCTAACCAAGTGTTAATCCATGGAATCGGATTGTTTTTAGCATTGGGGAAAGCGGCAGGCAAGCCGACCGAAGCCATCCGGCTGTTGGTGATGTATTCGACGTACTGGCATAAAATGTCTTTATTCAGCCCAATCATCGAGCCATCTTTAAACAGATACTCCGCCCATTGCTTTTCTTGTTCGGCAGCGGTTTTAAACATCTCGAAGCACTCCTGATGTAACTCCGCTGCAATCTCGGCAAACTCTGGGTCATCCTGACCAGAGCGCATAATATTCAGCATGTGCTGCGTGCCGGTGAGGTGCAAGGCTTCATCACGTGCAATCAAGCGAATAATTTTGGCATTGCCCTCCATCACTTTACGTTCGGCAAAGGCGAACGAACACGCAAAGCTGACATAAAAGCGGATCGCTTCCAAGATATTCACGCTCATCAAGCAACGGTAGAGCAGCTTTTTCAGTTCTCGCCGCTTCACAGATTTGAGCTCGCCATTAATGATGTGCTCGCCCTCCCCCAATTGCGAATACAACATCGTCTGCTGAATCAACTCATCATAATAATGCGCAATATCGGTCGCGCGCGCAGTGATGTTTTCGTTACGCACAATGTCGTCAAACATGACTGATGGATCGTTGACGATGTTGCGAATAATGTGGGTGTACGAGCGCGAATGAATCGTTTCAGAAAACGCCCAGGTTTCAATCCACGTTTCAATCTCAGGCAGTGAAACCAAAGGCAGCAGCGCCACATTTGGACTGCGGCCTTGAATCGAATCCAGCAAGGTCTGATATTTGAGATTACTGATAAAAATATGCTTCTCGTGCTCAGGCAGACCTTGATAATCTGCACGGTCTTGCGACACATCGACTTCTTCAGGACGCCAGAAAAAAGAAAGTTGCTTCTCAATCAACTTTTCGAATACCGGGTATTTCTGTTGATCATAACGCGCCACATTGACTGGCTGACCAAAAAACATGGGTTCTTTTAACTGCTCGTTATCTATTTTGGTGAAAATGCTGTAAGCCATCTTCTTCTCTAATCTTCAGATTAATTGATACATTAGTTGCTAGGTAGAGGCCGCGCCCTAGGGGATGGGGAGTTTTATCCCCGCCCACCCCGCAGAGCGATTCGGTGAATACTGCTTAAATCTTGCAGGCGCCGCTTGCGCAGCCATCGTCCTCTGCCTCTGTGCCGCCTTCAGTCGCACCATCGCGTGTGTTGTGGTAATACAAAGTTTTAATCCCCAGCTTGTACACTTGCAGCAGGTCTTTTAACAACTGCTTCATCGGTACGCGCCCACCTTCAAAGCGTGTCGGATCGTAGTTGGTATTGGCTGAAATAGATTGATCCACAAACTTTTGCATAATGCCGACCAATTTGAGGTAACCCTCGTTGTTTGGCATCTTCCACAACAACTGATACTGGTCACGCAGGCGATCAATCTCTGGCACCACTTGGCGCAAGATACCATCCTTAGACTGCTTGACCGAGACCAGACCGCGCGGCGGCTCAATCCCATTGGTGGCATTGGCAATCTGGCTGGAAGTCTCTGACGGCATCAGGGCGGTCAAGGTTGAGTTACGCAGACCATCTTGCTGAATCTCTTTGCGTAAGCTTTCCCAGTCCAACAATAGTGGCTCGCTACACACGGCATCCAAATCGGACTTGTAAGTATCAATTGGTAAAATGCCTTTGGCATAGGTGGTTTGATTAAACGCGCCACACGGACCAAACTCACGGGCCAGCTGCACCGAGGCTTTTAACAAATAATACTGAATTGCCTCAAAGGTACGGTGGGTTAAGCCCAAAGCCGCATCGCTGGTGTAATTGGTGCCATTTTTGGCCAAGTAGTAAGCGTAATTGATGACACCTACCCCCAGTGAACGGCGCTTGTCGGTGGCATTTAAGGCGGCTTTAACTGGATAATCCTGATACTCCAACAACGCATCCAACGCACGTACGACTAAATCTGCCAAGCCTTCCAGTTCGTCCAGTGACTCCAACGCGCCCAAATTAAAGGCTGACAACGTACACAAGGCAATTTCACCTTCCGTGTCGTTGATGTCGTTGAGTGCATTGGTCGGCAACGCGATTTCCATGCACAAATTGGATTGACGCACCGGTGCCACAGACGGATCAAACGGACTGTGAGTATTGCAGTGGTCAACGTTTTGAATATAAATACGACCCGTGCCTGCGCGCTCCTGCATCATCAGGGAGAACAGATCTACCGCGGGCAAACTACGTTTACGGATGCTGGCATCAGCCTCATATTGGGTATACAGACGCTCAAACTCATCTTGGTCTGCAAAAAACGCATCATACAAACCGGGTGTGTCGTGCGGTGAGAATAAAGTGATGTGCTGGCCATTAATCAGGCGTTGATACATCAAGCGGTTCAGTTGTACGCCGTAATCTAAATGACGCACACGGTTTTCTTCTACACCGCGGTTGTTTTTAAGCACCAATAATGACTCAACTTCCAGGTGCCAGATCGGGTAAAACAAGGTCGCCGCCCCACCACGAACACCGCCTTGCGAACAAGACTTCACCGCAGATTGGAACAATTTATAAAACGGTAGGCAACCCGTGTGCTGTGCTTCGCCGCCACGGATTTCACTCCCCAGCGCGCGGATACGGCCTGCATTGACACCAATCCCTGCGCGTTGTGACACATATTTCACAATGGCGCTGGTGGTGGCATTGATGCTATCGAGACTATCGCCACACTCAATCAACACGCAAGAGCTGAACTGACGGGTCGGTGTGCGCACGCCAGACATAATCGGCGTCGGCAATGAAATTTTAAAGGTAGACACTGCGTCGTAAAAACGCTTGATGTATTCCAGACGTGCCTCGCCTTTGTATTTGGCAAACAGACACATGGCAACCAACATATACAAGAACTGCGGACTCTCATAGATTTTTTTGGTCACGCGGTTTTGGACTAAGTATTTACCCTCAAGCTGCTTGACGGCGGCGTACGAAAAATTCATGTCACGCCAGTGGTCGATCGTACTGTTAAGTAGATCAAACTCTTCGCGGCTATAGTCTTGCAACAAGTGCTGATCATATTTGCCCAGCGCCGTCAGGTTGGTCACATGGTCAAATAAATGGGGCGGTTCAAATTGGCCATAGGCAATCTTGCGCAGGTGAAAAATAGACAGGCGCGCAGCCAAATATTGGTAGTCCGGTGTTTCTTCTGAGATCAAATCCGCGGCTGATTTGATAATGGTCTCATGAATGTCATCAGTACGAATCCCATCATAAAACTGAATATGCGAGCGCAGTTCCACTTGGGAGACCGAAACATTATTCAGGCCTTGCGATGCCCAATCAATCACGCGATGAATTTTATCGAGATTGATGGGTTCCTTGCGGCCATCTCTTTTCGTGGCCTGCATGGATTCGTATTTTGACATTGATGGCTCCCAATTCAGGAGACGAAGGTGCAATCACGTCATGCATTCAGTTCAAATGACGCGCGGGACAACCGTGCGTCTGAATAAATACATGCGATCAAAGGCTAGACATACAATCAGCGAGACAAATCAAGCTTAATGCATCTGCCGAGGACACCCCGCCTCAAACGTTAACAATAAAAAAATCACGGCAGGTCTCCTGGCTCTCAGGTCCTAATTATTTGCCCATGCCTTCCCGAATGACTTCAGTGGCGGAGTTCGCAGCAAATAACTCGCTGATCACAGTTGCGGGGGCAGCCCTGGCTTGACGATTCGTGTAAAAATCACACTCCAGGTTCCCTATTAAATGCGAAAGAAGAAGTTCTTTTGCATACCGTATGGGCATGACTATAAATCAATATATAGACATCATCAACCCACAAAAACACAATATATTGATTTATTTGCCTTGACTCCAAGCAACTGATTGTTTTTATTCAAGAATATTTTTGTGGGGAAAGCATGGCATTTTTTTCATGCCAAGCGAGGGGTGCGCCGAGTGTTAAAACTGGCTGGGCATCGCACCCAAACGCTCGCTATTTTTAGGCAAAAACCCCGAGAAGCACGTATCTTTGAAGCCGATCGCAGAAGCAGAGCAACGTGACGATGCCAAAGCGCGGCTAGAGTATGCGACAATCAATTGATAACAATTTTAAAAAATTTCTGTGATGACTACACATCGTCTTGTCGCCATGCACACCGCCGCCCTTTGGATGGCTTTCAGTAGCGTTGCTGCGCATGCCACCAACGGTATTAATCTCATCGGCTTTGGTGCCGAGTCAACCCTAATGGGCGGTGCCGATGTTGCAGTGGCGCGTGATACCAGTGCGCTGAACACCAATCCCGCTGGACTAACGCAGATCAAGGCACCGTTACTAGATATGTTCGGCTCGTTATTGCGCACCACCGATCTGGTGCACAAGGACCCGCGCAACGAAGAACACGCATCAAACCGCTATACCCTGCTCGGTGGTGGTGGCTACGCGAGGCCATTAGATAACATCCCTTGTACGGCTGGCATCGGTCTGTTTGCGCAAGGGGGCGCTGGTGGCGTTTTCGACAATCTGCGGACGCCGTTTGGCAATCGTGATGATCTGTCCTCACTGTTTGGAATTGCTAAAATCATTCCTGGTGTTGGCTGCCAAGTCAGCGATCAACTCTCATTAGGCATCAGCCTAAACATTGTTTATGCCAGCATAGAACAAGATTTCTTCGCTAACACCTCGGTCGGCTCAGCCTTTGCTGGCTACAAGTTAGATCACGCAGCCGCGCTACGCAGCGGTTTCAAGCTGGGCATGCAATATCATCTCACTCCAGCGCTGACGCTGGCGGCAAGCTATACCGAAAAAACAGTGCTACCGCTGACAGGGGGCTCGCTGGTCGCAGACTTTACCGGACGAGGATTAGGCAAGGTGAGATATGGGGATGCGTCAGTGAAAGGCTTTGCGCTGCCGCGTGAGGTCGCTCTGGGGTTTGCATATCAACCCACAGACGCTTGGCTGCTCTCATTCAAGCTCAACTGGCTTAACTGGGATGATGCGATCAATGACATTCAACTGCGTGCGACGCAGCCTAGCAATGTGGCGGCCCCTGCGGTATACCCTTTTCCGACCGCGGCAGCCGACTGGAAAGACCAATGGGTGGTTGCGACCGGGGTTGCCTATCAATGGGATACCCAGACCACACTATACGCGGGTCATAATTATGGCAGAAACCCGATTCCGCGCAAGAATTCCAGCCCATTGCTGGCGGGGATTCTGCAGCATCATCTGACATTTGGCGCAGCGCACAAGCTGGATCCACACTGGCGGGTGACCGGCGGGGTGGAGTGGATGCTGCCCGTCAAAGAACAATATAACAGCGCCTTATTGGGTCCCTCTGAAATCCGTAACGAGGCGCTGTTTTTCCACTTTATGCTGAGTCGTCAATGGTAGAGCACGGGCTAAGCTGCACGTAAGGCGTGCGCAGCCGCGACCATATTTCGCAGCGCAGGCAATACTTCCTCCCACTGCCGCGTTTTTAGGCCACAATCAGGGTTCACCCACAACCGCTCCGCCGGAATCCGCTCGGCGGCTTTTTGCATCAGTTGCACCATATGTTGTTGCGTCGGGATATTCGGGGAATGAATGTCATACACGCCAGGCCCGATATCATTCGGATAATTAAAGTGCTCAAACGCATCCAGCAACTCCATGTCAGAGCGCGCCGTTTCAATAGTGATGACATCGGCGTCCATGTCAGCAATCGCAGCAATAATATCGTTAAATTCCGAGTAGCACATATGGGTGTGAATTTGAGTCGTGTCCTGCACGCCGTTGGCGGCAATGCGGAACGACGCAACGGCCCATTGCAGATAGTCTTTCCAGGCTGACTGGCGCAAAGGTAAGCCTTCACGCAATGCGGCTTCATCAATCTGAATAATCTGAATCCCTGCTTTTTCTAGGTCCAGCACTTCTTCACGAATCGCCAATGCCAATTGGTAACAACTGACCGAACGCGGCTGGTCATCCCGCACGAACGACCAATTTAAAATCGTCACAGGCCCGGTCAACATGCCTTTCATCGGCTTGGTCGTGCGTGATTGTGCATAGTTGGTCCAAGCCACTGTCATGGCTTGAGGACGGCGAATATCGCCGAACAAAATGGGTGGCTTCACGCAACGTGAACCATACGATTGCACCCAGCCATACTGGCTGAACGCATAGCCCTCTAACTGCTCACCAAAATACTCGACCATGTCGTTGCGCTCCGCTTCCCCGTGCACCAGCACATCCAAGCCAAGTGACTCTTGCTCACGCACGCAACGATCAATTTCTGCGCGCATCGCCGATTCATAGGTAGCGAGATTCAACGTGCCCGCTTTAAACTGGCTGCGTGCTTGCCGAATAGCCGCCGTTTGTGGAAAAGAACCGATGGTTGTGGTCGGATACTTAGGCAGTTTAAGCAGCGCAGCTTGTTTTGCCGATCGCACAGCATAGGGTTGCTGGCGCTGACCCAGCACAGGCGTACAGGTTTGCAATGCCGCCTTGACGGCAGGATTGTGCACGCGTTGCGAACCACGGCGCGCAACCATCGCCGCAAGGTTTGTGGCTAATGCTGCTTTCACCGCGTCACGGCCTTGATTTACCGCCAGGGCCAAGGTCTGCAATTCTTCTAATTTTTGCGTGGCAAATGCCAGCCAAGATTTCACCTCGCTGTCTAGCGCTACTTCGCTCTGCAAATCCACCGGCACGTGCAGTAGCGAGCACGAAGGCGCTAACCATAACCGGTCGCCCAATCGTTCAGCAATCGGCTCCAGCCAATCTAGCGTGGCAGTTAAATCCGTTTTCCAAATATTGCGGCCATTGATCACGCCCAGTGACAACACTTTGTGCGCGGGCAGCATCGCCAGCAATGGCAAAACCTCCTGTCGCGCATTGATCGCATCCACATGTAACCCTGCGACAGGCAAATTTGCCGCCAAATACTGATTATCAGCCAACTGACCAAAATAAGTCGCCACCATTAATTTAACCCGACTGCTCTTCAATTGATGATAGGCGAGGTTAAACGCATGCTGCCACTCCGCATCCAGCTCGGTCACCAACATCGGCTCATCCACTTGCACCCACGAAACACCTTGGGCCGCCAGCGTTTCAAGCAGTGCGGTATACACTTGCAATAAAGCTGGCAACAATGCGAGTTTGTTGGAGCCATCCTTTGCTTTACCAATAGCGAGATAGGTCACTGGGCCGATAATGACCGGTTTAGCCTGCACCCCCTGTAACTGCGCCTCAGCGAGCTGCTCAAGCAAACGCGAAGCATCCAGCGTAAATTGCGTCGTTGCCGTAAACTCTGGCACGATGTAATGATAGTTGGTATCAAACCACTTAGTCATCTCGCCTGCCGCCACGCCGCCGCAACAGGCTGCGTGGGCTTCAGCCGCTGCTGAAGAGCGTCCACGCGCAACGCGAAAATAATTATCCAGCGCATCGCCGTGAAAATCTTTGACGCGTGCAGGCAGGTGGCCGAGGGTAAAGCTCATGTCTAGCACTTGGTCATAAAATGAAAAATCACCCACTGGGGCAAAATCAAGTGCAGATTGCTGCGCCCAATGCCGCTGACGCAAATCTTTGCCCACTTGTGTTAGTGCGTCGAGTGAAGACTGTCCTTTCCAATAGGCTTCGAGGGCAAACTTCAGTTCGCGTTTTGCGCCGATGCGCGGAAATCCCAGATTGTGTGTGATGGCCATAGCCGCCTCGTGTGTGATCATGAAAGAACACGCATTCTAGGAAACGCAAACCATGAAGTAAAATGGTATTATTTCAACAATCCATTAATTTAATTCATACATAATCCCAATGATAGAACGCATGCACCTGGCGATCATTCGCGAAGTCGAGCAACAAGGCTCACTCACAGCGGCCGCTGAAAAGTTATTTCTCACGCAATCGGCCCTGAGTCATTCGATTAAAAAACTGGAGCAGCAATTGGGCACCGATATCTGGTTGCGTGAAGGCCGCAGCCTGCGGCTGACCCAAGCCGGACAATATTTACTGGCGGTCGCTCATCGGCTGTTGCCGCAACTCTCGCTGGCCGAAGCGCGCTTGCGCCAGTTTGCGCAAGGCGAACGTGGCACCTTGCGTATCGGCATGGAGTGCCACCCGTGTTATCAATGGTTATTAAAGGTGGTCTCGCCTTATTTGGCCGATTGGCCCGATGTGGATGTGGACGTAAAACAGAAGTTCCAGTTTGGCGGCATTGGCGCGCTGTTCGGCTACGAAATCGATATGCTGGTCACCCCCGACCCACTGCATAAACCCGGCCTGCTGTTTCAACCGGTGTTTGATTATGAGCAGGTACTGGTGGTGCATCGCCAGCATGCACTGGCGCCACTGGACTATGTGCGCCCAGAACAGTTGACCAATGAAACGCTGATCACCTACCCAGTCGATATTGACCGACTCGATATATACAACCAGTTTTTGCAACCCGCAGGCATCCGTCCGCAGGTACATAAACCGATTGAAACCACTGACATCATGCTGCAAATGGTTGCCAGTGGGCGCGGAGTGGCTGCTTTACCGCGCTGGCTGGTGGAGGAATATCAACACCGCTTTGAGGTGGTGCCGGTCAAGCTAGGCAAGCAAGGCATCGCCAAACAGATTTACCTTGGCATCCGTGAAACGGATATGGTCACAGACTACGTTCAGGCGTTTATTACACTGGCGAGTGCCCAACCGTCATCATTCTCACCCGCCAAGAATTAAAGCGAATCGTCTGGCGATGTTGCTTGGCGTTGGCCCAACTGTTCACGCAGACTTTGGATATCATTGTGCGCACCACGCACAGTCAGGAAAGTGCCTTCATCCTCTGAGCGCTCGCCCAAGACCTGACAGGTGCTGTAAATTTTGCCGCGCAGTTGTTGTGCTGACCACGGCAGAAAAAGCGCAGCTTCCACCAAATCCTGCTGAAAAAAATCGACAATCTTCTGGCGTAAACTAGCCACTTCATCCGGGCGGCGGGCACTCATGACGATGCAATCCGGATATTTGAGGCGCAGGCTAGCTTCACACGCGGCTTGTGCTTGGGCATCGCCGACATAATCAATTTTGTTAAATACGCGAATGCGCGGGACGGTATCAGCATCGATCTCTGCAAGCACGGTATCGGTGACCTCAAGCTGCCGCTCAAAGCCCGGATCGCTCGCGTCAATCACATGCAACAAGAGCGCGGCATCCAGCGCCTCATCCAAGGTTGATTTAAATGAAGCCACCAGACCATGCGGCAAGTTTTTAATAAAGCCAACCGTGTCACTCACCAACACGCGCGGTACGCTCTCTGGGTATAAAGCCCGCACCGTGGTATCCAAGGTCGCAAACAACTTGTTCGCCACCAGCACCTCGCTGCCGGTCAGCGCACGCATCAAGGTAGACTTACCGGCGTTGGTATAGCCCACCAATGCCACACTCGCTAGCGTCTGCCGCTCCTGACGTCTCGCGCGCTGCGTGCGGCGCTCGCCATCCATAATCACAATTTCTTGCTGCAGCTCTGCAATGCGGTCACGAATTTTACGTCTATCCAATTCAGTATGCGACTCACCTGCACCGCGACCACCCGCCCCACTACGCTGCCGCCCCTGCGGCCCTGCCAGTTTCGCCGCCTCGCGCAAACGTGGTGCCATGTAGCCCAGCCGCGCAATCTCCACCTGCGCACGCGCTGCGCGCGAACGCGCATTACGGTGAAAAATTTCGAGAATCACCATGGTGCGGTCCATCACCTCGCAGCCCACTTCAATTTCAAGGTTACGCGCCTGTGACGGCGAGATTTCATGGTCCACCAGCACCGCGTCAATATTCAAGGCGTCAGGGTTAAACGCCAGCGCGTCTGGGTCACCGGCCATACTGCGCACATAATCACGAATCTCTTCGCGCTTACCCACACCCAGATATCCGGTCATATCAAAACCCGTGCGCTTTTGTACAAAGGTATGCACAATCTTATAACCGAGCGTTTTTGCCAACTCGCGCAGCTCATTCAGCGAGGCTTCAAACTCCATATCGCTGATATTGGGCAGTTGTACTGCTGCCACGACGGCATGGCTAATGGGCTCTTTGACTTCACTTTGCATGTGGGAATGACGCTTCTTGAATGGTAGAGGGCAGATAGTACCTGTAAATGTGCAAACCACCACTATCGGCGGTGAGATTAAAGCGGACTTAGCACGGATGGCATCACGATGGATAGTCGCTCGGTGACGTGCAACCATCCATTAAAAAGTGCGTTGCCTTAACTTCCACCCAGCGCCTTAAACAGCCCCACCTGATTCTGCAACGCCTGCTGTTGAATGAGTAGCGCTTGCGATTGCGCATCGAGCACACTGCGTTGGGCATCGAGCAACTCAAGGTAAGTCACCAGCCCCTGATCGAGCTTGCGTTTTACCAACTGCAGTCGACTGGTTTCCAGTGCTTGCAAACGGGCTCTGGCTGCGGCTTCCTCAGCGATCACGGTGCGCGTGCTTAAACTATCCATGACTTCTTTGAATGCGGTTTGGATGGCTTTTTCATAATTGGCCACTTCAATGCGTTCGCGGGTTTGGGCAAGATTGAGATTGGCTTTGTTGCGCCCATAATTAAAGATCGGAATGACCAGTTGCGGGCTGAAAGACCAGTAATTGCTGCCAGTGTCAGAAAACAATTTAGAGAATTCAGCATTCACCAAACCCACATTGGTGGTAAATTGCAGGCGCGGATAAAACGCCGCTCTCGCAGCACCGATATTGGCGTTGGCCGCTTTGAGCTGATGTTCAGCAGCGCGAATATCCGCACGCCGGGTTAACAAACTGGACGGCAAACCGGGGGGGAGGTCGGCCAGCTTTAATGCCTCTAGAGGTTTCACCGGCAAGGGGGTGTGGTGTGAGGGTTCTCCAAGCAGCAAATACAGCGCATTTTGTGTGGTAGCGAGTTGGCGCTGCCATTGCGCAAGTTGCGCCTGCACTTGCTCGACTTGAATTTGTGCAGCTTTCACATCCAGCACTTGGTCTAAGCCGGCGTCAAATCGGCGTTGCGTGCGTTGCAGCATTTGCTTTCGATCGTCCAGCGTTTGCTCGGTCAACTTGCGTTGAGCGTTGAGGGCTAGCCAATTGACATACTGCCTAGCGAGCTCGCTAATCAGGGTTGCTTGCACCGCTTGCCGGTTTTCGGCCACCGCCAAGTACTGTGATAACGCCGCTTGCGAGAGACTTTTGACACGGCCAAATACATCCACTTCATAGTCAGAGATACCCACACCGACACGATACAGTTCGGCCTCAAAAGCCTGGTTGGCACTGAATACGGTGCGGCTTCGATCGTAGCCAAGCGTGCCTTGGATCGTGGGCAAACGGTTGGCTTTCTGGATCCCATAATTCGATTTGGCTTCATCCATGCGCAACACTGCGATTTTGAGATCGCGATTATTGGCCAAACCGACCGCGATTAATTGCTGCAAATCGGCATCTTCAAAGTAGCTTTGCCAAGTGAGCGGCGGGCTGTCATCGGCTGTTTCGTTCGCGGTCTGCGCGGTGTATGACGCAGGCACCGGCGCGGCAGGTCGAAAATACTCCGGGATCAGCGAGCAACTACTGAGTAAATACCCCAGCGCGATGAGGGCTGCGATACGGTTAAACTTCATGGGGGACCCCTTGCTGAACGGTGGGTTTTTTCATCCATCGTCCAACCATCACAAAAAAGAGTGGTACAAAAAAGATCGCTAACAAGGTGGCGGTTAAAATACCCCCTAACACACTGGTGCCAATGGCCACTTGTGCACCTGAGGCGGCGCCACTTGAAAACGCCAGCGGAATCACCCCCACGCCAAAGGCCAGCGAGGTCATGACGATGGGACGCAGGCGCTCTTTGGCCGCCATCAGGCTGGCTTGTATCAACGGCATCCCCTGCAATGCATGCTCTCGCGCAAACTCCACAATCAAAATCGCATTTTTTGCTGATAAACCGATGGTGGCGATCAAGCCCACTTTAAAATAAATATCATTTGGCAATCCACGTAACGTGACCCCGAGCAATGCCCCCAAGACGCCCAAGGGCACCACGAGCATCACCGCAAACGGAATCGCCCAACTTTCGTATAACGCAGCCAACACCAAAAACACAATCAGAATCGACAGACCAAACAGCATGACAGCTTGGCTACCGGATTGTTTTTCTTCCAGCGATTGTCCGGCCCATTCGAAACCAATGCCTTTGCCTAACCCCTGCACCAGCTTCTCGATGGTTTGCATGGCCTCACCACTACTGTAGCCTACCCCGGCGCCACCATTAATGTTGAATGAAGGGAAACCGTTAAAGCGCGTGCGTTGCGGCGAACCCATCGCCCAATGGAGCGTCACAATAGATGACAGTGGCACTAGGCTACCGTTGGCCGCTTTAAGCCGGATTTTTTTGATATCCTCTAGAGTCTGGCGTTGGTTGCCATCTGCTTGCACCAACACTCTGCGTACCTGATTACCATAGACAAAATCTCCTAGATAATTTGAACCCAGCAAGGTCGCCAGCGAATCATTGATTTCATCGAGCGAAATACCGAGCGCACTCGCCTTAGTGCGATTGAGCTGGATATTCACGACGGGGGTATCGTATAACCCGGCAAACAATACGTTGGCTAACTCAGGATGCTTGCTCGACTCGGCAATCAGCTGGTCACGCGCTTGCATCAACGTCTCAATACCCACGTTGGCTCTGTCGACTAACTTCAGGTCAAAGCCGCCCACACTGCCCAACTCAGGCAAAGGCGGCGCATTCATGGCAAACACACTTAAATTCGGGCGGGCAAAAAACTGTTGATTGATGCGCTCGACAATGGCCTGCACCTGTTGCGCAGGCAATGGTCGTTGCGACCAATCTTTGAGCGTAATGAACAACATACCGCTGTTGGTGCTAGACCCATAAAAACTAAAGCCACTCACCTCAAAAATGATATCCACCGGCTCGTGTTGTTGGATATAGCGACTCATCTCCCCCAGCACCGATGCGGTTTCGCTCAGTGTGGCGCCTTGCGGCAATGACACCATCACGATCAGGTTTCCTTGATCCTCCTCCGGTAAAAATGCCCCAGGCAAACGCACAAACAAATAAGCGACCAAGCTCACAATCAAGGCAAACACCGCCAGCCAACGGATTGGCTTTTGCAGCAGGCCACTGGTCAGAAGCGTATAGCGTTCAGTCAGCTGTTGAAAGCGGTTATTAAACCAGACAAAAAAACGAGCTTTAGGCGTTGTTTCATGACGCAGCAGCGTCACGCACAATGCAGGCGTGAGCGACAGTGCCAAAAAAGCCGAAAAACTAATCGACACCGCGAGCGCCAATGAAAACTGACGATAGATATTGCCCACCGCACCACTAAAAAACGCCATCGGGATAAATACCGACACCAGCACAGCGGTGATCCCTACTACTGCGCCGCTGATTTGCGCCATGGCTTTCACCGTCGCGTCATAAGCTGACAGGCCCTCCTGTGCAATCAGACGCTCGACGTTTTCAACCACCACAATCGCATCATCCACCAAAATGCCAATCGCCAGCACCACGCCGAACATGGTGAGCACATTAATCGAGTAGCCCAGCCAATACATCACGGCAAAGGTGCCTAGCAAAGCAATAGGCACCACAATGGTCGGAATCAGCGTCGCCCGTAGATTTTGCATAAACAGGTACATGACCACAAACACCAGCACGATGGCTTCGATCAATGTTTGAATGACTTTTTTAATTGAAATAGACACGAACGCCGACGAGTCATATGACAGTTGATAAGCCACATTGGGCGGAAAAAAAGTGTGCATCTGTGCCATGGCATCTTTGACGCGCTGAATCGTTTCTACCGCATTGGAGCCCGGCGCGAGTTTAATTGCCATGCCGGCTGCATTTTTGCCGTTGACCTTAGAGCTGTAGGTGTAATCACTGCTGCCTAACTCTACGCGTGCCACGTCTTTGACCAATAACGCCGAGCCATCGGGTTGCGTACGGATGGGCACATGGGCAAAATCCTCGACGGTTTTAAGCGTGGCCTCGGCCTCCAGCGAAACGCTTAATGGCGCGCTGTCCGGCACGCCACTCGCCCCAACCTGCCCCAGCGTCAAGCGGGTGTTGTAGCTGCGTAAGGCACTCGAGATTTCAGTCACACTCACATTGAGGCCCGCCATTTTCTGCGGATCCGGCCAGATACGCATGGCGTATTCCGGGCTGAACGATTGCACTTTACCCACGCCTTGCACCCGTTTTAGCGTCGGCATGACGGTGGCAGATGACAATTCACCAAGATCAATTTCGCTATAGTGGTTATCCTCAGAGGTCAAAGACACGATCAACTGAAAACTGTCCGCAGACTTTTCAACCATGATGCCACTGCGACGGACAATTTCAGGCAAGCGCACCTCAACACTTTTCAGGCGGTTCTGCACATCAACCGCTGCCAAATCCGGGTTAGTGCCCTGGCGAAAGGTCACGCTGACAGACGCCATGCCCTGATTACTAGTGGCAGAGACATACATCAGACCGGGGATGCCGTTCATTTCACGCTCAATGATAGAGGTGACCGTTTCTTCAACCACTTTGGCAGACGCGCCTGGGTAGGTCGCGGCAATATTGACGACTGGCGGCGCAATATCAGGATATTGGGCAATGGGTAATTGTTTGATGGCGATAAGACCTGCCAACACAATCAGAATGGCAATGACCCAAGCGAAAATTGGGCGATCAATAAAAAATCGACTCATCTGATTACTTTCGCACCGCTGCATTAGCACTGAGGTTAGACGTTGCGCTCACTGACGCCTCCACCGCTGTTTGCGGCCGTGCAACCGGCATTTCTTTAGGCGTGACCTTCGCGCCAGTGGTTTGCGTAGCGGCATTGGTGACCACCACGCGTTCTCCCGGCTGCAAGCCCTGTTCAATCAGCCACTGCTTATCCACCGCCCGGCCGACTTGCACCTCGCGGGATTCCAGCACACCCTCTGCGTTGACGACCCATACCCGCGTTGAAAACTGGTCACGAATCAAGGCATCTCTGGGAATCAAAATCGCCTTTGGATTAGTCGCCTGTCGGATTTTAAGCCGTACATAGGCGCCCGGCATTAGTTCGTGTTGCGGATTATCAAACACGGCACGCATCACCACCGAATCAGTGGTCTGGTTCACCGAGACATCCGAGAATGAGAGTTTTCCGCTACCCGCATAAAGCGTGCCATCGGGCAGCAACAATTGAATATTGAGTCCACCATCGCTGCCTTTAAGTTGGCCGTCGCGCAACGCTTTGCGCAAAGCAAACACCTCAGAGGAAGACTGGGCAAAATTAACATACACGGGATGAATTTGCTCAATAGTAGTCAGATGCGTTGCCTCATCTTTTCCGACCAGGGCCCCCTCGGTCACCAGGGCCCGACGCGCCACCCCCGCAATCGGCGCACGCACGTTCGCATAGCCAAGATCGAGCTTGGCGCGGTTGAGTTTCGCTTGCGCAGCCGCGACCTCCGCTTTTGCCAACTGAGCGTCAGCCTGCGCAGCGCGATAATCACGCTGACTCACTGACTGATCGCCAACCAATGCTTGATAGCGCTGCAACTTGTCATTGGCATTGATTAAATTCGCTTCTGTTCTAGCCACCTCGGCCTCCGCCTCCAGCTTGCTGGCTTGCAATTGCTCTGGATTAATAGCAAATAACAACGTATCCGCCTGCACCGTCTGCCCCTCTTGATAAAAGCGCTTGGCGACGATGCCTGACACGCGCGCACGCACTTCGGCGATGCGGTAGGCCTCTACCCTGCCGGGCAGCTCAACCTCGGTCGGCATCTCCGCCGTGCGCACGGTCAGCACGGCCACCTCAGGCGCAACACCCGCTGCCTGACTGGCCGGTTGCGGCTTGCTGCAGGCTGACAGTTGCAACATGCATAAAAAGGGAATGAACAGCGTGCGGACAGGAAAACGGAACATACAGGCGCCTTGCAACCAGAGAGACTTGCTCATTTTAGGCGCAGCGCAATAATTAATCAATCATGACTGATTAATTATTTTTTGCTATGATGGACGCTATTGTTTGATGGAGGTTAGCCCTAGTAATCATGGCGAGAAAAACCAAAGAAGATGCGCAAAAAAGCCGTGATCAGATCCTCGATGCGGCAGAGCATGTGTTCTATCGCAAAGGCTTCACCCTTACCACCATGACTGACATCGCTGAGCATGCCTCCCTCTCTCGCGGCGCGGTATATGGCCATTACAAAGGTAAACTGGAAGTCGCAACAGCGATGGCTGAACGCGTGATCCAATGTGCCTCACCGTTTCAAATCCAAGCGCATCTATCTGCATTAAGCAATCTCAAACACTATTGCCTGCAAGAGATTCACAGTTACATTGCGCCCAGCTCGATCCAAAGGGTATTATTTTTTTTGTATGTGGGCATTGATGACTCTCCCGAGTTACTGCAACTCAGGTTTGCTTGGGAGAAAAAACGCATTGCACAAATAGACAGCTTACTCAAACAAGCGATTGCGCAAAAAGAGTTGCCGGCCGAGGTCGACTTCGAGCTCATCAGCCTGTACTGCAAATCGATTATCGAGGGCGTATTTAGCATTATTTATTTTGGTAATCTCAGCGCCTCTGAGCGTTGGCAGCGGGCGGAACAGCTCTGTGAATATGGTCTGCAGCGCTTATCCCTCAAGCTGTAAACACTGCGTTCGCAGGCGCATCCATCGCAGATGCTGATTGACGAGCACACCCACCTTGCGGCAAGATGAAGGCTAAATGTATTGATTGCAATAAAATTGCTCATATGTAGCGTGCACAAGGTCATGAGGATCTGATGCCGCACCTCTCGTTTCTCCGCCATGACCCGCCACGATTAAAAAACACTGAAGAAAATACACTGCTATGGACCACAACCTCTCTCTCATTACCACCATTGCCGCCGCCTTTGCGCTGGCGCTAATCTTTGGCTTGATTGCAGAAAAACTCAAATTACCCGCGCTGATTGGCTATTTATTTGCCGGCATCTTAATTGGTCCGTCCACACCAGGCTTTGTAGCCGATATTGCCATCGCCTCCCAATTGTCTGAAATCGGCGTCATGTTGTTAATGTTTGGCGTGGGTTTGCATTTTTCGGTACAAGATTTGATGTCCGTCAAACGGATTGCGCTACCCGGGGCCTTGGCGCAGATGACGTTGGCCACCTTACTCGGCATGCTAGTGGCGCATTATTGGGGCTGGAGTATGGGCCATGGCTTAGTGTTTGGCCTGTCATTGTCTTGCGCCAGCACGGTCGTGTTACTCAAGGCACTCGAATCCAGACGGATTCTAGAGAGTATGAACGGCAAAATTGCAGTGGGCTGGTTAGTGGTCGAAGACATGGTTACCGTGTTGGTACTGGTCTTAATGCCGGCACTGGCAGGGGTGTTGGGCGGTCAAGGCGAGGTGGGCAATACCGGCGCCATTTGGGAAGCCATCGGCGTGACCCTGCTCGAAATTACCGGATTTGTGGTGGTGATGCTGGTGGTCGGTAAGCGCGTATTACCTTGGTTATTGTGGTACGTGGCCGGCACCGGCTCGCGTGAGCTGTTTACCTTAACGGTGATTGCAGTAGCCATCGGCGTGGCTTTTTTTGCCTCTTCACTCTTTCATGTATCGTTTGCACTCGGCGCCTTTTTTGCCGGCATGATCATGCGCGAATCTGAATACAGCCACCGAGCTGCAGAAGATTCACTCCCGTTTCGCGACGCATTCGCAGTATTGTTTTTTGTGGCGGTCGGCATGCTGTTTGACCCGGCCATTTTGGTTAAACAACCAGTGCAAGTATTGTCGGTGGTCGCGATTATTATTTTAGGTAAATCGCTCGCGGCGATCGCGATTGTATTGGCCTTGCGATACCCCTTGAACACCGCGTTGACGGTGGCGGCTAGTTTGGCACAAATTGGTGAGTTCTCATTCATTCTGGCGGGCCTAGGCGTCTCACTTAACTTGTTGTCACAAGATGGCATGAGCCTGGTGCTGGCGGGTGCGCTAATCTCCATTGCCTTAAATCCATTGGTCTTTGCCACTATTAAACCGTTGTCAAATTGGGTGATCAACAAATCAGACGTGGCAAGGCGCTTATCCGAGCGCATGGACCCCTACAGCGAGCTACCGATGTCGACTGAACGCAAGTTTCTTGAGGGGCAAGTGGTGCTGGTAGGCTATGGCCGAGTCGGCAGACGGATTGCGCAAGCACTCACGGCCTCTATGATTCCATTTGTGGTGGCCGAACAAAATCGAGAGGTGGTCGAAAAACTCCGCAAACAAGGTCAACCCGCGGTGTCCGGCAATGCTGCTGACCCCATGGTATTGATACAAGCCCACATTGCCAATGCCGCCATGCTGATTATTGCAACACCGGATTCGATGGATATTCGCAAAATGGTCGACATTGCCAAGCAACTCAAGCCAGAGATTGAGGTCGTGATTCGAACGCACCACGAAGATGAGTATCAACGTTTGCAAAAAGAATTCGGCGAAGCTGTTTTTTTTGGCGAAGAAGAACTGGCCAAGGGCATGTCCGGACATGTGTTGCAGCGCTTTGAAAAACAGATCATTTAGGGTTGCCAGACGCCTAGCCTTTGTTTGCAGCGCCTGGCAGACAACGCAGCGCTAGCAAATCGGCAATCAACTCCCTTTAAGGCAAGCGCAGGCTAATCGCTGGACTGCGATGCGCTTGCAACTGAGCGTCGACGCACTTTTATTTGCTGCGTCACCACCGCATGCGCCGAAATGACTGTATCATCGCGCCGAATTAAAAACGCGCACAATTTTTGCTTAAATCTTGCAAATGCAAACCGATCTCACCGCCGAACAAACCATTCTCTTGGCCAAACTCAGACATATCGAAGAGTTAGAGCGTCTGGTAATTTGTACCGAATTTGTAGAGACGCTTGGCCAAATGGTGCATCAAATTCAGGCTGAACGTGGCGCCAGTTGTCTCTATCTGGCTTCGACCGGGCAACATTTTGCCAGGGAGCGTGCCGATCTCGTGGCACAAAACAGTCCGCTAGATCACCGCTTTAAGCAGGCACTGCAACGCCACCTGCATGCCAATCCACAAGCCGACGCCAAACAATTGACACTGGTCTCTTGGATATTGCTGGGCTTTGATCAACTCACGGCATTGCGCCATCAAGTCACCTTGCACCAAATTTCATTTGAAGACTGCATACAATCGTTTACGCGCCTCATCGGCAGCCTCATCTCCTTAATCTTTGAAATCACCGACAATACGGTCAACACCAAGATTTCAAGCAGTCTATTAGCCCTCTACAACTTGGTGCAGGGCAAAGAGTTTGCGGGCCAAGAACGTGCAGTTGGTGCTTATTTGTTTGGTTCCGGCAGGTTGCAGTTAGCGCATCAGCAAAAATTGATGGAACTCATTGCACTACAAGAGCGCCATTTTGAGTCGTTCTGCCAATTCGCCACGCCGACGTTACGTGATGCCTGGGCTTTGGCGAGGGTGTCAGATACGCAGCGCACCTATCAACAATATCAAACACGACTTACGCTTGCCAAACCGGAGCAGTCGTTGCAGGCCAAAGATGCAGATATCTGGTTTGAGCTTTGTAGCCAACGCTTGACCGAACTCTGGCAAATTCAATGTCTGCTGATTCAAGACATGCATCATATGCTCAACGCATTGGTAGAAAGCGCCCGTCAGGATTTGGAAAAAACCCGTCAATATTTGCAGCAACTACAACGCAAGAGCAGCCCGACTAAGCCCGATAGCACGTTTTTTAACCTGTCTATTCCGGTAGAGAATGCCTATGCCTTTTTGAGCCACCATCCCAACCAACCCTACCCGATAGAGTCAGTGCTGTCTTTGTTACAGCAACAGTCGCAGCACATTGCAGAGGTAGAGTCAGAGTTATCAGACACCAAAAAAGCCCTCACTGAAAGAAAGCAAATAGAACGGGCGAAAGGCCTACTCATGAGCAACTTGGGCCTGAGCGAGGTGGAGGCTTACAAAAGCATGCGGAGTACCGCCATGGAACAAAAACGCAAAATCATTGATGTGGCAGAAAACATTCTGCTTCAACACAAACTACCGCAATAACCAACCCATGTTAATGGTGCATCCGCACCCGAATGGTGCGCATCAAGTTGGCATCAAACGCCGCTTAGGCTGCGAAATAAAAACAAAAAACCAATCAAAATCAGTCCCTTAATAAAAAGTTCCGCGTTGGCATGCCATTTGCTAACGTTTATTTAAGCAGTGACGTCTGAACAAGACCAACGAGCTTACCGACCACTGATCAATGGCGATCACTGCGTCGGGTAAACATTACTCTTATCAACCGAACTGGTTGGCAATACTGGACAAAGGCGTCCTGAGTGTAGACAAAAAAGTCTGCATTCAGGACGCCTTTTTTGTTTTTTATTTCCCGTGAATCACTCTTTTCAGGAGCCCTTATGCGCAGTACTGACAAACCTACCGTCGACACCCCCTCTGACATTGATCTGCCGACCGCCGCGACGCCGGTAGATCATACGCGGCGCGACTTTTTCCGTCAGGCCATGGCGGGCGCCTTTGGCGCGGCTGCCATGATGAATATGGTACCGGCTGCCATTCGCAGCCAGGCATGGGCTGCAGGTTCTGATGCGCCAGAGATCACCGAAGTCAAAGTGGGTTTTATTCCCCTGACTGACTGTGCCCCGATTGTTGTCGCCGCGCAAATGGGGTTTGATAAAAAATATGGCATCAAAATCATCCCGTCCAAAGAAGCTTCTTGGGCTGGGGTGCGCGACAAAATGGTCAATGGCGAGCTGCATGCGGCCCATGTCCTCTATGGCCTGATTTATGGGGTTCAACTGGGCATTGGGGGTCAACAAAAAGACATGAACATTCTCATGACTTTAAACAATAACGGTCAGGGCATCACCTTGGCCAACCAGCTTAAAGAGAAAGGCGTCACCAGCGGCGCTACCCTCAAGCGCCTGCTTGAAAACGAAAACCGAGACTTTACCTTTGCCCAGACGTTTCCCACCGGCACGCATGCCATGTGGTTGTATTACTGGCTAGCCAGTTACGGCATCAATCCGATGCAAGATGTGAAAACCATCGTTGTCCCCCCGCCACAGATGGTCGCCAATATGCGTATCGGCAATATGGACGGCTATTGCGTAGGCGAGCCATGGAACGCGCGTGCTATCTACGACAAAATTGGTTTCACGGTCGCGACCACACAAGACATCTGGACCGATCATCCGGAAAAAGTGTTGGGCACCACGGCGGAGTTTGTGACCAAACACCCGAATACGGCCTTAGCACTCACCAAAGCGATTTTGGAGGCCTGCCGCTACATAGATGCGACCAAAAACCGCCCTGAAGTGGCCAAATTGATTGCAGGGAAAGCCTATGTGAACGCACCGGAAGAGGTGATTGAGGGGCGCTTCTTGGGTCACTATGACAATGGCATCGGGAAAAAATGGGAAGACCCTAATTACATGAAGTTTTTCAATGATGGCAAGGTGAACTTCCCTTACCTGTCTGACGGCATGTGGTTTCTCACCCAGCACAAGCGCTGGGGGCTACTCAAGTCCGACCCGGATTACTTAGGCGTGGCGAAAAAGGTCAACCGCATTGATATTTATACCGAGGCGGCCAAGTCACTGGGCATCAATGTGCCGGTTGACGTCATGCGCACAAGCAAGCTCATGGATGGCGTGGTGTGGGATGCAAAAGATCCCAAAGCTTATGCCAATAGTTTCAAGGTAAAAGCCTAATCGTCAAAGGAGACGCACCATGAACGTGGTTAGTTTAAAGCAAGAAAAAAGCGCGCAGGCTGTGAAAACTGCCTCTGCGCAACCTGTGATGGCGGTGGTTACCCCTCTCTCAACCACGGCTACCAGCACCAGCGCGCCCAAAGGCGCCGCATGGGCGGCAACTTTCCGTCGTGTGTTTGAATGGGGGTTGCCGCCTGTGATTGGCTTAATGATATTTGCGGCGATTTGGGCGGTGGTGGCCGCATTAACCCAAGGATTACCGGGGCCACTCAGCACTTGGCATGCCGCAGTGGTGCTGTTCAGTGACCCTTTTTACATCAACAACCCAAACGACATGGGCATTGGCTGGAACATTCTCAGTTCGCTCAAACGGGTGGCGACAGGGTTTGGACTCGCTGCCATCGTGGGTATTCCGATGGGCTTCATCATTGGCCGCTATCACTTCATGTCCAGAATGGCCGCACCCATTATCAGCCTGCTCAAACCTGTCTCACCGCTGGCATGGCTACCGATTGGCTTGTTGGTGTTTAAAGCAGCCGACCCTGCGGCGATTTGGGTCATTTTTATCACCGCCGTCTGGCCAATGGTGATCAATACCGCGGTTGGCGTCAGCAAAGTCCCGCAAGATTATATGAATGTGGCCAAGGTGCTCAACCTGTCCGAATGGAAAGTCGTCACCAAAATCTTGCTGCCCTCTGTGATGCCCTATCTCATGACAGGCGTCAGGCTTGCCATGGGCGCTGCTTGGCTGGTGATTGTGGCTGCAGAAATGCTCACGGGTGGGCTGGGGATTGGCTTTTGGGTATGGGATGAATGGAACAACTTGAATGTGGAGCACATCATCATCGCCATTTTCATTGTTGGCATTGTCGGCTTGCTGCTAGAGCAGTGCCTGGTGCTGCTGGCAAAACGCTACAGCTACGAATAATACGTAAAAAGGAATTGTTATGACGACCAGTGGTTTGCAAGACCGTTATGTGCTGATTGAAAACGTCAATATGACTTTTCAAACTAAAAAAGGCAGTTTTCAGGCGCTCAAAGACATCAACCTGTCTATCCAAGAAGGCGAGTTCATTTCGATTATCGGCCACTCCGGCTGCGGTAAATCAACCGTGCTCAATCTGATTGCAGGCTTGCTGCAACCGAGCGAGGGTTATCTATTTTGCGCCGGACGCGAAATTGCCAAGCCTGGCCCCGAGCGGGCAGTGGTGTTCCAAAATCATTCTTTGCTACCTTGGTTGAGCTGTTTCGACAATGTCTATCTTGCAGTTGAGCGCGTATTTGCTGACCAAGAGAGCAAATCCCAACTGGCGGACCGCACCCATGCGGCACTGGCACTGGTCGGACTCAGCCATGCCACGGAAAAACGCCCCACTGAGATCTCTGGCGGCATGAAACAACGCGTCGGCATTGCGCGTGCATTAGCCATGGAACCCAAAGTGCTGCTGTTAGATGAACCGTTTGGCGCACTGGATGCACTCACCCGCGCCGGGTTACAAGACGAGTTGATGACCATTATGGCGCGCTCAGGGTGTACGGCTGTAATGGTTACCCATGATGTAGACGAAGCCGTATTGCTCTCCGACCGCATCGTCATGATGACCAACGGGCCTGCGGCCACCATCGGTGAAATTTTGCCAGTGGACTTGCCTCGCCCACGCAATCGTCTGGCGCTGGTTGAAGACCCTGCCTACACCCATCTACGCAGCGAAGTATTGAAGTTTTTGTATGAGCGGCACGCCAAAAAGGCGGCCTAAAAAGGGGTGCTGACGGGCGGACACCCGCCAGCACCGCATACCTCATCGAAGTATGGTTACCCCCCATTGCATAAAGGAGCAACACATGAACGCTAACCCACAGCCACGCCTGCGTCAAGTTTCAATGGCGATCTTACTGGCGGCCTTGAGCACACCCGCCTTGGCAGAAGAAGAATTACTGCCCGAATACACGTTTATGGATGCGATTAAAACCGGTAAAAACATGACCAGTTTTAGATTGCGTTATGAATATGTACAACAAGATGGTTTGCAACCAAACAATCTGAGTAACGCGGCGAACAGTCTCAATCCAACCCGTGCGGAAGACATCAAAGATGCCAACGCATTGACATTGCGTAGCTTGATCGGTTGGCAAACCGCCCCCTTTCATAACTGGAGCATCGCTGCGCAGTTGATCAATGTCAGCAAGCTAGACGATGATTTTAACGATGGCACCAATGGCTTTCGTACCAATGGCGCCTCTAACCAGAACAACCGTATTGCTTATGCCAAGGTCGTAGATCCTGATCACACCGATATCAATCAGTTATACGTAGACTGGACCGGCATTAAAAACACCCGTGTCCGCGCCGGGCGCCAACAGGTGAACCTCGACAACGTACGCTTTATTGGTGACATCGCTTTCCGTCAAGTGATGCAGGTGTTCGACGGGGTCTCTGTGTTTAACAAAACCATACCGGATACTGAGTTGTTTGTTGCGCACTTTGAAAAAGTGAACCAGATTTTCACCACCGAGCGTAACGGCAACCTCGAGATTATCAATGCCCGTTACCGGCTCTCGCCTACAGAGTTTTTGGTGGGATACGGCTATCTGAGTGCCTTCGACAATCTGGGGATGGGCAATGCCTGGTTCGGCACCGGTGCGGCTAACTTGGCAGCAGACCAATCCAACAAAACCTTTGGTATTCGGCTAGATGGCACCCACCCGTTTACGCCTAATTACCGTGCGCATTACACCGCAGAATATGCCAAACAGTCTGATTACAAAGGCGGCGATGACCGCATCGACGCTCATTACTACAAGCTTGGCGGCGGCTTTGGCATCGATAACTTCAATGTGCGCATTGATCAAGAACTGCTCTCCAGCAACAAAAATCAATTCGCTTTTCAAACCCCTTTTGGCACCAATCACCTGTTTCAAGGCTGGGTAGATAAGTTTCTGGTGACGCCGCGCGCTGGCATCAAAGACAGCTTTGTCACCGCCACCTACCGCTACGGAGATGTGGTCTTTTTTGCCGATTATCACGTGCTCGCCTCCGATGAGGATTTCTACACGGTGAATGGGGGCGCAAGCCGCACTGGCAACCGCTACGGCACAGAATGGAACGCAGCGATGACTTGGAATGTGGATAAAAACTGGATGACCAAATTGGAGTACGGCAAATTTAGTGAAGACGATCACTTTGCGGCTGCGGCCAACACCACCAGTAATGCGGCGGGCACCCGCGGCCGTATCCGTGACACCGAAAAACTATGGCTGACCGCCATGTACACCTTTTAATTGACCCACCCAAGGACAGTGCAATGACCGCGACCGCAAAAGTCTATCTCGTTGGCGCCGGACCCGGCGACCCGGAGCTTATCACGCTCAAGGCGCTCAAGGCCTTGCAGCAAGCGGAGGTGGTGCTGGTCGATGACTTAGTCAATCCAGCCTTGCTCGCGCACTGTCCGCAGGCACGCATTGTGCCGGTAGGCAAACGCGGCGGCTGCAAGTCTACTCCACAACACTTTATTAACCGGATGTTGGTGGCGTTGGCAGCGCAAGGACAAACCGTGGTGCGGCTTAAAGGGGGAGATCCTTTTGTATTTGGGCGGGGCGGGGAAGAAATGCTCGCCTTGCGAGCAGCCAATGTGCCGTATGAGGTGATTCCCGGCCTGACCAGTGGCTTAAGCGCCTGCGCCAGCATGGAGGTGCCCGTCACCCATCGCGGGCTGAACCATGGCGTCACGCTGATAACAGGCCATACCCAAGATGGTGAACCGCTGCCATGGGCGGCGCTCGTCGCAACGCAGACCACCTTGGTGGTTTACATGGGGATGCAGCACTTGCCTGAGATTAGTCGCGGCCTCATCCAAGCAGGCATGTCGCCGGAGATGCCCTGCATGGTGGTCGAAAACTGCACCCGCCCGCAGCAACGTGCCGTGGTGTCGTCACTGCAAGCGATGCCCTATCTGGCACACACACAACAGTTGAAAAGCCCAGCGATTATCGTGGTTGGCGAAGTGGTCACCCTCGCTAAAACTACGCAACAAACACAAGACTGGCAAGACCAACTGCAAAGCTGGCTCAGCGTAGCCAATGCAGCTTAAGTAAAAAGGAGCGATTTGATGATGAAACAGAAACTGGTAGTGGTCGGTAACGGCATGGCAGGGATGCGCGCAGTGGAAGAACTGCTCAAAATCGCCCCCGACATGTATGACATCACCGTGTTTGGCGATGAGCCCTACCCCAATTACAACCGTATTATGTTGTCACCGGTGCTAGCCAATGAGCAAACCATTGATGACATCATTCTCAACAGCCGTGAGTGGTATGCCGAGCACCAGATCACGCTGCACACCAGCGCACGCGTAAACAACATCGACCGCGTCGCGCGTCGTGTCACCACCGAAAACGGCATTACCGTCGACTATGATCGCCTTTTGTTGGCCACAGGCTCCAAGCCGTTCATGTTGCCTATCCCCGGTGCAGATTTGCAAGGGGTGCTGGGCTATCGCGACATCAAAGATACCAACGACATGATCGCCGCCGCCAAGCAATACCAACACGCAGTGGTGATTGGTGGCGGCTTACTCGGACTAGAGGCCGCCAATGGCCTTAAGATTCAGGGCATGGACGTGACCGTCGTACACAAAAATGAATGGTTGCTTGAGCGCCAGCTAGACCGCACGTCAGGCAAGATGTTGCAAAAATCGCTCGAAGCCCGTGGGCTGAAATTTTTGCTGCAAAAAGATACTGAACAACTATTAGGCAAAGACGGCCGTGTCGTGGCTATCCGCTTCAAAGATGGCCAAGAAATCGCCGCCGACCTGGTGGTGATGGCCGTGGGTATCCGCCCCAACTATGCGCTGGCGGAATCAGCAGGCATCTATTGCAACCGCGGTATCGTCGTCAACGATACCATGCAAACCTTTGACCCTCGCGTCTATGCTGTGGGGGAATGCGTCAGCCATCGTGGCATTGCCTACGGTTTGGTCGCGCCGCTATTTGAAATGGCCAAAGTGTGCGCCACCCATTTGGCTAACTTTGGGATTGGGCTGTATAAAGGGTCGGTCACGTCCACCAAACTAAAAGTGACTGGCATTGATTTATTCTCTGCGGGCGACTTCATGGGCAGTGATGATGCCGAAGAAATCTTGCTACACGACGCCGTCGGCGGCGTATACAAAAAACTGGTGATCAAAGATGATGCCATTATCGGTGCGGTACTTTACGGCGACACCACCGATGGCGCTTGGTATTTTCAGCTGTTGCGCGACAAAAAACCCATACACGAGATCCGCGATCATTTAATGTTTGGGCAAGACAGCTTGGGCAATACCGGTCACCAAGGCCAGGACAAGGTGTCGACCATGACAGACGCGATGGAAGTCTGCGGCTGTAATGGCGTATGCAAAGGCACCATCGTAAAAGCGATTCAAGAAAAAGGCTTGTTCACGCTCGATGATGTCAAGAAGCAGACCAAAGCCGGCTCTAGCTGCGGCAGTTGTACCGGGTTGGTCGAGCAAATTCTCGCCTCCACCCTTGGTGGTGGCTATGCGCCGCCATCTTCAAGCAAAGCGGTGTGTGGTTGCACAGATTTTAACCATGAAGAAGTGCGTGAGGAGATTCGAAAACATCGCTACCTGAGCATCCCCAATGCGATGAAAGGCATGGGCTGGAAAACGCCTAATGGCTGCGCGACGTGTAGACCCGCCCTAAACTATTACCTGATCTCCACCTGGCCACATGAGGCCAAAGATGACCCACAATCACGCTTTATTAATGAACGGGTGCACGCCAACATCCAAAAAGACGGCACCTATTCAGTGATTCCGCGCATGTATGGCGGCGTGACCTCCTCAGATCAACTGCGCAAAATTGCCGATGTAGCAGATAAGTACAAGGTGCCGATGGTGAAGGTCACCGGCGGTCAGCGGATTGACTTGCTTGGCGTCAAAAAAGAAGATTTAACCAATATGTGGGCCGATCTGGATATGCCCTCCGGCTACGCTTATGGCAAATCGATTCGTACCGTCAAAACCTGTGTCGGCTCGGAGTTCTGCCGCTTTGGCACGCAAAACTCCACGCAATTGGGCATCGATATCGAAAAAGCCTTTGACCACATGTGGGCACCACACAAAGTCAAATTTGCCGTGTCTGGCTGCCCACGTAATTGTGCAGAATCCGGGATCAAAGATGTTGGCATTATTGGGGTGGATTCTGGCTGGGAAATTTATGTCGGCGGCAACGGCGGTATCAAAACCGAAGTTGCGCAGTTTTTATGCAAAGTCAAAACGGCTGAAGAAGTGATCGAGTTCTCAGGCGCCTTTATCCAAATCTACCGCGAAGAAGCGCGTTACCTCGACCGCACCGTGCATTGGATTGAGCGCATCGGGCTAGACTATGTGAAAAAACGCGTAGTAGAAGATGCCGAGGGACGCAAAGCGGCCTTTGAACGACTGTTGTACGCATTACAAGGTTCGGTAGATCCTTGGGCTGAGCGCGTCAATCATCGTGACCAGCACAAAGAGTTCGACACGATTACCGTGTAATTCATTGATCTGGCGTGCGACAATCTGATCGCACGCCCCGGGAGACATCATGCAAAAAAGCTTTTGGGAAGTCGGCCATAAACCGACACTGTTTTCAGCCTTCTTTTATTTTGACCTCAGTTTCATGGTATGGGTCATGCTCGGCCCGCTCGCGGTGCAAATCGCAGCGGATCTGCAATTGAATCCGGCACAAAAAGGCTTGATGGTGGCAACGCCGGTATTGACTGGCGCCCTGTTACGCATTGTCATGGGCGTGCTGGTTGATCAGCTCAAACCGAAAAAAGCCGGCCTAATCGGTCAAGTCATCGTCATTGCCGCCCTGCTCACCGCTTGGCTGCATGGCATTCATAGCTACCAGCAAGCGCTGTTATTGGGCATGTTTTTAGGGTTTGCCGGCGCTGCATTTGCAGTGGCGTTGCCACTGGCTTCCCGCTGGTATCCACCCGAGCATCAGGGGACTGCACTTGGCATTGCGGGTGCTGGCAACTCAGGTACTGCATTAGCCGCGTTATTTGCCCCAGGGCTGGCAGTGGCTTTTGGATGGAGCAATGTGTTTGGCTTGGCGCTGATTCCGCTACTAATTGCGCTTGTGGTTTATACCGTGTTTGCCAAAGATGCGCCGGATACGCCAGCCGCTAAATCCTTGTCCCAGTACTTGGCCGTGCTTAAAGACCACGACGCCTGGTGGTTTATGTTTTTTTACAGTGTGACCTTTGGCGGCTTTGTAGGCATGGCTTCATCACTCACGCTGTATTTTCATGACCAATATGGCCTCGACCCTGTGCATGCTGGTTACTTTACGGCGGCCTGTGTCTTCGCAGGCTCCTTGGTGCGGCCATTTGGTGGCTTGCTGGCTGACCGTATGGGCGGCATCCGCACATTGAGCGCCATGTATGTACTAGCGGCTATTTTCTTGTTCACCTTAAGCGTTGGCATGCACACGCAACTTGCGGGCTTGGCCGTGGTGGTGTTGGCCATGGCTGCGCTCGGCATGGGCAATGGCGCGGTGTTCCAATTAGTGCCACAACGTTTCCGTCGAGAGATTGGCGTCATGACCGGGCTGGTCGGCATGGCAGGCGGCGTCGGAGGCTTTTACCTCGCGTCCAGCCTCGGGTATTCTAAACAACTCACAGGCAGCTATCAGGTGGGTTTAGCGGTCTTTGCAGGTTTGGCGATGCTGGCACTGGTTGGGTTGTCTCGCGTGAAGCATCGCTGGCGCACCACTTGGGGTGCTGCCTCTGTCACGCGCGCTAAAATTTAGTCCATCCCCAGCCAACAACGGAAACAGTGATGAAATTGCGCTTCAGTAGCGGTGAATGCAGTGTGACTGGGCCTAGACCTCGTAACGAGGACTATATTGGCTTAGTCACGCCTGCGGATGCGCAATTAGAAATTAAAGGCGCCTTGCTGGCCGTGGCAGATGGCATTAGTGGCGGCGCGGGTGGGGCCGAAGCGGCAGAAATGACCATACGCACGCTCTGCGCGGACTACTATGCCACGCCGGACACTTGGACCATACAGCATGCTTTGGACAAAGTTTTGCTGGCGGCCAATCGCTGGGTGTTATCACAGGCCCGCAAGCATCAACACATGGCAGGTATGGCCACCACGCTCTCGCTGCTGGTATTGCGCGGACAGCGTTACGTACTGGCGCATGTCGGCGACTCGCGCATTTATCGGTTGCGTGCGCAATCGCTACAGTGCCTGACCACGGATCATGTGTGGGACAGACCCGATATGCGCCACGTGCTCAAACGAGCAGTCGGCTTGGATGATCAGCTCAGTGTGGATTATGCCGAGGGCTTGCTGCAAACTGGTGACGTGTATGCCATTGTGAGCGATGGGGTATGGGCGGCGCTGGGGGATGCTGATATTCATAAGGTCTTGATGCTATATCACACGCCTCAACTGATGGCAGAAGCACTGAGCCGTCTAGCTTTAGAAAAAGGGGGGCAAGACAACGCCTCTGCCGTGGTCGTAAGGGTTGATCAGTTGGGTGACGATCATCTCACCGATATGCTTGCGGATGCTTTAAGCCTGCCCTTACCACCAAAACTGGCCATCGGCGACCAACTCGACGGTTTTACCATCACGCAAATTCTCCACGATTCGCGCGTTAGCCTGCTCTATCAGGTTAAAAATCCAGCTGGCCAGTTGTTTGTATTAAAAACCTTGCAGGCCAGCCGGGCCGACGACCCCGCCAGTTGTGAGGCGCTGCTCAACGAAGAGTGGCTGGCCAAGCGGGTGGTGTCGCAGTGTGTGCCACAAATATTACCCCTAAGCCGTGAGCAGCGCACCGCGCTCTATTACGTGATGACTTGGCATGAAGGCGCCACCCTGCAACAGCGTTTGAATGCCGGACACCATTTCAGCATCAATGGCGTGGCCAATATCGGCCAAGATCTGATGCGCGGGCTGAGTATGCTGCATCGGTTAAATATCGTGCACCGTGACATCAAACCCGCCAATATTCATATGGGCAGCGACAATCGCCTCCGTATTCTCGACTTGGGCGTAGCACTTAACAGCACATTAGCCATGCCTGCACAAATCGACAATCCCGGCACGCCAAGTTTTATGGCGCCTGAGTTATTTGAAGGAAAACTGGCTGATCGACAAGCCGATATCTATGCCGCCGGCGTCACGCTCTATCACTTACTCACACGCAAATATCCCTATGGCGAGGTAGAGCCTTTTCAATCGCCCCGCTTTGGTGAGCCGATACGGCCCAGTCGCTATCGTCCAGAGATTCCGGCCTGGCTTGAAAACATTATTCTTAAAGCGATTGCCCGAAAACCGGATCAGCGTTTTGAAACCGCCGAAGAAATGTTGCTCGCACTGGAACATGGCGAGTTAAAACCGATTGTGATTCCACGTACCCCGCTGATCGAACGCGCACGACTAGTGAAATGGCAATGGCTGGCCATCATCTCACTTTGCATCAACCTATTACTGATTTACTTGTTACTGGTCTCTTGAGATCGGTATTACTGCAACAAAAGAGGAAAAAAATGAGCTGGACTAAAATCTGCCCGATGAACGAAATCCCGGTGCTGGGTGCACGCGTCGTACGCCATGGTGAGGTCGACATCGGCGTGTTTCGTACCGATGACGACCGAGTGTTTGCGCTAAACAACCGTTGCCCGCACAAGGGCGGGCCGTTGTCACAAGGCATGGTCTATGGCGATAAAGTCGCCTGCCCATTACACAGCTGGAAAATCAGCTTGGTGGATGGCAAAGCTGAAGAGCCGGATGTCGGGCAGACGGCGTGTTTTGCGGTGAAAATTGAAAACGGCGATGTTTATCTACAACTCAATCCTTAATCAAAGATGCAAGACCATTTTATGATGCAACCGTCACCGCGCCCACCCACCTCCAGCGCCGTCTCTACTGCGCCGGTCACGTTTTATCCCACGCGCAAAGAGACGCGGAGCACTTGCTGTTATTGCGGGGTGGGCTGTGGCGTCATCATTACCAGCGAAGGTAAGCAGATCGTCGACGTGAAGGGGGATCCTGAACATCCTGCCAATGCCGGTCGCTTGTGCTCCAAAGGCGCAACGCTGCACCTGACTACCAAGCTGGATGCACGCGCGCTTTATCCCGAGCGGCGCCTCTCACGTGACTTGCCGCGCGATCGCGTGGATTGGGATACCGCGTTAGACCATGTGGTCGACCGCTTTGCGGACATTATTCAAACGCATGGCCCGGATGCGGTTGCATTTTACATATCGGGCCAATTGTTAACCGAAGACTATTACGTTTTTAATAAGCTGGCCAAAGGGCTCATTGGTACCAACAACGTCGATACAAATTCCCGCTTGTGCATGAGCTCTGCCGTGGCAGGCTACAAAGCCACGCTGGGTGCCGATGCGCCACCCGCCTGTTATGAGGATATCGAACAGACCAATTGTCTGTTTATTGCCGGCTCGAACACAGCGTTTGCGCATCCGGTGCTGTTCCGCCGCATTGAGGATGCCAAAGCTAAAAATCCAGCGCTCAAGGTGGTCGTGGTTGATCCGCGTCGCACCGACACCGCGCAATTTGCCGACTTACATCTGGCCATTTTGCCCGGCACCGATGTTGCCCTGTTTAATGGTTTGCTGCATGTGATGTTGTGGGAAGGTCTGCTCGATATGGCCTATATCCGCCACCATACCGAAGGCTTCGAAGCGCTCAAAGAAACCGTGCGCGAATACACGCCAAAAATGGTAGCCGATATCTGCGGCATCGGCGAAAAAGACATTATTCAGGCAGCCAAGTGGTTCGGGGCTGGCCCCACCTTGTCCCTGTATTGTATGGGGCTGAATCAATCGATCCACGGCACTGAAAAAAATGCCGCTTTGATTAACTTGCATTTAGCTACTGGCCAAATTGGCATCCCAGGCGCAGGTCCGTTCTCTCTCACCGGCCAGCCCAATGCCATGGGGGGTCGTGAGGTCGGTGGCATGGCCAACCTGTTATCTGGTCATCGCGATTTGGCCAACGCAGCACACCGTGCCGAAGTGGCGCAGTTGTGGGGCATACCCGAGGTGCCGGCGCAGCCCGGCAAAACGGCGGTCGAAATGTTTGAAGCGCTAAAAACGGGCGAGATTAAAGCCATTTGGATTGCCTGCACCAACCCTGCGCACTCAATGCCCGATTTAAATCCAGTGCTATCTGCCTTGCAACATGCCGAACTGGTGGTGTTACAAGATGCTTTTAACAACACCGAGAGCAATGCCTATGCTGATGTGGTGTTACCAGCGACCACTTGGGGAGAAAAAGAAGGCACGGTGACGAACTCAGAGCGTCGCATCACAAGAGTGCGCCAAGCGGTCCCCAACCCCGGTGAAACCCGCCATGACTGGGAAACCGTGGTCGACTTTGCGCAAAGACTGGAACGAAAACTTGGCAAAGCCAACTTGCTTTTTCAGTATCCCGATACAGAAAGCATTTTTAATGAACACCGTGAAACCACACGAGAGCGTGATCTCGACATTTCAGGGCTGAGCTATCACATTCTGGAAACGCAAGGTCCACAACAATGGCCTTTTAAAGCGGGGGCCACGCAAGGCCAGGCGCGTCTGTATGGCGATGGCGTGTTTCAAACTGCGAGCGGCAAGGCACAGTTTATGCGCGCCGTTTACAAAGGCACCGCAGACAAACCAGATGCCCGCCATCCATTTCACCTACTCACTGGTCGCTTGCGGGATCAGTGGCACGGCATGAGCCGCACGGGCACCTTGGCACAGCTCTATCAACATGCCGAAGAACCTGTGGTGTCTATGCATGCCGATGATATGCAGCGCCGACAAATCAAAAATGGCGACATCGTCAACATTCGTAACAAACGTGGCAATTTGGTGATTAAGGTACAACAATCCAACGAAGTGAAACCGGCTGAACTGTTTATTCCGATGCACTGGGGAAGCCAGCACATGCAAGGCTTAGGCGTGAATGCACTGATGCCCTCAGCCTTTGATAAAAACTCCAAGCAACCAGAGCTCAAACACACTGCGGTCAATGTTGAAAAACTCCAGTTGCCTTGGCAAATGACGGTGATGCGCAAGTGTAATCAGCCCCATTTAATGGCTGACATCCGCCCGATGCTGGCAAAATTTGACTATGCCACCCTTGGCTTGTATGGACGTGGCGATGGCATGCTCATCTTACGCGTCGCCCATAAAACGGCACCGGACGCGTCGCTGATTGCCACGCTCGACGGCTTGCTGGGCATGGTAGAAGGTGCGCCTATGTTGCAGCTGGATGACGTGAAACGCGGCATCAGCAAACGTATTTTGGTTGAAGCCGCACAAGTGACCGGCGTCAGATTGATTGGTGAAACACTGGCCGCCGAGTGGCTGAAACAAGTCATGGTTGAGGGTGCATTTACCGACGCCGTGCGCAAATGGGCCTTAGCGCCGCTGGCTGCACCGCCCACCGGGCAAAAAACGCGCGGAAAAATTGTGTGCAATTGCCTAGATGTGTCTGAAAATGAAATTATCGACACCTGTCAGATGGGCGCCGATCTAGCAACTTTGCAGGCAAAGCTCAAGTGCGGCACCAGTTGCGGTTCATGCAAGCCCGAGTTGCTTCGATTGGTCAACCAATATGGAAAAAATCATGGTTAAACGGCGCTCGCCAGTCAACCAAACAACTAGTTAAGCCGCCTCGCTAATGATGAGCTCGAAAAAAATCAATTGAATCAAACATCACTGACTAGCTATTGTGATTGCGTGGCTGAGGATTTAAGCGGCGTGGTAGTTGCAACGGGTAGGCGCACGCGGCAGCTTGCCAGCGCCATTTCAATGCCGCGGATAAGTTACGATGGATTCAGTGCGCGCAATACCGATTGCAATACGCCGGGAAACTTCTGCTCAATCTCACCCACTCTGAGCGCATTCATATGCTCAGTGCCCTCAATCAGCGTCTCCACCAAGCCTGCCGCACGCAGAATTTTAAAGTGATGCGACATACTGGATTTAGGACGGTTTAAGTCTAGTTCACCGCAGGTCATCTTACGCCCTGCCTGTGCCAAGCGCCCGACGATTTCCAAACGCGTTGGATCTGACAGCGCGTACATAATGTCTGTTAATTCAACCTGATCCAAACTGGGATGTTTAATTTGTCGCATGGTTAAAATTTAACATAGCTGTTGATATTATTCTATAGTTCGATTATATTCGAACTATAGAAGTTAACAAGCACAAGCCCTGCTTTTATGATCAACTGAATGAAAGGAACACCATGGCAGATTTATTTTCAAGCTACACACTGAAAGACGTCACCCTCAGAAACCGGATTGCTGTGCCGCCAATGTGCCAATATATGGCCGAAGACGGTCTCGCCAATGATTGGCATAGGGCCCATTACGCCACATTGGCCCGCGGCGGTAGCGGATTGGTGATTGTCGAGGCCACCGGCGTAGCCCCAGAGGGTCGCATCACTCCGGGTTGCTTAGGCCTGTGGAATGACACCCAAGCAGAAAAACTGCGCGAGATTGCGGCTGCCATCAAAGCTACCGGTGCGGTGCCTGGCATTCAGATCGCCCATGCCGGGCGCAAAGCCAGCGCTAACAAACCGTGGGAAGGCGATGACCACCTGCCGGAAAACGATCCGCGTGCTTGGCAACCGATTGCCCCCTCTGCGATTGCCTTCGGGGGCGACTTGCCAAGAGTCCCCAAAGAGATGAGCATCGCCGATATTCAGCGTGTAAAAAACGATTTTGTCGCCGCTGCAAAACGAGCACTGGCAGCAGGTTTTGAGTGGCTCGAAATCCACTTTGCGCATGGTTACTTGGGGCAAAGCTTTACCTCGGCGCATTCGAATCAGCGCACCGATCAATATGGGGGCAGCGTTGAAAACCGTTCGCGCTTCACCCTCGAAACGCTAGAGGCCATCCGCGAAGTTTGGCCTGAGCACCTGCCGCTCACCGCACGTTTTGGCGTGATTGAATATGATGGCAACGATGAAGCGACCTTGAGTGAATCTATTGAGTTAGTAAAAGCCTGGCGCGCACGTGGCTTGGATATGCTGAGCGTCAGCGTCGGTTTTACTATTCCGGAGACCAACATTCCATGGGGTCCCGCCTTTTTGGCGCCTATCGCGCAACGCGTGCGGCTCGAAGCCGACATCCCAGTGTCCTCTGCTTGGGGCTTTGGTGCACCGACGCTGGCAGATAATGCGATCAGACAAGCAAAACTAGACCTCGCCATGATCGGCCGTGCACACCTCGAAAACCCGCATTGGCCCTACTTTGCAGCAAAAGCGCTACATCAAGAAAACCCTGCTTGGGTATTACCAGCGCCCTACGCACACTGGCTAGCCAGATACAGAAGCCCGACAGAAGCGTAATGCTACATGCCCCAATAAAATAAACCTGCCTCTTGGGCAGGTTTATTTATGTAAACAGCAAATGCGCTGCTTAAGGAATATTGGTTATAGATAATTAAGTCCGTCGGAAATGATCTCGTAACCCATTGATTTAGTTATACTAATAATTAAGAAAAACTATATTAAAGTAGGTCGGACAATTTAAGCTTTATTTGCTCAAAACTAGCTCTACTAAGCGGTGATATTTTTTTAAAGAATATTGTTATATTCTCAACATCTGATTAGAAATAGCCTTTCTCTGAGAGTACTTAACCGATTAGTGGAAGTGTACGTTTTGAACCCACGACAAAAAGTAATGACTTGGCTCTCGTTATCCCAACATACAGTAACTCCTGATAACCGACATCTATAATTTCATCACCTAACCACAAAATCACAACAGGTGCTTCTAGCCCTTTGAAACGAGCAACGGTATCTACAAGTATGGCGTTTTTTCGACCAACTGTACCTTCACTCCACTCAGTGCTTGGCGTTAATTTGTGAGCTTTTAGCAATTCGTATAAGTAGTTTTTTGGTTGTTTTGCCAATAGAACCACGATGTCTTCTGGACGAACACCTTGAGATAGAAGTCCAATAATAATCCTGGAGATTTCATTCGCTTGAGATGAATCGCTCTCTACAGAAATACGTTTTATTTCTTGACCATTCAAATCAGGTTCATCCACATCTTCACCAGAGTAATATGCGTAGCCACACCGATGAATTTGCGCTGTATTGCGGCAATTAGCTGCCAAGTAAAATGGCTCATCTGTAATAGGGAGCTCAGCGGGTCTTCGGTATAGTGACTGATTCTCATCTAAAAAAATATAAAGATGACCCGCGTCATAATTTTTTAATAAGCCATCCATGGCTAGCCAATAGTCGCTGCTGAAGTCTTGTGCCTCATCGATTAGTAACGCATCAAATTTTTCATCCAAAATTTCGTTCGAGAGAGCTAAAGCAAATGGCATCTGAAATTCATATTTATGTTTATCGCTGTTTCCGGGGTATGCATCTGATGCCTCTTGGCGAAGATTGCGATTATGAAGCTTTTGAACCTTTTGCATTCGAAGCTCGCAAAGCTGATGAAAGCTCATTGCAGAAATGTTCTGGGTATCGCCCAACCCCCTTGAAATAGCGTCGGCTAGAGGCCGGTTATAGCAAAGCAAGAGAACATCTAATCCTTGTGCTGCCAACTGTCGTGCTTTCTCCACAGCAATCAGTGTTTTACCAGTACCCGCACCACCGGAAATAATGGCTTTTTTTCTACCTCCGATTGTTCTTAGAATCTTAGATTGCCCTGCAGTAAGTCTTATCCGAGTTTGCTCAGCATCGTCGAGGTATGACTTAAGTGCAGGCAGTACTTCAGACGAACCGCAGAGGATTCTCTGAACAAGTTCAACTCCCTGATTACCTAGTGGCTGATCCTCCCCACTACGCCAGAAACCATAAACGCGAGAGATCCATGCGCTTAACGCCTGCATGTCCTTATCAATCCCAACAAACTCGATTCTTCTCTCTGGTGAAAGGAGTGGGCGAGCATCATGCACATCTGGTAGCATAACTGCGTGACCCAAGGTAAAGCGCTTTCCTCGCCAATCTTTCCATAACGTGCTGCCTACCAGCTGATCCTTTATAGAGTGACGCTCTTTGGAAGCCTGACGGAATGGATCTTTGATCTTATTGCGGTTGTGATGACGGTCGATTGAATGCCAGCTTCCTGTCTCAGCATCAAAGGCAACACCACCACCTTTAACCTCTATTGTTAGAATACCTGCATTTGGAGAAATGACCGTGAAGTCTGCCTCACCTTCTCTCAATCGACCGTGGTCATCTCGGTAAATCCACCCTACAGAATGAATTACCAACACATCATCTGGGAGCTGCTCTCTGCAAGCTCGGTAAAACTTTGCTTCGGCCTTCGACTGTATATTTCTAAGCTGCTCATCAGTCATCCCAGGAATCATTCTTGCCATATCAGTCCTCGCTCACAGTCATTGTTGCAGGACTGAACATTTTTGTCTCTACTCTTTTGTCTTCAAATTCAAGTCGCAACTTTGTAAGCACCCCAGTACCTATGACTTCAAGAATTTTGGCTTTTCCAAATTCAGGATTAGTCACGTATAGGCCAGCTGCAGGACTCATCGATTTATTTGTATTTCGGTTAGCAACGTCTTGCCAGCCGCGATCGAAACGGAATTGATCCGCTTTTCCGAATGGATTTTGCACTAACCATAGACGGCGGCGACCCTCATCTTGTGCGTACTCGACAACGCAGAGCCAATAGCGCTCACCATGATGGATGGCTGTACGCAGTTCTGTTGGAGTCAGCGCTACCCCTTCTTCCGTCCATGCTCCACTTTGACCCTTGATTTCGATATATTCTTGGCTCCCATTGAATGCTTCAGCAAGAAAATCGAAACCTGGGTTGTTTGGTGGCATCTCTTCAACTTTTCTCCATTGATTAGCTGCATTGACAATAAAGTAATCAATTGCAGCGCGTTCAATAGCTTTTTTACGGTCAGATGATGCGGAATCTGGGGAAACTGATGGCTCATTTTTCGAAGTCGTAGGTTCCGCATAACTGAGCAAACGGCCAGATTTTGTTGTTGTTTTTTGCTTGGGATGATTTTCTTTGTGATGAGTTTGAGGCTCATAGGTTGTAGATGAATGCCTGTAGCTCCCCATACCATCAGAAGTTTTATTTTCTTGCTCGATGTCAGGGGTCACATTTTGCGATTGACTGCTTTTGATCTCATTTTTGGTTTTAGCATCATCATGTTTAGGTCTTTCCTCATGATTAGCAGCTCGGGCATTTGCAACAGCTTGACTGCCATCATCTTCTTCATGCTCAATTTTAGGCAAGCGCTCACTCCGATCGTAATTAATCGGATAATCATTTGAGCTTGAATATGCTTTCCTAGAGGCATCACCAGTAACTTCAACGGTATCGGCGTTTATGAAATTTTCATCAATTGGCTCAACAACTTCGACTTCAAGAGGTCCTCTTGATTGAAATAGAGCATCCATTTCGTCTTCAGGTAACATGGGGATGCTGTTTATTTTTAAGTACTCATTGGCGTCTTCTATGTCCTCGGCCATTAGGATGCGACCAAAGTATCCCTCTGCACCTCTGCGACTCTTTAAAAGAAGCTTGTCTAACTCCCTGGCCACGTAGTCATGTTTTGAGCGAGTGCTTGAGTCAAGCAATATTTCTTTTTGACGTGATGCCGACTGACCTGATGTTACTTTTGACCATTCTCCCAGTGTTACTTTTAAGGAGAGCGACTCAACATCTATCACAATTGTATTGCTCAAATCGTTGAACAGACCATTTTTAATATTTTCCTTAAAGGATGCATGACTTTGTTCGTGAATGACTCTTGCGATAGGTATAAGCATTTCCCTTAGCTTGGCTGTAAGTCGATTGTTAATTTCGCCACCGATGTCTTCTGGGACTTCAATATTGATTACATCAGAAACACGTTGTATTTCCAGAGCATTCAATAGCGTGCTCACTGATGGAATCTGCGAAGACATAACATTCAAGAAAGAAACTTCTTCCTCATCCTCAAATAGCTTGGATAGTTCTGGTCGATCGTCAGCGTAAAGATGCTCAGATTTATCTACCATCTCGCCGCGTCTGTTAAGCAGAAGAGAATAGAAATCTAGGTCGTCCAACCAATCCGGCATATTGTCGGAGTCAATCATAGAACTCAATCTACGATATATAAATAGCGCAAACTCTTGTCGATCAGCTTCATCCACTTCATCAATTCTCTTTAGACCCTCCAGCCAGTTCTCAATGTATAGTGCTTCTGGTACCTTTAACTTTATTACAAAGAAACCATGAAAATCTCGGAATGCCACATCCAGAGGTGGAAAAAACTTATCAAAATATTTATTTCCTGTGGATTTCCAACAGGCTTCATCAGGAACTACCCACTTTGCAGAATCGCCTCTGCCAACTCTTATAAGTCCTTCCTTTGAGAATCCAGCCTGAATGGACGCTCTTTCTTTATCCCACAGCCTTTCTAGGTAACGATAAATTCGTGCTAATTGATCGCGATCCCTTATATCCTCAGACTTTATTTGCCGGAGGCGTTTAAAGCATGCTTCAGCATCTACCTTATAGGTAATGCCGCATGCGTCCATGAAGTCGTGATTTTGTAGTTTGGCTTCAACGAACAACACTCCATTACCAAGTACTGATCTGATTTCTTCATTATCTGCGTATGCTAAACTAAGAGTTACTTGAACATGTTTTCGAGTTGGAACGACTACCTGTCTGAGCTTAGATACAAGACTAGTTGTTGCCGAGTTCCAACTTCTCCCAGATTTATATGTATAAGTTGTTTGACTTGGATATAAATTCCAGTTGCGATCTAATGCCTCTAACGTAGCTCGACGAACGGCTGCTTTTGGTGATTGTAGCAAGGCGCTAAGTTCATCACTGCAAGCTACATTGCCAGAGTCGAACCTCGAAACCCTTGGCGTAATGTTTATGCCAATTTTTGCAAAGAAATCTCGCCACTCGGAAATATCTTGCTCCTGTTTTTCCAAACCATTGATAGTTCTAGAACTTTTCATGTAGTTAGGAGAAACGAACAAAGTTGGTGATAACTCATCCCCTATTAGGTTTTCTAAGTCAAAAGTAGGATTAAATTCCTTACCAAGATAGAGTTCTTCGGAACGAGCAAATCGCCATGTTTCGTTCGTCTTATCCTTTGTACCTATATATATCCCTTTTGAAAGTTGAGAGATGGCTGCAGACTCCTGTTGACCATTTTCTAGTGCTGAGGCGAGGTACTGAGGGAGCTTATCTTTGATGTAGCGCACATGACCAATCAACGCAGCGTAATCTGAGCTCTTCCATGAATTGGTTGCGTGAAGCTTAAGAATGTGCGAATGAATTAGCTCAATAGGTTTGTCGTGCTTTATACCAAGCTCATTGAAAAGCTTCATAACATCTTGTGAAGACTTTAGAGCCTCATTGAGTAATTCTGAATTTAAAATTGATAACTCATGTTCGAATCCATACTTCTTACCTGTATGCAATGGAAAAAAAACAGTTTGATTAGATGGCGTTATGAACTCACCGCTCTCTAAAGGAATACATGGTACTTTTTCTAGTTCCTTTACCATGCTGGCTCGATGGCCATCATAAGCGAGATATGTATAAAAAAGAGCTTTCCACTCCAATTCACGTTCTTTTAGCCAATCTGCATGCTTAATAAAAACAGAAGCGACATCTTGTACTGTCAAGTTTATGAACCCAAGAGAGTCTTTAAATGCTTTAGGTAATGAAAATCCATTTGCCAAGTAATCAGCATCGAAAACTATCAGAGCATCTTCTGAAGTAAAAAGCCCTCTCATTTTTTCAGATGCCAACAGAACTTCCGCAGGCTTTTTCCAGCCCCCTCCGGCTACCGGAATACACTCGATGGATTTAAGTTCTTTGATTAAATGATCAATGACTGGAGCAAAAAACTTATCGTGAATATCTTCCTTAATTGGAAGGTAATTAAAATAGGTCGTTGCTAATTCTGGACGTTGTTTGAACTCATGGATTGCATCCAAAAATGCAGAAGATATTGAATCGCGTAGACGTTTATTCCACTCTAACTCTTCATGAATTCCCTCGCGACTTGATGCGAGAACGAAATCTGCCTGAATATAGAACTTAAAGCCAAACTCTCGGATTGGAAGAAAAGCAAAAGTTTCGCAGCCGTGAGTTGGGGCTGCTTTTCCTGATTCATCAATTGGGAAGGCGAGCACGATTTCAGTTTCATTGATGCCGTCACGTTTTGGCTCATGAATGTCACTCATGTCTACCTTGAAAGATTTGCGCAAAAAAATCTGGCACTTCTCTTCTTCATTAGGTTTTATAGTTACTAGTGTTGTAACAGCGCCTTGGTCGGTGCGCTGAAAGCTAATCAGACCCTCGTTGGTTTCAATTTCAAGTTTTCGCAACTTCTGCAGAAAAAGCAGCAATGTGTCGCTGATGTCTGATAATGATGAAATTGAAAAAGAATGTTTAGCCTTAGCAGGGATAATTAACGTGGTTCTATCGTCTAGCTTTATGTCAGGCTCATGCCAATGAGGAACGACGTAGCCCAGCAAGTCCTGAGGATTTGATCTATCAAATCGGAAATGATACCCATTAGAATGAATCTCTGGCGAATCCGTTACCTTGAAGATAGATTTAAAGCCGATACCCTTTTCACCGATGTAACCTTTTCTTTTCTCGGCTTTCTTGGAACTTTCACCTGCTGAGCATAGTGCACGGACGTTTTTTTCTTCAAATCCGATTTCATTATTTTTCACAACTAGCCTGTTGCCGTCTAGTGTAAATGTAAGACTTGGATCAATCTCGGGATTATAAGTATTGTCGTCAGCATTCTGAATAAGCTCAAGAATAAAATGAGACTCTTTAGAGTTTAGATCCTCGGCGACGGTGGCCAGTAAGTTGCGATATTTACGTCGCATATTTTCGACAACTATCTTCGCTTCGCCTTGCAATTCGACGCCGATGCCAAATTCCTCACGACGGATTCGCTCAACAAGAGCTTTCTTATCATGCATATCTAACTCACAACATTAAATAAATTTTGAATTTTTTGAATCGCCACAAACCTTGTAAATTTTATTCAGTTCAATGAATGGGTATGTGTATGTTCCAAGTACCACTTACCAATTTGCAGCTGACCAAATCAAAAGGCACTACCCATAAATGCAACTCTTCATTAAAACTGAAAATAGATAAAGGTTCCATGAAATCTTTGTGGGCTGGATAAATCAACATCATGTGGCCTTGCCCACCCATATATTTGTGACCATAAGCAAATAACTGATAAAAATCTCCTTGGCTTAATTGATACTTATCATTTGAGCTATTCAACTTGCTATTAAGCAACTTCCATTTCGTATCCAACACATTTCTTTGGTCATGCGATACCACCATTAAATCTGGCTGAAGCTGGAACCAGTTTTGATTCTCCAAATTATTCAAAGGTTGGTGATTAACGAAGTACTGAGAGGATGCTTGTACCTTTAAATAATTCGGCTTTGAAATTTGCTTACTTAAATTTGTAGCAACATAAATTTCAAACAACTTTTCCATCGAAAATAAGAAGCTTATTCCTTCTTTAGAACCTACCTGGAAGCTTGGATTGAAGTTTTGAATGATGATTTCGCACCATGGAAACACGTGCTCATATTGCAACATAAATCGATTATGTTGCCACTTGGCTACATATTTCTCTGGATTTAATAGGCTTGGAATTTCCGCCAAGTAATGAGATAGCTCATTTGCAAATCGCCAATTCTGTGGCGATTTCGTTAGTTTCAAGATAAACATTACTGCTGTTTTAAGCAGTTTATTTTCAATTCTTTCTGGACTATAAACGTCATGCCGAATATTGAACCAATTAGATTTATCCGGTGATTTTCTAAGCTGCTTAGTAAGATCAATTTGACCACGAATAAACCGACTATCTTCTTCAACACGAACATAATCATGTTTCAAACCTTTGCGATAAAGCGTTAATAACTCCCCTAAGAACTGAGCAAAAATCCACTCATGAATGGGTGTGTTGGTAGAGTCTAACGCGGCTCGCCCAGACTCGCGTGGCTTGAGTGACAACGCTGTCATCAACATGCGTTGCATAAGCTGTCTTAGTTCGGTCAGCTCTGGGTCTGAAGGCATACCTTCCTGAGTTTTTGGCAATATCTCGATAACTTCACCAGTTGGACTTTGTAAGATGCCAACATAACTATTGAGCCTTAAAAATTGTTTGCCATTTTGCTGAAGAATAGGTGCTTTACTATTCCAGCTAGCATGCAATTCGAGCAACCAATTATAAGTAGCTTGCGATACGATGCCCAAATCTAATGATCCAAAGTGATCTTGCGAGCTTGTAATCAATGCTCTTTCACGTACTTGTATCATAGCTATACTTTAATGATACCTTGATACGCCTCAGGGCAACTAAATGCACTAATATTCACATAGCTTCTTCTATCTTGAATCATGTCAAATTGCGAATTACCAAATAGCTCTGACACTGAACGCTTACCTCCTACAGATAAGAAGCGATGATCCTTTTGTTTGGAGTGATCATTAAGAACTAAAGATATTTTTTCCCAATCATCAAAAAAATACTCTTTAAGCAAAGGTAAAATTTTATTCTTGAATATCTCTGCCAATTGATCTTCGCGTTCATTATCAGCAAGTTTTTCACGTAAACCCATAAAATAGCTGTGCCCGATTTGATGTTCTGGATCTAATAAAACCTCTATTCTTTCGTTAATGATCTCTAGCAATTGACCTATGTCTACACCATGAACTTTTATACCTTTTAAAAGATCTGGCTGTGGATTCATTTCAATAAAATCAAACCTACGGCGCAATGCTAAATCGAGTTGAGCGAGAGATTTATCTGCGGTGTTCATCGTACCGATGACATACAAATTTTCTGGTACTGAAAACGGTTTTTTTGAATATGGGAGGACGACCTCGAGTGCATCAGTTCTACCTTTACGCTTACTATCTTCTAGTAATGTAATGAGCTCCCCAAAAATTCTAGAGATGTTACCTCTATTGATTTCATCAATAATCAATACATATGGCTCTGGGGGTAAGTCTTCTCTATGTGGCTCCAACAGCGCATGAAGCTTATCCAAATTGATTGTTTTACTTCCGAGTTCATAGAGTGTCATTTGTGATAGAGATTTATCAAATAACTGCTCTTTTGGTTTACTAGGCTCGTATGTTTGCAGCCACTTAACTTTCCTCATTTGCTGAAAATAATTACGGTCAGCATTTTCTAAGTATTCATAATCGCCTACTACTTCAGCTATTGCCCTGAATTTATGGTTGCCATCTGAAATTATAATAAGATCATTTTTTTTAATAGAGTTGATAAATGTAAAAACTGACGTGACCGCATAATCAGTATTTGTAAGTGTCACATTAGAATCTACATAGACCTTTACAACCTCCTCCTTTGTATGACAACCACTGAAATCAAGATTGTCACCATAGCCTAAAAGTATGTAATCGTTTTCTAGACACTCTTGGTAAATATAATCCTCATTTTCCAGCGTATTCCCTAGTGACATTTTCCATATCCTTCTACCCTTTAAATGTATAGGATTGCTGATATTGGAAGTAGCTTTTGTGGATGCCGCCTCACTTATTTGTTTGAATACGCCATCTTCGACTTTGAACTTTAGTGCTTCGTCTTGAGAGGTATCCGCTCGAACACCTTCAATAAAATCTTCATAAGAAAAACTCTGATGAAAAGTTGTCATTGCAATTCTTTTATCAGCAACGAGGACATCAAACCTTTCTTTAAATAACCTTCTTAGATCTTCTGAAGGCAGGTCCTTATTTTCATTTAGTATTGTCTGATACATTTCCGGCTCAGCAATTTTTACTGCCAAGCTAATAGTTTCATATGTTTTTCCTGTACCAGGTGGCCCATATAAAATCTGATTCAAAGGCATTTTTCTGATAGCCTCCGTTACATCTAGATCAGTTTCAGATTCTGGTACTGTCTGCTTAATCGGCCTGATGCTCAGCTGATCACTATATAATGCTTTGACAAATCCATATGGGGTAACATCGGCGTTGAAACGTCGCTTAGCCTCTTCATAGTATTCTTTTAGTAGAAGCATCAATGCTATTGGCCTGTCTTTAGATGGAACCTCTTCAACCGGATGACCAAGTTCTAATAAAAAATGTCGCAGATGCTCACTTGATGAAATAACTAGTACTTTATCGGGATGGTAAGCGCTTAATATGCGAAGCTTGCGGCCATCCCCTATAGTAACCCTTGCTTTTAAACCAGCTCTAGCAAATATCTTTTCGTCGTCGTCAATCCATAAAAGATCTTCGTCTACATTTGCATTAGCTATTAGAGATTGAATCTTAGTCGTGTACTTCAGAGCTTCTTCTGGCGTTAAATCGCTTAGTGCTCTGTTACGATAATATTCGCCATTTTGAGCTTTATATAAGATATGACCACGCGACGTTCCTGGCATGTACCTGCCTAATACCTTTTCAAGCCCCCGTTCGAGCCACCAACAAAAATTTTCAGGTAGTGAATCTTTACCAAGACAATATTGATCAAGTGTAAGACTTTCTATACTAGTGGGAGGGTATTTAGCAATAAAGCTATCGTAGCGTGCATCATTATTAGTTCGTTGCGTGTAAAGATTTTCCGATATTAGTAACTTACCAAGTTTCTGAAATACTTCAGATTCAAAATTAAAAGTCATAAATGCTCCAGCTAGATATAGCCAATTTTATTAATATTGTTACAGCGAATTACCAAACTATTTATTTCTTCTAAAGTCACAATGTGGACTTCACCCTTTCTGGTAGACATTCATAATGTTAAAACTGAAACGGAGAAAGCGGAATGAAGCTCGGTAACTTATTATGAAACTCTTATTTAATTTGAGAGCTTGAGTTGAGGAAAATCAGTATACCAATCTGAAAATCCCTTTTGATCATGCGCATCCCTCAGCAGCACTCTTGGAGTCATCCAGCTCGTAATATTTTTCTTAGGTATTTCATGCCAGCTAAGATTGAATGAACACATGCCTTTATCGTCAAAGATTCCAGCTCGCTGTAAGGTAAATGATCATGAATCCAATAAGCTAAAAGCGCCAGTCAGCACCTTCTGCATACTTATCCATAAACCATGGAATTATCACACATGCAGTAGCGCGTTTTTTTTCATTTTCATCTGGCTTATCCCATATGTGATGAGCAAAGTTAGATTCATTACTAGCACAGTTATGCCCATGTTCATTACCAAATGAATTAACTGATAATGACCTGTAAGCTGACCTCACTGCAATTCGACCAAATGTGGCATTTAGAGGCTCTAATAGCTCTTCACAAAGAAGTTTTCCAACCTCTATCGCTAAATCTGTATTTTCTGGCAAATTTGGTATTCCATATAGGTTTGATATTTCACTATATAGAAATTCACGCATAAAGAAGTTTTTCGATAATCTCACCCGTCCAAATTTCTCTAGTGCGTCATATGAGGTTATTGCGCGCATATTAAATTCTTCCTTTCTAGGGGCTTGATGTACTCAAAATCTAAATTAGTTAATCATCTTTGAGCTGGGAGGAATAGCTAAACATTTTCTAGATATTTACCTGAAATTCAAAATTATTAGGAGCTTACTGGCTCATTCTTGAAATGATGTGGGAAATTGGAATAGCCAAACAATGATCCTGATAATCTCTCCTTGTACCAAAAACCAAACCGATTAATTCACCCAAACTGTTTACTAAAGGGCCGCCTGAAGAGCCCGGATGGCAAAAGGTAGACGTTTGTAATACTTGTCCAACATCCGTATTAATTTGCCCAACCATTACTCCCTGACTCATAGCGGCGTATTGGTTTGGATAACCATACGCCCAAATACTTTCACCAATTTTATATTGCGCATTCATTCGAACCGGATTCCCTTCGAACTTTGCCCCTTTTAAAAGACATGCATCTAAAGATCCAAGATTTTTATAACTTTGAGTTGGATAAATATTTCCTGTTTTTCGATTCACCACTCTAAAAAATCCGTTATGTCTAACCACATGGCAATTAGTAAGTATCGTATCTCTAGCAATTAATACCCCTGTGCCTGTGTGCAACTGGTTCCCATCTTCAATTTCAATTTTATAAATTGCATCTTCAATTGAATAAGGGTTTCCAGCAAAGCAGATATTGACCATGGTGAGCGTCATCGCGAGTGCTACCGCACTTCTTTTCAGTAAATCAATCATCCATAACCTTTAACATTTTCTAAATTCTGTCTCATACTTAGCCTAAGATGAACTCCTCAAATTGTCCACTTCAATAAAGCTAAATTTTGGGAGTCGCGATATGTCTGTTAGCCGTGAAAAACTTTACGAACAAATCTGGTCTGAACCGATTAGAAAAGTATCTGAAAACTATGGCGTCTCTGATAGTTATCTCGTTCGAATTCTAAAAAAACTAAACATTCCGAGACCTCCTAAAGGCTACTGGGCAATGAAGGCCGTTGGAATTGAAGCAGAAAAATCAAAACTTCCAGCCCCCAATCCTGGCGATCCTATCACCTGGTCCAGAGATGGTGAAACAGAGTACGCGCCAGAATCTGCAGCACAACCCAAAACTTATAAGACAAGGTCAAAACTATTAACACATGGCCTAATTAAAGAGGCCAGAGAGCACTTCAGTAATGTTCGAGAGTCGCATGGGGAATATCTCAAACCTTATAAAAAGCTGTGCATTGATCTTATTGTTTCAAAGGAAGGTTTAGAAAGAGGTCTCGAAGTTTCCAATAATCTTTACTGTGCACTACATCAGTTAGGTCACAGGGTACAAATTGCTCCTGATCACAGAGACACGCATATGTTGGATGTCGATGAACGAGAGAATCCGAAATCGACAAATCATTACTCGAATATATGGCGGCCATATCGTCCAACGATCACCAAAATTGATGATGTGTCGATTGGACTAACTATTTATGAAATGTCAGAAGAGGTTGAGGTTGGTTATCTTAATGGCAAGTATGTTCCTATAAAAGAATACCTAAAGAGCTCACTAGCAAAGATCAGATCACCATTCAGCTGGACAACAACTAAAGAAATACCTTCTGGTCGCTTTTGCATTCAAGTCTATTCAACTTATTTAGGCAACAAATGGGTTAAGCAATGGAGAGAGACCAAAAAAGGGGAGTTTTCAAAAACCATGAAACCCATCCTAGAGGAGCTTTGCAACTCAACAAACGAAATCAAGAATCTAATTACGCGTGCTAAGGATGAGGCTGCTGAACGAAAACGCTTGTGGGATGAGCAACGAGAAAGAGATCGCATTGCATCTGAAGAGAGGCGTATTGCTAAAAACTTGAAGGACAGTTCTGACGAACTAAATCAAATTATTGAATCGTGGGGGAAATTAAAGCACATCGAAGAGTTTTTTAAAGAGGTGGAATTGCGCACAAATAAATTAGCTGATGATGAGCGTATGGTGGTTTTAGCGAGATTAAACAAAGCAAGGGCTCTTATTGGGCCTTTAGACGCATTTGAACATTTGCAAAAATGGAAGTCACCTGAGGAGCGATAACCGTTCGGTAAAAGTATACTGTTGTAAGGGTTTTAAACCTTCTAAGATACAACATTAACTTGTGTTCAATATGGAACTAAGTTAATTTAGGTACCGATATAGACTTACTAAAACTAACAATAAATTTGAATAATAAAATCTAATTTCCGGACTGATGTTTCCACACCGGATTGTCTACTTTGGGAGAGAGCACGTGTTCCAGAACCTGAGCATCAACAGAATCATCATTCACGAGGTTTATAAACGAAACACTGATAAAACCATCAAAGAGCCGAATTATGGCCAGCAACTTATCCAGCTAGACGATGACGCAAAAGCTGCGTTGCAAATTCGTGTTACTGAGGCGCTAGGCACGTCAACTCATGGTATCGAGATGACCATTGAGAACTCTTCGGACGAAAGCCTGTGGCACTTGGCCAGTCAAATTGTTGAAACTACCGGAGACGACGCTGCCTTCATTAATCTCTCGCAACTCGTTACGGCAGAGCTTGCAAAATCTCAAAAAAGCAGAGGGATTCCTGGCGGGATTTTAGTCGTTATTGAAGGCACTTGTGGTCATCCAGCACGAAAATTAATGTGTGTGATTAAGGCTGAGCCACATGCAGGATTCATTAAGAGGCAAGAGCAAGGTCAGCTTTTTCTGGAGTACCTAAAGGACCTGATCCTCACTCCCCAATCTAAACTGTACAAGATCGGCGCGTTCATACAAGCCGATCTCGCAGCGGTTGCAACCCCAGAGCAACCCTCAGCCCAATGGAAGGGATACTTATTTGATGATCTTGCTACCAAGGGCAACCGGGAAGGCGCTGCGCAATACTTCTACGAAACCTTCTTGGGATTAGGTTTTCCAACCAATAGCGCTTCCTTGACTAAGGAATTTCACAAATTAACTAAAGACTTCATCAAGGGTGCCAATATTGATGAAGAAAAAAGAAGTGACCTTCTTAATGCACTTACAACCTATCTGAAAGTAGACACGAATACTACCGTGCAAGTAGGCGCATTTTCAGATAGCTTTATATCAGACGATAACTTAAAAGATGCTTATAAAGAATACATGGTTCAAAATGAGTTTACCTTGAACGCTGTTCACAAGGATTTAACGGAAGTGGCTTCAGAATTGAAACAACGAAAAATCGTGTTCGGCCACAACATCAAACTGATTGCTCCCCCTAAAGAGTTTGCAGACTATGTCAGCATGACCGTGATTGATGGCACTCCAACAGAAACCAACCCAGCGACAAAATGGACTCAGATTATTATTCGTGACCGAATCATGGATCAAGAATGACCGAAGACCAGTTCCGCAAGCGCTGGGATACCGAAAAACCGGTTTACCAGGCTTGGGCAGACTTCATTAAGCACAACATAGAGCAAGCGTTAGCCGCGTCAATTGCTCCGACAACGCTCGATTATTTTCTGAAGATCCCAGTCAAGCCAAGGCTTAAACTTGAGTCAACGTTGATTGATAAAGCCTTCCACCGTAAGCAGTATCAAAATCCTTATGACGATGTCCAAGATAAAGTTGGCATGCGCTTCGTCGTGCTGTTGACGAGTGATATCAAGAAAGTTTGCCAGGTAATCGAATCTGAAGAGAGTAAGAAATTCTGGGTATTCTCCAGAGATCGCGACTATGAAATCGAACGGTTGGCCAAACCACTGGAGTTTACTTATCAGTCTGTACACTTCGTTTTAAAAGCTACTGCAGGCAATGTATTTGGTGGCATCAACATCCTTGAGCACACACCATGCGAGGTGCAAATCAGAACGCTATTGCAACACGCACATAGCGAATTAACTCACGATACGATTTATAAACCTAAAACGACAGCGCAACCTGGAGTCAAGCGCACTGTTGCCAAAAGCATGGCTTTGATTGAAGCAACCGATGAGTTCTTTGAAAAAGCCATGCAGGATATTGAGGAAGCTCTTAAACCTCAAAACGACATTCTGAATTTGCTCAAAAAAATATACACCGACAACGTCGGCACGGGCGTGGGAGACGAGCAATCCAATCAGCTTCTTACCGATACCTACATAGATCTTTTGCAAGCACCTGATGTTGGCGAAAAGATTTCGAAATTCCTTGAGGAAAAATCCTTCATTTATAAACGTGTCAATGAACGACGCGCCAGCAAGCATCTTTTTTCTCAGCCGGGCATATTGTTAAGCTATTACTTGGCTTCAAAAAACCCCGCTCAAACTAGGGGATTGTGGCCTTTCGAGATAGATGATCTGGCACTGATATTCAGTGACTTAGGCGATAGAATGCCGGATTGATGTGGAGGATTCTCGTTCCATACACGCCTCGAAGGTAAAGTTGTATCTAACTTTAAGCCCCATGTATGTCATTGTGACACTTATCGAAAATTGTCAGGAGCAAATTGGCTTTATCGGGCAAGTTGCTACTTTGAATAACCTTCCTGGCCTCAGCCAACGCATACCACTTGAAGTCCAGGACTTCCGTCATGTTTGGAACTGGTTTTATTGAATCTTGCTTATCAATAATGATCGTGCATTTCCAGTATGCCTTTTTGGTCATGCTAATATGCTCCATCCAAGTTCCTATTGCATCATCGGCTACGAGTCTTTCGTTTCGCCTATCTTTGATAAGCGGAATAGTGGCGATATATCTAATCGATTTTATGTTGTTTGAAAGTAATTCCTTACGAATTTTACTATCTAACCCGAACTCTTGTGATAAACATCTATCGACTGCATCTTTAAATGAATCCTTCAGGTTCACACCTTCCTGGGGCGGCATCCACCGATCATGATAAATAGACTTCGCTAACAAAATAGAGGAATCAGGTTCTCGAGTTATTACACAAACTACCACCTGGACTCTTGCACCCAGCAAGCGGGATATATTTTTACGATCGGCAACCCATTTTATGGGCGACACAGTTTTTGACACTAATTTATACCATGACATTTTGTTCTTCTTATCTATTTTTAGAAATTGATGTAGATTTTTGGAAATTTAGAGCATATTAATTTTAGATGTGAATAGCCACTAACTTTTCATACATTATTCAGATCAGCAACTAGCCTGATTTTAGCCTTCATAACTACACTAAAAAAGATCTACTCTAAACCTTATATACCGAGTCTTCGCAGTTAACACTTTAACTCGACCTTGTCCTGGGTTGGTTTTATAAGTAGCTTCAATTAGACCAGCAAGTACCAAAGCATTAACATCACGCATTACTGACCTTCTACTTCTATTTAGCCTTTCCGAAACATCACTAATAGTTCCAGGCTCCTTCATGATGGATCGCAGTAAATTCAATCTTGCTGGTGAAATTAACTTCCTAAGATCTTCAAAATCCTCAAAAGTTAAGATTAACTCTTCTTCAAGAGTCTCACCTGCATCCGCAGCTCTAGAAATAAGACGCCCCCTCACAAAAAAGTTTGAGTCAGTTCCAGTAGTGATTGTTACTTTCTTCATTGAACTATAAAACTTCGCCTTCAGTGTAAGCCTTGTTGTTAATCCATAAGAGATAGTCTTGCGCTTGCAAAATATGTGAGTGAACTTTAAGAAATGAGCAATTTTTCTTTTTGATTATGAAGTAATTTTTTAATTGGACCACAATCGTTAGGCTTCTCATGCCCAGCACTTCCTTGGATGTATTTTCTGACGAGAGTTTCTATAAGATTAACGGCCTTACTATCTGTACAAATAAAACCAACTGGCATTGTGACTGGATAGCTCTCTGGAAATGACATATGGTAGACAACTACAGCTAGCTCGCGCTCTAAAGCTAGGACCTCAACATTCCCCCCCAAAAAGCCCTCTCTGATGCCGTGAGCATTTTCCAAGTCAGGATCTAACTCATTTTTCCACTGTTTGATCGCTCTTTGATCCTCTGAATTTTCTATAGGTAAATAGAGCGTTGGAGAGTACAGGGTCTTGTCTTTTGTTTTTGCTTTATTGTAAAAATCGCTTAACGCAACATGTAGTCGATTGCTTTTACTCCAGTATGGGTCACTAGATGCCAACCAAATAAAAGATCTTTGATCGTCATTAATGCCATTTTTGATACGAGAATTCAATGCTGGGGCCAAGTGCTTTTGTAATAACGCCCAGTTTTCTTCAGAGTATAGTGGGCCAATAAAGGTAATTCTCTTAGCGCTATTCTCTTCAATTTTATGAAGGTCTTCTAAAAAATTTAGATTTATAGAGTGTGTCTTAGACTCAATTAATTTGATTGTGAAATCATCGTTGATTTGCATCATTGCCTTGGCAATCTCAATCATGTTATTTGGCCTAGCTAAGCGATCTAATTCAATCGTAATAAGCTGTTGCACATAATCTGAATCATTTAATATTTCAAAATCTTCACGCTCAACACTTCTACCTTGTTCATCAACATTGAAATTGACTGTTAGGCGAAGAGGCATTTGCCCGATTTTGTTAACTGTGTTCACAGTGTATACAGTGGGATTATCTTTTTCATCTTGAGTAAGACTTTTTGAAAGAAGATTCTTATTTAAAATTTCATGGAACTGATGCTGGAACGCCTTTTCAACCAGACTCTCACTCTTAGCAATACTCTCAGTTGCAACTGGGAGTGAAATCCCTGATTTCCACTTATCAGAGCGAAGATTCCCATGGCAAGAGAGTGTAGCCAAATCAAAACATAGCCTTGCCCAACTATCTTGAAGTAGGGCTAGTTTTGGAGCTTCTCCCAGGTCTGAGAAATACCCGATTGATTTCTCCGTGAGCGCTAATCTCCCTGTTTCATTAAGCATCAACTCCTCTCGCGTAACTAAGTCTGCTACTGCCTCATCAATCTCTCTACGACTAAATCCAAAAAAGACAGAAATCTGGCTTTTGGTCATTGGTGACAAATGAACAAGCCTCAGAACGAACTCTCTGACAAACGGCAGTCCTCTTTGACTGACATAAGAAAAATGAATATTGAATCTTTGAGCGGGTAATAAAAAATCAACCGCATGGTATTTAAAAGTACGATCCAATCTAACCACCTGTTTTCTTCTTTTTTGCTGCTATAAATTTATAACCGTTTTGCTCACCCATCTCACTCATAAAGGCAACAACCTTCCCCAATGGCTTATCTTTATTGTGAGTTGTCCACATTTCTGCATTGCCTACTATCAGTAGCCTATCCATTGCCCTGGACATTGCGACATTAATACGATTAGGCGCTCTTAGGAACCCTGGACTGCGTTGTTTATCTGACCTTGTAAGACTCAAGATAATAATTCTGTTTTCTTTACCTTGATAACTATCAACAGTATCAATTTTGACCAACTCTTTGAAACCTTCACTCCAAATCGCCTGATTGAATTTCTGTCGTAACAATCGCTTTTGCTCTGCATACATGCAAATAACACCAATCAAAGCCTCGCCCTTATCTTTAAATTTTTCTAAGTCATTTAAAAACAGTTCATTAACGGAAATTTGTTTAAGAATCTCAATAATTTGGTCAGCCTCACAGCGATTGTAAATACTCACCCCACGATCACCTAGATGATTTGCTGCATCTTTAAAAGATGAAGTATCCAACCAAGTAACTGATGTACGAAGAGCTTCAGGTGCTCTTTTGTAAATATCAGGGATCACTCGAGGACCATTAACAAGCTTGCCATCATAAAATGTCTTTGATACTAAGTCGCCAATAGATGGCGCCATTCGATATTGCGTCAGGAGCGTTGCACTTGTTTGCTTTCCATACTCTGAGTTAAAAGCACGAGCAAAATCACTTCTAAGAATTTCATCTAACTCTGCATGTTTGTCATTGATTCCTAATCGTCGGGCTAATGCAGCTTTATGTGCATCAGAATACAAGGGTGGCAATTGCAGATGATCTCCGACTAAAAGCACGCGCTTAGCAGATTGTATTGCGATGGCAAGTTCGCTAGCGATTGATCGAGCAGCCTCATCAATAATAACGAAGTCATAAATATTGTCCTGAATTCCAATATGACCCTGCCCAATCCCAACGCAAGTTCCAGTAACTAGTTGTCTAGAGCGTGCGTAGAACTCATCAAGATTAACTCTCTCAGCCGACAAAGCCTCTTGCATGTCTCGTGAAATCTTAGCTAAAGCCCTAACTCTCCTAACCTCACTAGGACGAACGTTATACTCTGAACAAAGCTTGGATATTAAGAGTGATTTAGCTTCAGAAATATTGCTCTCTTTTGAAAATGGAATACCATAATCCACGTAGAGAGTTGTTCTAATACTATTATCCATTTCTGCAGAAATCTTCTTAAGAGCTTTTAAATCAATTTCATCATCAATACGTTGCAAACTATTTAACATCGCCTCTAGATGATCTATCTGCTTGAAAAGCTTTAACTCTACGTCTACAACTGCGGATATGAACTCTGGATCAAGTCCTAAAGCATCCGCAAAAGTAGCAACTCGATAGCGATATTCCGCATTGAACAACTCTCGTTTTTCAGCCGTAATTGCGTGAGAATAGACATCTTTAAGCCCATCTGACACAGCACCTTCACGATTACTGAATCGAACTACCTCTAGCTCCGTACCAAGCCTGTTGCAATGCTTTCTGATTCTCTCCGCCGCAGTGTTAACGGCTTCATGTGACTGACTAACCAAAAGAATCCTACGTACATCAAGCTTTTCTACAAGGAAGTGAACGAATGCAGAGATAAACTCCGTCTTCCCAGTGCCAGGAGGCCCTTGCAATAAAGACAAAGGTCCATAATTTAAAAGCTTAGAGAAGGCTTCTCTCTGTTGCTCGTTGAGACTCACTCTATTTCCGTGTTTGTCCTCACGATCATATCTGGCAAAATCTTCATCATTTACAGAGATGTTGTAATGTATTGCTGGCTCTTTGCACCCCGGGTCGAAGAAATCAACGAGTGCAGGCAAGACCCCCTCCCTATCAAGAAGACGTTCAAGAGCCGCTTTACGCTTACGATAAGAAGCCCGGTCTTGCTTTGTCCTAAAGTAGACTGAATCACCATCTTTGAGAGCGTAAGCCGCACTGCGAATCTTATTTAATCTAACTTCATTCAAAGCTGATTTTTTAAGCAGCACCTCTCCAATCACTTTTTCCGAGCCATCTCTATCAATGAGAAGAGCCTCAACTTCATCTGTGCTTACAAAAGCCCCTAAGGGATCAACATCTGCCTGATAAGGAATAATCAATTCATTGTCGTTATCCAAAGGCTTAAAATAGGCTCCAATCAATTCAATATTAGGATTTGATTCTGTCTCAGTATCAAGTATTGCCCGCCATAACGATTGCGTAGAAATATCGGCAGCAATTTCGGCATACTCCCTATCAATTGATGCGTCAGCTTTCTCGAAAATATCTTTGAGCTGATTGCTAAGCTCTGACTCATCAATTTCAGGTTGAACAAATTCAAGAAGCTCGATTGCCCTGGAAAAAGCTTCATTATCACTGAGATAATCCGATAACCCTGAGAGTAGTGTAAGTCGACCAGGCTTAATACAAATCGGCCGATTGATCTCGAATTGACTCTCTTCGGCTGTCCTAAAAGTTACATCAGATCTCGCTCTTGGAAGTGATGCTCCAACAAAGCCTTTTTTAGCTTTGTCATAGAAAGCAACAAACGAACCTCCAATACCGGAAAAGGTCACTGCGTAATCAGTTTTGCCAAGTTTAGGCTTATCAACTTTGACATAGAGATGCCCATTATCTGGAAAAATGGTAAAAGACTCGTCAATACCGCTAAGTATTAATTCAATAAGTTCATGTTTTGGCGCCTCGTTTTGCGTTCTCAAGGCCTTTTTAAACCGTCCTAAATCTCTGAATCCGAAATCTAAATCGCTTAACTCAAACTGAACAACTTCAGCGACTTTAGGATATTCGTTGGACTCCGCACCCCATTCCATCCCCAGTAGCTCACACGACATTCGCATGACTGCGAAAATGTCCCTTTGCTGAGAAGAACTAGCATCTATATTTTCAGGGCTGTATCTATGATTTTTAGCTTCTGCTGAATTGTGGCAAAAGTCTGGCATGTCAATCAGGTAAATATCACTGCCACTATTAGCAACCATAACGTTTTCAGGGTGTAAGTCACCATGAGTAATGCCTAGACCATGAAGATACTCGATAGCATCGGTCAATTTCTCAATCAAGCCAATTTTGGCCTCATTTTCCGAGACCATGTTTGCCCAAGTCACTCCATCAACAATATCAGTTACCAGATACATACTGTTCGACCTGGAAGCCAAGCCGTACTCATGAATCCGTGGTAAGCAAATCGGATTTACCGTTGCAATTTTATCTAACTGTTTTAGAAAAGTTAGAACCCTGAAGTTGCTGACAGCAGCATCTCCTTTTCCGCCTACATTTAACCAGGCTTTTACTAATCTGCCACTGGAGTAATAGACCTCTTTATCATCTGTCCCTACCAGAAAATCCCCTTCATCAGGAAACTGTCTCGTGTGGTTTATAGGGTGTCGATAGGCATCTAATTCAAAATCATCAAAAGTAGGGATTGATTCAGCATCAGGCTCTGCTCGCTTGAGTGCATCAAAAAATTCTGCAGCATCTTTGAATTTGGCTGTCACAGCCTCAAGAATAACTCCAACATACCAGTCCTTGCTTGCGAGTATGTCACCCTCGATGCTTTCCAAACTTTTAGAAGACATTCTCTTCGCACTTAAGAGATGCCAAGCTAACAGGCCAAGCGCATGAACATCTTGCTGAAATGGAGTTATTGACGCCCCCTCAAGCATGTCCTTAATCTCTGCAGCGCCAACTGACAGACTGCTTCGATAATCGCCAACCGTTCCTATCGGTTGATGGTAAGCCGAAATGAAGTTAGAGAGCGCAATTTCCTTGGATGGTGAAAGCCACAAACTATGATCCGCAATATCACGGTGAGCAATTTTGATTCCATGTAGATCAGCAAACTTAGCGATCAACAGCTTTGTTAGGTTAAGCCTGTCGACCATATTAAATGACTGACCATATTTCCCAACGAACTCGTTGAATCTCACATGTCCGGGAGGTAATTCGTAAACCTCACTATATTGAGATGTAACTTCATCTCTCTCGAAACTTGTCAGAGAGCGAAGACAATGGTTGTAAAGATCACGGTTTTGATAGTTAATGAATTGCAAAACCTCTCTTTCACGAGACACAATTTCCGCCCGACCCTGAGAGGTGATGGCTTTGTTGCCGTCAAGCTTTTTAAAATCCCAAACTCTAAGTAAGGAATCCTTCCCCTTTGATATCTCTGAACTTGCCAAGTACTCTTTATAGACAGAATTGGGGTGTTCAAAAATTGGTTCTACCGCTGTAAAGCCTCCAATCCTTAGAGCTTTAGGAGCTGTATTTCCTTTAAGAAACAACTGATCAAAAATTGGAAAATCTTGATTTAGAACTTGAGCATTCGGATGAGGACGGAAGAAATGATTAAATTTGCCCTTGTCGGAGAAACGAAGAAAGTCTTGAAGAGACAGAGTATGTTGACGCTCAACTTCTGGGAGCTGACTAAAATCGGCGTTCCCAGTCATTACAACAAAGAAATGAACTTGCGGCACATGATGCTTATTAGTAAATTGGGATGAATATCTTTTTAATTTATTTTCTAATAAGAATTTCTTGTTTCTCGTGACAGTAACCGGTGAGCGCCCCATATTCTTATCGCCCTTAAACCAATTATCACCACTTAACGTAATTGGATCACGATTCCAATCCTTCAACTCAACTACGATAACATTGCAGTGAGTAATGATGACTAAATCGAACTCTCCCTCTTTTCCCTTAGCGTCAACAAATCGAAATCCGGCATACCCCTTCCAGGGGAACATGCTGTCCCGTCCAAGCCCACTCGCTGCGAGTTGATCTCTTAGTGAACCTCCTCTTTGTGAGGTTGCCCGTTCAGCAGCAGTAATACTAAACGCTTGCCCAATTTTTCTAATTGCTTCGGCCTCATGCTCTTGAAGGCCACCGTCCCAAATCTCGATTTCCAATTTAAGTCCTATTTATTATGTTTTTTGTTTACTCTACGACTTGTTAGATCATTTTTTAACTGACCTTAACTTCTTATTTTTCTTTCTCAAGAAAATCGCTCCAGCAAAAGCAGCAATCGTGCAGATTATTGTGACTACTAATAATGCATATGCAACAACAAGCATTTTAAAGTCCTACACATTTATACAATAATTAGTTTACCCTCTTCAGGGATCATTTACGCATGTCGATTAAGTCATGTTTATTTTCTTCTGTAACTCCTGATAGCAACTCCTCCAGTTGAGACTCACTCCCACACGTCTTCTGTTCGTTGAAGTCATTGAACAAACTTGATATAAGTTGAACTTCAATGTCTTGCGGAGCGATCCGTGCTATCGCTGCGAACTGCTGAATAGTTGGAAACCCATCATCAGGAGGATATGAAATTTCAGTCGCATTTATTAAATTTACAAGAGCCCTGTGAATCAGATCCTCCATTGAGGATGCACCGACTCTTTCCTTCAGTGCTTCAGCTGTTTCATAACTGACGGAAGAAGAAGTGTCCTCCCTGAAGTTCACCACCACTTTAGTATCACTATCTGCCATGATTTAGCTCCATCTCTAAGTCCTCAGAATTCGCAGAAAATTAGTAAATTCGATTAAAGCTGACTCAAAAAATCCCTAGTGCTTTCTTCAAGAGATTTTGTTAGCGCTTTTTTCTCTTTTTTCTTTTTTGGTGCGTCCATATCTGCAGATAAATTTAAACTTGTATCTTTTTGAAAACTCACTAAATTCTGGCGCTCAAGCACTGATAGCGTACTCAATAGTTCAACTTGTGCAGCTTGTTGATTTCTATATTCAATAGCTTCATTTTTTTGCCTATTTGACTCATCAACATACTCTGCCGGACAGTACAAGTCTGAGCGACCTCTCATCGGTTTTCCCAAAATAGCTTGCTGATAAATTAATTCCGTGTCCTGCCGTAAGGTTGCATACTCTTTTGATAGATAAACTTTCTCAAGCGTACTCATTGTCACCAAACTTTTGGATTTAGCAGCAACTCTCACGCCCTCCATCAAAAGCTTAACTAATGCTCGATTACGTCCTGCAGTCATCTGAAATAGTCTTTCAGAATCATTGTTAATATCCAGCCTAAACATAGTAGGGATGATTTCCAACAATTTACCAATTGTTAGTTGCCAGCATTTAGATTTTGGATCTTCTGGAATCATTACGATCACATTGGCTAAAGCACGATCACGCTCCTCTTGAGGCCTCTTCAACAACTTATGAAACAAACTAAAGTTTAATGAACAAACATAAGGAATATTAAGCAAACCAAGGCCTAAAAGTAACTTTGAAGACATTGTATTAGCATCACTTGATGTCGCAGAAAATTGGAATTCATCCACCAAAAGAAGCGGAATAGATTTTGTGTAAATACTTTCTTTAACTAGCTGAATAAAATTTGTTCTAGTTTTTTTGACTTTAAAAACATCCACAAGCACTTTGTTCAGAACAGCTCTATCACCCACTTCAAAATACTTCGCAGAACTTAATTTAAAGTTTGGATGATTGTTAGCGACCTTCACGCTTACTTCGGGAATTGAACGTCTAATTGCCAACAACAAGGAAGACTTACCGAGCCCAGCTAGTCCTGTAAGTACAATAGGGCAATGAAATTTCGTGATTACGGCTGACTCATCGTTTTCTACAGGTTCATAAACTAATCTGATGAATTCATTAGGCCCAGGATAGGTCCTTTTTGCATGAGAGGCCGCTTCGCCTATTATTCTTAATGCAATATCTATTGATTGCTCCGTGGGATAAAAGCTATTGTCGCACTTAACCTCGAACTCTTTGCAAAGGTCGCTGAGCTCCATTTCCCATGGTGAATCAATTGGTATTGGAGTTAACTCCATACTTTTTTTCAAGGTCTGTCGATCCAGTAAGTTACTAAGACGACTTACCCAAGGGTTTGCAGTACTCATTTAATTCTTCGTAATCAGAAATTTCTTACGGAAAAGACTTCTTGAGTTTCTTGTTTAGACCTCCTTGAGGTTTTGGATCGGCCACTCACCCGCTTAATTGCCAAGTGCCATTCAACACCAACGTGTTGCTTGAAACGCTCCCGATACTCGATCTTACTTGCTAACTTTAGATCGTTAAGTGCTGACTTCTTAGCTAACACAACTTGATTATATTCATTTAGGTCTGAGAGTGTTATGTATAAGTCTTCTACGTCACCACGAATCTTGAGTTGAGCTTCAAGCTCATATAACTTGCCATTCCAATCGATCCAAACGTACCTTACACACATGTCCAAAACATACCCTTCAACATAGGTTGCATGAGAATTGAACAGGCCATCATCATGGATTGCTGAGGAGTAAAAAATCCGCTCCAAAAGTTTTACTCGACCATTATGTATTTGAAATTTTGTTTTGCTCAAAAAAGTGCGAACTGCTCGGTCAAATGACATCCGCTCACAGTCATTCCTGAATCTTTCATCGTAATGCCCCCAAATACCCAAGGGAGTAGGGAATACATTGATCAAATCCGCACTTGGATCAAGTCTCTCAACCGCGCTCGTCGTTTTGATATGCTCCAATACCCTTAAAATCTCTGCCTTTGCCAATTGCACTGCGGTGAGACTTGTTGTTTTATAAGTTGGCTGGCCTTCAAGCTTCATAAACTTGGGATGCGTAGTTTCGACAGTGGCTTTAGATTGCCCAGAATAAGATGGCGCAAGCTGTCTTATGGGTATGAGCTTTTCAAAATCATCAATAATACTTTTAGCAGCGCCAGGCCCACGGTCTAATAATAAGTGAGGAGGCAAGCCTTCGGATGGCCATTCGTGCTTCTCTATCTGTATACCAAATAATGCGCAGAATTTTTGTTTATCGATTGCCATACTGAATAGCAGTGCTCGATATCCCTCATGGCGCTCACTTCCGAAGCTAAACCCAAGCCCCAAAATCATTCCTGAAAGTGCATCTACAGCGCTAACTCCCACTAATCCCGGAAGGACACTGCTATCAAGCAGTCCTCTTGGTTTGGCTTCAATCTCATAAGCATCGAGGTATATTTTTTCACCTAAATTGGATACTTCTTGAGAGTACATCCCCTTGGAAGGAGCCTTTGAATTGCGATATCGCGCTTCACCATAAAGTATTCTTTGCCGAACCTCAACGGAGTAAACTTTGTCAATGACATACTTGAATTGGTTAAATGTAGGAAACGGTGCGTCGCTTAAGATTTCTAAATTTTGCCCCTTCCCTACAGTTTTACATTTGAACTCGTGATGGATAACATCAGCATGAATTTCGACTAAAGATTTGCCATTTTTCGCAAACCTTTCAAATCCTTCAATGCATTTAGCACTCATTTCAGATGTCATCCTAGATCCATAATGTTTTCCGGAAGAGATCGAGGGAGCACCTTGCTTAACTTTGGCGTGAACATTCCGATCCCACTTCCCACAGTTGTGAAAATCTGGAAGAAGGACAGCAGGATTATTGCCATATGCTGCGAAAGTTAATGTCCAATTCCGAAAACGTTTTTCGTTTTGTGGTGGATTCAATAATCTTGCGTGCTTATTTAATAACTTTTCTGGATCATTTTGACTGAGAATGTCTGGTAGCTGAGTTTTCACGCTTAAAACAAACTCAATTCTTTGTTTTAGATGTTCTTTAGTTTTCAAACTTTCATGCGTAGATTCATCCTCCAACCAACTGTAAATATCAAGACCCTCAAATGCGCTTAGGTGCTTTGGCAGTATCAGCTGGTTTTCACACTTAATAATTTTATGAGCTTGAATACCGTCTTCAAAATTGGAACGATTTATCTGTTTTAAGTAAGCATTTTTACCAATAAAAAATACAAGAGAGACATGAGAGGATTGCGCCCGATTATCAATTTTGTGATAAACGACTCCTTTTTTTAATGTTCCATATCCCTCAGGTGAGTACAATTGGAGACCGTTCATTGTTGCCCCTCAAAATATTCAGCATAATGTTCTAGCACATCTACTTTTTCGGGCCTTAATGGGCGATCAATCAAAACTGGTCTAAATAAATCGACTCTTAACGCTCTATTCCAAATTGCTTTATAAAAAATTTGTTTAGATTGCTCAGGCGTAAATTTATTAAGCAAATCAAAATACCCAATAATTTCACTCGGTGGTGTACCTTGTTTATAAGCAGTTTTGAAATAGTCCAGTAACTTCTGTTGTTTGCTAGTGCTCAACCCACTTGATGATTGGCAATGGACATAAATCTGTCTCAAGTTATCAAAAACATTACGGTCAAACTGATCTTCACTTAAAGCATGAGTAGTAATTCCGCAAGACTCATATTGAACTTGTTCGATTAAATGACGAAGATACTGACTTTCGCGTTTAGCTTTGTTTCTGTTGAAAACATTAAATTGATAGAGCTCTTTAACTCTAAATTCCGATTGATTTGATTTGATGCTCCAATTGATACATGAAATTTGTGATCCACTTTTTATTGCTAAAAGATGATCTCCGATAAATGGCACTGCCAAAGCCACTCTTTCACCTTGCTTATTGGTAATCAAGACTTTCCTTATCAGATTTTCACACCCTAACTCCTTAGCCACCTCCAAAGTGCCCATCATAGGAGCAAGCCTCACTTTATCAACACCAGGAAACCCAGATAGCGGGTGCTCCGACTTTAATGGTGGCAACATTCTCTGCTCTTGAATTCCAACAATATTTGGGTGGTAGAGAGCCAATAGTGCAAAATTAAGCTCTGGATTGGACAAACAGTGAATTCTTCTTTTGAACTTCGAAGAATAGATTTCTGCGGGTTTAGATACTGAAGGTGCTTCAGAACGAGTAGCTAAAATTGATGGGACATAGGATTCATCCCAGCTTGGATTATTTTGACGTATGTATATAGTTTTGACACGTGATGCTGTAATGCTTGCACCCATAGCAACTCCTCCAAAAAAATTGGTATATTTAAATCAAACATCTTGACAATGCCTGTTTAAATAGAGATACTAAAGGTGTGAACAAAAGTACTCTGCTTAAGCAGACAAAATCAAGCCGAATTCATCCGAGTTCGGCTTTTTTGTTAAAGGCTCACCATCTTCTGCTCTTGAGAAATTTTTTCAAGTTTAGTATTTAACTCTTCCACATTCATACTACTTCCAGGCTTCAATCCCAATGCCACGGCTATTTGATGGCTTTGGCCGCGCATACATTTTCTTTTTCCGTCTAAAACTTGGTAAACAAGGCCAGAGGAAAATCCGCGTAACCGAGCCCATTCCGAGACTGATAGCCCTGATTCATTGAACATATTCCTAACTTGGTTTGCATTCATATTGAAAACTGTTTAATGTTTATTTAAATATACTACAAAGTCACTTTAATTTGCAATCATATTTTTTTGTGTATACAATTTCAAACATGAATAACGATCAAACAAAAACACATGGAATTGCACCTGGCTTTGGGGAACGCCTCAAAAATGAACGTAACCGCTTAAACTATTCGCAGGGAGAACTTGCAGATATAGGGGGCGTAGGTAGGCTTACACAACTGCAATATGAGAGCGAAAAAACTTTCCCCACAACCAAGTATCTCAATTCAGTATCGCTAGTGGGCGTAAATTTAATTTATCTGCTTTTCAATTATGACAAACAAGCCGCATCAGTTTTAGAAATGCAGGATATTGATGAGAAGGTTCTTAATTTAGTTAGTAGAGCTATCGAAAGCTATCCAGACAAAAAGGTTACAGCGGAGACCTTCTCCTTACTATTTAAAATAACTAAAAATATGATGATTGAAAAAGCACGTGGCGAAATTTCAGCTGAGTTTGATATTTTGAGCGTGATTTCAAAAACGGCAGCTTAATCATGGCAATTGACTCCGAGGATGAAATCACCCAAAAGTACTTAACTGCTTTATACAAAGCTGTGAGAGCTAATCCAGATGATAAGAATTTGGATAATTTCAGCGATAACGTCATATCAAATTTTCAGACCCTGAACTCAGACCAAAAGCTAAAAAATCAAATTAATGATTTAAGACCAACAACATCAGCACTGGCAGCTACATCTGAGCCGTTGGAAACCCTACAGAGAGTCACTGGCATCACAAATAACCAAATTAAGCTTCTAAGAACTCAAAAAATACTGGACTTGACTGAAGGAAAGTTAATAATTTCATTCAAAAATATACTGCCAAAGAAAATAGCATTTTCAATAGCTACTGCACTATTTCTGATAACAGGATTTTTAACTGTCGGAATTTTTATGATTCCTGTGATGCAACCCTCTCATTGGTTACTTCTATTTTCTGTAGGCCATTTGATTGGAGTTGGTATTGGTAAAACTGCCGACAGGTCATTTCGCATTTATAACTTGCAAGACAAATTGAAATCTCTTGGTTCCTGGGTTGCCTAAACAAAACAATGTTTGAAGCAGACTTTGAACTGCCAAATATTTTCCCGGATGAAACGGTATATTCATGGTCAGCCAGATATCACAAACTATCGGCACACCACGCTGAATACCTGACAAGCAACATACTGTTCGGAAACACAAGTTCAGCATTAAGACTAGACATTCCAAATCGATTAAATCAGTTTGGGCATAATACTAAGCAAGTACTTGGCTCACCTCTGCAATTGCTTTTGAATCACACGAACTTGAAGTTCCACATACCCTTTCTTGATAAAGTATTATTCAATACAGTCATTGATAACCTATTAATTACCGAAAATAACTCAAGGGCAAGGGGCTTACTTGGTCTCAATAAATTTCCTGGAAATTTATTGCATACATTGAAGATTTGCCAAAACTGCAAGAAAGCTCAATTAAGCGAGCATCACTTCAATTACTGGATAACCGAACATCAATTTGCCAGTTCCTTTTTTTGCTCTAATCACCAGATGCCATTGGATACATATTTAGTTCCTTTTTATAGAGGCTATGTAGATCGACTTTATTTACCCTCACAAGCGCAACGTGATTTAAAAGAAATAGCACTCGACATAAGCACACTTGAATTGAGTCTAAGAAAAGTGAGCAACTGGGGATATTGGCTATCAACTCAAAAAAATTTACACCTAGATCAATCTAAGTTGAGATGGTGCTATTTGTATAAATGCACAGAATTGAACCTTGTCAGTTTTGATGGTGCTGCACGCACAATCCAACTGAGAGATAAGTTCGTAAAATATTATGGTTCAGATTTTTTGAGTATTTTTGGACAGGAGCTGTTAGGTGATTTATTCGATGTGAATTGTGGCTTTATTTCATCATTAGTGAGGGGCTCGAAAGCTAGCAAACACCCGTTGAAACACATATTGATGCTCAACTTATTATTTACATCACCAGAAGAGTTTGAATCAATCTTAAGCAGAGTTATTGAAGATCTAACTCTGGGAGGAGATGTTGCCTGTTTTAATAGGATCACAATTAATCAGCACAAGCTTAAAGAAGCAGTAAGACTTGGAATCCCAATTAGTAGAGTTGCGGTCGACTTTAATACAAATATTACTTCAGCAATTAAATATATTGATAAAAAGCAAATCAGCCGGCCCAAAAAACCAAGAATCAAAGGCACAAATTTAGAGCAACAGCTTGTCCAAATTATAGAAAGTGGTATTGATCGAAAATCTATTTGTATGTCGCTTGGAATTAAAGCATCATTTTTAAGAGATTACTTATCAAATCATCAAAAGTTAAAGGAATTATGGTCAAGCCAGCAACAAATAAAACTGATTGAACGACACCGAGATGATTTTAGGAAAATCTTAAATGATAATCAGGGCCGCTCTGTAAGGGGTTTATTAAGGATTCCGGGCAATGGCATTCAATGGTTAAGAAAACACGATTCTGCCTGGCTTGAGGAAAACTTAAAGGCCCTTTGGAATTTATGACCAAATCATTATTTTTTCAGGGTGAATTCTGAATAATTTAGTTGGTCGACTCAACAAGAGACAATGAATAATGAAGTGGGTAAAAAACTTATTGAAGTAGTGAGTAACGTTGGAAAAGAAAAAAACTGGTCAGTTATACGTTGGATTACCGCTGAAAACAATTACCGCGCCAGAAGCACTTACGATAAGTTAGCAAATCAAACCCAATGGGTTACGTACGATATAAAGCTATGAAAAATTGCCTAACCTATCCATCAAGTGGGGCACGCTAAAGCGCGCCCCTCATGTCAAACGTCAGAAACGAGCCAAACTCTGTGGTAAGGCGCTAAAGATTAAAAAGCTCTTACCGGCCGAGTTAATCATGATTCACCATGAATTGTAATTGCATATCCATCAGGATCTTTTAAAACAAAAAATCGCCCAAATGGGCCATCTTGAATTGGCTTTAGTATTGTCACTTCTTTTTCGATCAACTTATTGTAAAGTTTGTCAGCATTCGCAACTTTAAACCAAAGTGATATCCCAGCCCCCTTTAGTTCTACATGACTTAAATCAATTAAAGGTGTTCGAATAGCAAAAATACTACCAGCCTCTGTCTCAAACACAACAGCATGTTGGTTTGGGCTATCTCCCTTTTTAAAACCCATTACATCAGTATAAAAAATTGCAGATTTGTTGATATCAACGACCTGTAGTGAAACAAAATCTAAATTTGTTTGCATTTGCATTTATCATCTCCTTTTTAATCATGCGAACATATATTAGCATGCTAATATATGTTCGCAAGCTAATACAGGACTAGAAGTGCATAATATTGAGTTTGAAGACTCTATTAAAAGTCAGATAGGGTTCTTAATTAAGCGAGTGCAACAGGGGTTGAGAGGAAAAATGGATGAGGCACTCTCACAGCATGGATTAACAACATCTCAATATGCAGTGTTGTCACATCTTCGCGAAGCTACCTATCTATCAAATGCTGAACTTGCAAGACTCAGCTTTGTATCCGCTCCGACAATGATTCGGATTGTCCAAGAATTAGAGCGCATTGGGTTCATAGATAGAACAGAAAATAAAGTTCATCGTAAAGCTGTAGACATAACTATCTCGCCTGAAGGGGCTAGAGTTTTAAATCAGTGTGACTCTATTGTCCAAGGAATTCAGCAACAAATGCTTTCTGGCTTTACTAAAGACGATATAACCAATTTTGCAGGACTACTCATATCCTGTGCTGAAAAGCTTGAGGCTGCCGCTTAAAACTCAAACCATGTTTAATACCTTGAGAGTGATTTTGTTGCTTATGGATTTTCTAATATGGTGTCCGAGGTCTGCATAGTCAAGCAACAGTCTTTTTTGATTAACCAAGATAGTGAAGGTGGAATATTGTTCGCCATGAACGATATACTCCACCATTTTTCGCTTTTAGAATTTAGAGCATTTGGTGAAAAAGGGCGATGTGATTATTAGACTATGAAAAAATAATTCAAATCGCTGGTAATCAAAAATATGCCGAACCAAAAAACAAAAATGTTTACATCACCAATCTAAATACAGGCACCACTGTTATAAGATATGTCAAATAAAACCTTGATTACTAAGAGTTAACACTCCCAAAAATCTTCTACAACTAATAATGTCAGTCTGATAAGCAATTATTGGCGAGTAAATAAAAATATAACTTTGATTTTTATAACTTTAGACCATTAAGCTTTTTCAGTCTGTCCTGCTTAAAATGACTTGATGGAGCCTTAATGAATACTCAGGCAGTTAACATAAACTCTTCCTTAATTTGGTCTGTAGCCGATTTGTTACGTGGTGACTTTAAGCAATCAGATTATGGAAAGATTATCCTTCCATTCACAGTATTAAGACGTTTAGATTGCGTTCTTGAAAAAACAAAGGGTGCAGTTCTATCTGAATTTGAATCCAATAAGAACTCCCCTCCAGAAGCACTTGACCGCTTTCTAGTCAGAAAATCAGGTTATCAGTTTTACAACACCTCGAAACAATCTTTTGTATCCGCCTTAGATGATTCCAATAATGCGTATGCCAACTTGGTTAATTATGTTGGTGCATTCTCAGATAATGTGCGCGATGTGTTTGACCGTTTTAATTTTCAGGCAACACTAGACCGCTTAAATGATGCCAATTTGCTCTACATGGTGGCTAAGCAGTTTGCTGCCATTGATTTGCACCCAGATAACGTAAGCAATGTGCACATGGGGTTGATGTTTGAGGAGTTAATTCGTAAATTCGCAGAGCTCTCCAATGAAACCGCTGGTGAGCACTTTACGCCGCGTGAAGTGATACGCTTAATGGTGGAACTGCTGTTTGAGTCTGATGATGAAGTGTTAAGCAAGCCAGGTATTGTTAGAAGCATTTATGACCCTACCGCTGGTACAGGCGGCATGCTTTCTGTGGCCGAAGAGTATCTAAACAGGTTAAACCCTGATGCCAGATTGGTATTGCACGGGCAAGAGCTTAACCCTGAGTCTTATGCAATCTGTAAAGCTGACATGATTATCAAAGGCCAAGATATTGGTAACGTCATTTTTGGTAATACATTATCCGCTGATGGGCTTCCAGCCAAAAAGTTTGACTACATGCTTTCTAATCCACCATTTGGCGTGGAGTGGAAAAAGATTGAAAGCGTTATTCGTAAAGAGTTTGAGTCAAAAGGTTATGAGGGTAGGTTCGGTCCTGGCTTGCCGAGAGTTTCTGATGGCTCACTATTATTCTTACTTCACCTTATTTCAAAAATGCGTCCAGTACATGAGGGTGGTTCGCGGATCGGGATTGTTCTCAATGGATCACCTTTGTTTACTGGTGGTGCTGGTTCGGGTGAGTCAGAAATCCGTAAATACATTATAGAAAATGATTTACTTGAAACCATCGTAGCCTTGCCTACCGATATGTTCTACAACACGGGTATCAGCACCTACATTTGGATTCTATCGAACCACAAATCAGCCAACCGAAAAGGTAAAATTCAACTCATTAACGCAGCTGACTACTTCCAAAAAATGCGTAAATCGCTTGGTTCAAAACGCAAAGAGCTAGGTGAAAACGACATCAACACCATTGTAAGCTTGTATGGCAAGTTTGAAGATAACGAGCACAGCAAAATCTTTGATAACGCTGACTTTGGTTATAGCACCATCACTGTTGAACGCCCACTTAAAGACGATTCTGGCAATTTAATCTTAAGTGAAAAAGGCAAAAACAAAGGTAAGCCGCAGCCAGATTCGAGCCTGCGCGACACTGAGAATGTGCCTCTCAAGGCTAATATCCAAACCTACTTCGAGCGAGAAGTGCTGTCGCATGTACCTGAAGCTTGGATCGATCATGACAAGACCAAGGTTGGCTATGAAATCCCGTTAAACCGCCACTTTTACAAGTACGTCGCGCCGCGCTCGCTGGAAGACATAGATGCAGATCTGAAGAAGGTTTCTACCGAAATTATGGAACTCCTGAGGGAGATAACGGCATGAAGCTGAAGCCGTATCCGAAATACAAGGGCTCGGGGGTTGAGTGGCTTGGGGCGATTCCAGAGCAATGGTCTGTTAGCCAGATTGGTCGCTTGTTTGAAATCCATAAACGTATTTCTGGTGAACTAGGTCATGATGTGCTATCCATAACTCAGCGTGGGATTCAAGTAAAGGATATTGAAAGCAATGATGGTCAATTGTCGATGGATTATTCGAAGTACCAGATAGTGGAGGTGGGGGATTTCGCTATGAATCATATGGACTTGATCACTGGGTTCATTGATTTGGCGCAATTTCCCGGAGTAACAAGCCCTGACTATCGCGTATTTCGCCATCGAAAAACATCCAATGTAGAAGATAGATATTTTCTAGCAGTATTTCAGGACGCGTATCTCCGCAAGCTCTTCTTCCCTTTTGGCCAAGGAAGCTCTCAGCTTGGTCGTTGGAGATTGCCAACGGAATCATTTAAGTCATATCCGATCCTTGTGCCTTCGATAGACGAACAATCAGCCATCGCCACCTTCATCGATCGCGAAACGGCCAAACTCGAGACCCTGATCGCCAAGCAAGAAAAGCTGATCGAATTTATCAATGAAAGAATCATGGCAACAGTTATGGCTGCAATGACCTCGGCTGAGACTGAATACATTCGTTTTGGGTACGTGTGTGAGGTTATTTCTAGGCCAGTAATTCAGGCTCCTGATGATTCTTTTACCCGACTCGGGATTCTGAATCGTGGTCGAGGGCTGTTCAAGCGGGAGGAAGCTGATTCTGAAGATATGGGCGATTCGGACTTCTTTTGGGTTAAAAAAAATGACCTAATTTTAAGCGGCCAGTTTGCATGGGAGGGATCCGTCGCAATGGCTCAAGATGCGCACGATGGATGTGTTGTCTCCCACCGATTCCCAATCATTAGAGGAGTATCCGGTGTTGTATTGACCGAGTACCTATTTGCTTTGCTTATGACACCACATGGTGATTTTCTTTTAAATGAGAACTCACGCGGTTCAGCTGGTCGTAATAGACCATTGAACTTGAATCTTCTGCTAAAAGAGAAGATACCTATTGCCTCCATGACTGTGCAAAATGAAGTTGCAAAACTTTTAACCTTGCGAAGCAAATTAATCGAAAAAGCCAAGCGATCCATTGAGCTGTGCAAAGAACACCGCACAGCCCTAATTTCAGCAGCGGTGACAGGCAAAATTGACGTGAGGAATTATGCCTAGGTCACAAAATCTTTTTATAGCTTATGACATTGGCATGCAACGTGAAGATGCTTACTCTGGGCCTTTGGTGTTTTCGTTAACTCCAATGGGTAAACCTACCTTATTAGAGCTGTCACAACAGTATTTTGATGCGGCTGACACCCTGGTTGAGTCTATCAAAAAACAAAGAATTGAAGACTACAAAGTGGCTTATCCAACACTTTATTTGTACAGGCATTCTATTGAGCTAATTCTTAAGTTTATTACTGACTCAAATGAGAGTACTCATAACCTAAATACTGTAACTGATAATTTCATTGCGTATGTGAGCAAAAATCATAATCAAAGTGTTCCCAATTGGATTAAAGAGTCCTTGAAAGAGTTGGCTAAAACTGACCCAACATCGACTGCATTTCGTTATGCAGAAGATAAATACAACGGAAAGAAACACCCACCTTCAAGCGTAGAGGATGTTTATGTATATGTAGTTAACTTTCAATTAAGAATGACTGAGTTATACAAAGCCTTGTATAGAGTTGCTACTTACTTTGCGAAAACATCAACAGAACAACTTATTAAAGAGATGGCAAAGGAGATCAAATGACCGATACACTAACAAAATACAGGGTTGTCGATTTCATTAGTAAGTTACTGCCCATATCTAAGATGGAAGTTGGATATAAATGACTAAGTACAAAAATAAAAAATAGGGAGTTTTATGGCTAACTTACATACTGAAATTAACTTCGAGAAAGATATTTGCGACTATCTAAACGCCCAAGGTTGGCATTATTCGCCTGATGACACTGGCTATGACAGTGAGCTTGCCTTGTTCCCTGAAGATGTCATTGATTGGATTAAATCCACGCAAGATAAAGAATGGCAAAAGGTAAAAGCACTGCACAACGGCAACTCTGAAAAAACCCTTCTTAAAAGGCTTGCTGAAATGCTTGATAAAGATGGTTCGCTATCGGTTCTGCGCCATGGGTTTAAAAACGTCAATGCCAAGTTTGCCATGTGCCAGTTTAAACCAGCACAGTCAGTAAACGCCGATACGATTGCCAAGTATCAACAAGTGAAATTGCGCGTTATGCGACAGGTGCATTATTCACTATCTAATCAAAATTCGATTGATTTGGTTTTCTTCATCAATGGTATTCCAGTTGCCACAGCAGAACTCAAGACAGATTTCACACAATCGGTTCAGGACGCGATAAATCAGTACAAGCATGACAGAGTACCCAAAGATGTTGTAACGAAGCGTGAAGAGCCTTTGCTTATATTTAATAAGCGTTCTTTAGTGCATTTTGCAGTCTCAACTGACGAAGTGTTTATGACCACCCATCTTAAGGGTAAAGATACTTTCTTTTTGCCATTTAACTTAGGCGACCATGGTGGTAAGGGTAATCCAGTTAATCCAAATGGCTACCGCACCAGTTATTTGTGGGAGCGTGTGCTGGATCGTGATGCTTGGTTAAATATCGTCGGTAGATTCGTTCATCTGGAAAAAGAATCCATTGCTGATGACGATGGCACATCCACTGAAAAAATATCAATGATATTCCCTCGCTTCCATCAATGGGAAGCTGTCACAAAATTGGTAGATACTGCACAAATTGAAGGTACTGGTCAAAAGTATCTCATCCAGCACTCAGCGGGTTCTGGTAAAACCAACTCGATTGCATGGACAGCACATCAACTTGCCAGTTTGCATGATCCAAATGACAAAAAACTGTTTGATTCAGTCATCGTAATTACCGACAGAACCGTGCTCGACTCACAATTGCAGGATGCGATTTATCAGTTTGAGCATAAACATGGTGTTGTTGAAAAAGTCACCAATGAAGGTAGCTCTAAATCCTCAAAACTCACCAAAGCATTACAAGACAGAGTGCCTATCATTATTGTCACCATCCAGACGTTTCCATTCGTATTGGATGCCATCCGTGAATCAACCAGTTTGAAAGATAGAAGCTTTGCCGTGATTGCTGATGAAGCGCATTCATCGCAAACTGGCGCTACAGCAAAGAAATTAAAGCAAGTATTGAGTGCTGAGCGTACGCAAGAAATTGAGGATGGCGCTGAGATTGATATTGAAGAGCTACTTGAGGCTGAAATGGCTGGCAGGCTCCAACCAAAGAATATTAGTTTTTTTGCTTTTACTGCCACACCTAAAGCGAAAACCATGGAATTATTTGGCCGTGTTGGTGCATTTGGCTTACCTGAGCCATTCCACGTTTACTCAATGCGCCAAGCCATTGAAGAAGGCTTTATTCTTGATGTGCTTAAAAACTATACGCCCTACAAAATGGCGTTTAGATTAGCTTTTAATGGTCAAGACTATGACAGCGAACAGGTAGACCAAAGCAAAGCCTTAAAGTCACTCATGCGTTGGGTCCGTCTGCATCCTCATAATATCTCGCAAAAAGTACAAGTGATTGTCGAGCATTTCAGAGCGAATGTCGCATGGCGTTTGGATGGTAAAGCAAAAGCCATGGTAGTCACCAGTTCACGCAAAGAAGCTGTGCGCTACAAAATTGCGATTGATAAATACATTGAAACACAGGGCTACAAAGACGTTTCATCATTAGTGGCGTTTTCTGGAGAGGTGTTTGACGCAGAAAGTGGCCCTGACAAGTTTACTGAAAACAATATGAACCCAGGCCTTAAAGGGCGTGAGTTACGTGAGGCGTTTGATACGGACGAGTATCAAGTTATGTTGGTGGCCAATAAATTCCAGACTGGTTTTGATCAACCAAAACTGGTTGCGATGTATGTCGATAAGAAGCTATCAGGTGTTACAACTGTACAAACCTTATCCCGTCTTAATCGCACATATCCTGGAAAGACAGACACGTTTGTTATCGACTTTGTAAACGATGAAAACGAGATATTGTCCGAGTTCAAGAAATACCATGAAACTGCTGAGCTATCGGATGTAACCGATCCTAACATAATTCATAATTTACAAACCAAGCTTGATGCCACGGGCATTTACACATTCAGTGAAATCGATGCGTTTGTTGCTGCTTACTTGAAACCTAAAGCAAAACAGTCAGAGATTCAGTCGCATATCGCTCCTGCTGTTCAACGATTTAGAGTACGCATGAAAGAGGCTAAAGCTTCAGTACCTGAGCAACAAAAGGAAGTGGATGCGCTTGAATTGTTCCGAAAGGATATTGCTACATTTGTGCGTATTTATGACTTTCTATCGCAAATCGTTGATTACAGTGACACAGACCTTGAACGCAGAAGCATATTCTTTAAACATTTGAGTCCTCTGATTGTAGAGGATAACAGAACAGACGAGATTGACCTTTCTGATGTTTTAATGACCCACTATAACTTGCGTGATAAGGGCACAAAGAACCTTTGGGGTGGTGGCAAAGATGAGGGTGAAGATAACACGCTCAAACCGATTACGGGGGCTGGTAGTGGTGCTCCTAAGGATCCGGCAAAAGCAATGCTCAGAGAGATTGTTGCTCAAATGAATGAACTGTTTGAAGGCAATGAGCTAACTGATGCTGATATGATTAACTATGCCGCCCACATTAGAGACAAAATGATGGAATCGGACGTGTTGGCTAAACAATCTGCTGCCAATACCAAAAACCAGTTCGGGGCGAGTCCAGACTTTATCAATATCTTTGAAGACGCAGTTATTTCCGCCTATCAATCGCATAAGTCTATGTCAGAACAAGTCATGGGTAAAATCCATGTGAAGAAGGCTATGGCTGCAATGCTTTTGGATTTGGTTTACAAAGGTTTTGAAGAGCAACGGACTAAATAGCGGTATCTAATGATGAACGTCTTTCTTAATCTAAGATACATTAAAACCATTGGTGTTGACGATAACGACGACCACTATATAGTTAGTGTTCATGGCATCGTTATTCCTTTTTTCTAAATCAGCACAGCTGCCATCAATTTGCCTAATCGTGTCATTAACCGCCTCGAAGATATCTTGTCTCTAAGGCAAATTCGCTAAATAGTCATACTGCGACTTTTCAGGGAGCATCATGGCTCCAGCAACTAGAAAGTCTATCTGCGTAATAGCACTTTGCCGCGAGGCCCCTCTGGATAGGGGGCTTCGATGGCTAGCTTGGCCTCTTCATATCGGTTTTGAGCAATATCTCAATCAAAACATAAAAAAATCATTCCAACAATATATGTATTTATGCATAATATCATGGATGAAAATTGAATATTCACCAGTGCAACTTTCAGCAAAAATAAAAGCTAAAAAAATTACCCAAAAGCAGATAGAGATTGCTACTGGTGTTAGCCAATCTCAAATTAGCAGACTATTATCCAGCGAAAGATTCAACAATTCTAAGTCGTATAGGAAAATATGTAATTATGTATTTTTAAACAATGAAAAAACAACTAGAGACTTGGTTTTAAATAATGAAGATTTGATAAATGCATTATCCACCGTCTGGGATGGTAGCGAAGACCAGGCAAAACTAATCGCCGATGTTATCTATTCTCTAGGAGGCTTATGCGTACGACCGCAAATGAAATAAGTTCAGGATTGATAATTCCACCACTAATGCCAGATGAATTTTTGGCTGGATACGCTGGAAGAGTTTGTAAGTTAAATGACTTTAATGACCTTGAAGCTCTGCGAATGCATTATTACAAGAAATATCTAAAGAAAAACCCAGAGCACAAAAAACAACAATTGCTAACTTACTTAGCACAGGAGTTACAACTTACTGAGGAATTTCTATTCAAACACCATAGCGTCCTGAAGGTCTGGCAAAACCACTTAAAAATAAGTAACAACTCATTTGATGCTCATAAATATTGGAGTTGCACTCTCAAGGCAGATCAATCAACTCATGCCTTTTGTGAAAAATGCATATCTGAAGATTTAAACTTCCATGGTTTCAGTTATTGGAAAACGCAACATCAAATACACGGCTTCGACGTTTGTTACAAGCATGAAAATGAACCACTCAAATATAGGCAATCAAATAACTCTCTTCGTTACTCACCATTCTGGAACTTGAGGTCCAACAACTCTCAAACCAATTTAATCGATTCAAACAGTTCAAATAATGTTTTTATCAATAGATATCAGAGATTCATAAAGGAATATCTCGACTCTGACACGATATTGCCTGTCCGTAAACTTTCAACACATCTGCGAAATACAATAAACTCAGATGAGTGGAAAATTAAAAGAAATGTCGATATTTCATCACCATCTCAATACATTGTTGATAACTTTCCAAAAGAATGGCTAGAAATACATTTTTCAGCCTTTTTCAAACATAACACTAGCAAAATACCTGCTTTAGATCGTTGCTTAAATCCGTATAGTGCAGACCCATTAACTGAAGTAACCCTGATAATTCTTGCAATGGCGGCATTCCTTGAGAGCTCAGATTTTTGGTCTTTTCAGGCCAAATTTCAAACCAAACATCAATTACGTGCAATACCGAGAGAAAAAGATAATGAAATTTTAGAATCATTTATACGAAACGGAAAATCTATCAAACAAACAGCAATAGATCTCAATCTTAACTACGATGGATTAAGAAAAAGACTAAAAAAAATACAAAAAGGGATAGGGACTGCTGATAAAAATTCTGAGACAACCAAATTATTGTTGAGTCAAATTCCCATAAGAAATTACACCCGTCAGCTTGTTCATATTTAAAACCTAAGCAACACGTACTGACCAACAAAAAAACCTGCATATCGCAGGTTTTTTTGTTGCTTAATTTCCGACAGGCTTTATTTTCTAAAGTCCATTTTCCGACAGACTTTATTATCTCCCGACAGACTTAATTATCTTAAGTCAATATTTTTTTGATCAATCCCCAGAAACAGAAGGGATTTTATGGATGCTTAAATCAGCGCCGTCGAACTCAGATTCTGCGTCCAGACGAATCCCAACAAATTTCTTCAACAAGCCGTAGACCAGCACACCACCGACCACGGCAATGACGATGCCAAGCAGTGTGCCGAGCAATTGGCTCATGAAACTCACACCGCCCATACCGCCCAAGCTGGTGCAGCCAAAAATACCAGCGGCCAAGCCACCCCATGCGCCACACAAGCCGTGCAGGGGCCATACGCCAAGCACATCATCGATTTTGAGGCGGTTTTGCGTGACCGTAAATGCCCACACAAACAAGCAGCCAGCCACTGCACCGGTGACCAACGCGCCCAGTGGGTGCATGACATCGGAGCCAGCACAGACGGCAACCAGCCCGGCCAACGGGCCGTTGTGCACAAAGCCGGGGTCATTTTTACCCAGCACCAGCGCAGCAAGTGTGCCGCCAACCAGTGCCATCAGCGAGTTGACTGCGACCAAGCCTGAGATGTTTTGGATGGCCTGTGCTGACATGACATTAAAACCGAACCAGCCGACGGTGAGAATCCACGCGCCCAATGCCAAAAATGGAATATTTGAAGGAGGATAGGCATGCAAACGACCTTCTTTGGTGTAGCGGCCGTTACGCGCACCCAGCAAGATCACTGCAGCTAACGCAATCCAGCCGCCCATAGCATGCACGACGACCGAGCCGGCAAAATCGTGAAAGCCCACTCCAAAACTGCCCTTTAACCAGTCTTGAAAGCCATAATGGTTGTTCCAGGCGATGCCTTCGTAAAAGGGATAGACCAAGCCTACGATGAGAAAGGTGGCTGCTAACTGCGGATTAAATCTGGCCCGCTCAGCAATGCCACCAGAGACGATGGCGGGGATCGCAGCGGCGAAGGTTAACAAGAAAAAGAATTTGACTAGGTCGTAGCCATTTTTTGCCGCCAACACCTCGGCGCCATTGAAAAAATGAATGCCATAAGCAATGCTGTAACCAATAAAAAAGTAGGCAATGGTCGACACACAAAAATCCACCATGATTTTAACCAAGGCATTAACTTGGTTTTTTTGACGTACTGTGCCGACTTCTAAAAAGGCAAACCCCGCATGCATGGCGAGGACCATGATGGCTCCAAGCAAGACAAACAACACGTCATTTGCTGACACTAATGCTTCCATTTCGCTCTCCAACTATAAGTATTATTAGGGTGGCGTTTTGCTTTATTGCACGCCTTATGTGAAATTTGCACGCACCAAAAATGCACAAATTTTTATGCGCATGGCTAAAGCAAATTTCAGACCATTTTTATGTGATTGATTTTAAAAGAAAGTGCTAGGGGAGCAAGCCAAAATTGCACCAATATTGAACTAACGAAAGTGCATTGCACAATTTTAGTGCAAATTTAGATAATTTCCGGCGGCTGCAGTTGTTTGAGCATTTCGGCCGCATCGGGATGGGCTGCCCAAAAATAATAAAACTCGCGCACGGCATTCAAAAATAAATGACGTGTGTTCTTGAGATTAAACAGCGGCAACGTCGCATCGGCGGTGATCCGGAACGCATTTTTTTCCGAGAGCGGCGCTTCGCGCAGGCGCAACAACATCAGCTTAGCCATTCGGGTGCGCAACTCGATATCCATCTCTTGCTTGTTTTCCATGGACTTTAGCGCCTTCACATAGCCATTGAGCGCCCACAGCTCTGACGTCTCAAATTTTTCAGATTGCAAGGCGGGCCACACGGATTGAAGATCGATGACCGCGGGTTGCCAGCCAATCGGGTGTAATTCAAAGCCCACTGTTTCTGCGTATTGCATGACCGCTTTAACATCCCCGCGCCAAAACGGGTAAAACTCACGGATAATGGTGAGTAACTCGGGCCAACGCTGGGCGGGTTTATCTGCCAAGCAATCGTCTACCGCTTGGCGATAAGCGGCACTGGTGCTTGGCTGATTTTGAAGCATCGGGGTCAGTTCAGCGAGCAAGGCATCCCGTTGCGCCATAATGCTGGCATCCGCCCCTTTGCCATGCAATAAATTATAATAAGCTTGAATAGCATTTGCTTCGCGGGTTGAATTCATAGCGGGCTGCACTGATATAGGAATATGAACTTGAATCATCATACACTGAAACACTTGGTCGCTTACGGGGAGAACAACGATGGCTGAATGGGCTTTATTAGCCATTTTAATTACAAGTGCTTGGTTTTGGATGGATTCGATTGCCAAACGTGAGGCGGCATTAAAAATCGGCCGTCAGCTGGCAGAGCGCTGTCACTTGCAGTTTTTGGATGAAACGGTTGCCTGCGCACGCGTGGGTTTCGCGCGCGATCACAATGGCCGCATGCAACTGCAACGCACCTATACGTTTGACGTTTCCAGCCAAGGCATAGAGCGTATGGCCTGTCATTTACAGTTGCGCGGGGCGCAACTGGTGGCTTGGCATATTCCACCTTACGCGGCAAAGTAAGCGCATGGTGGTTGGCCGCTTTGCCCCCTCTCCCACCGGGCCTTTGCATTTTGGCTCTTTGGTCGCCGCCGTTGCCAGTTATTGTGATGCAAAAAGTCGCCATGGCCAGTGGTTATTGCGGATTGAGGATGTGGATCAGACCCGATGCCTACCCAATGTCAGCGATGACATCATCAGCACCTTGCAACGCTTCGGTTTTGAATGGGATGCTGAGATTATTTATCAAAGCCAGCGCACTGATCTATACGCGCAGGCGCTCTCACAATTACGCCAGCAAGGTCTAGCTTACCCTTGCACCTGTTCACGCAAAGAAATTGCCGATTCAAGCACTTTGCAAGGCATAGAGGGCATCCTCTATCCGGGCACATGCTTAGTGCAGCCAGTGAAACCGGGTACAGCTGCCGCTTGGCGCATCAAAACCGACGCACAAACCATCCAGTTTCACGACCGTATCCAAGGCGTGCAACAGCACCAAATGCGTCGGGATATCGGCGATTTTGTCATTCAACGCGCCGATGGCTTATTTAGTTACCAACTGGCCGTGGCCGTGGATGATGCCTTGCAAGGCATCATGCATGTGGTGCGCGGGGCAGATTTATTACATTCCACGACGCGACAAATATATTTGCAACAACAACTTGGCTTCCCCACACCCACCTATGCGCACATTGGATTGGTGCGCAATGCACAAGGCCAAAAGCTCAGCAAACAAACTCTGGCGGCGGCTTTACCTAGCGATAACCTTGTCAGCACATTACGCAGTGCCTTTGACTTTTTACCTCAACTCCCGAACCCAACACCCGCGCTGCAGTCTATGCCTGCACTGTGGCAATGGGCGATCGAGTCCTGGCAATTGCATTAACGCGCATCGTTGCGCAATTGATCCCCCATGGCACAGAATTTATTAGATTATTATTGATAACGATTATCAATTAGTTTAACATTCGCGACAATCATTCAATGAGTATTAAATTGACTACTATGAAACGTCCTGCCACTCCCCGTCTCACCCCTCGTCCTGTATTGATGGCCTTTGGTTTTTTGATGGCTAGCGCCGCGCTACCAGTCACAACGTTAAGTGCTGCAGAAAGCAATGTCATCGAGCTAGAAACCGTTGAGGTGAAGGCAAGTAAAAAAAGCGACACCAAGCCCATCAGAGGCTATAACGCCAAACGCTCCAGCACGGCTACCCGTACCGATACCGACTTGATCAATGTGCCGCAAGCCATTACGGTCATTACCCGTGACATGATGCAAGACCAGTCTATGCAAAGCATTGCTGATGCCGTGCGCTATGTGCCCGGCGTGCAAGCCGCACAAGGCGAAGGCAATCGCGATCAACTGGTGTTGCGCGGCAACCAGACCACGAGCGACTTGTTTGTGGATGGCATGCGCGACGACATTCAAACCTATCGTGATTTATACAACACTGACCGTATCGAGGTTTTAAAAGGCCCCAACGGCATGATCTTTGGTCGAGGTGGCGCGGGTGGTGTGATCAATCGGGTCAGCAAAAAAGCCGGTTGGGACCCAGTGAAAGACCTCAGCGTCAGCTATGGCAGCTTTGATCACCGTCGCATCAGCGCAGACTACGGTCAGGGACTGACGGACGAAGTGGCATTCAGACTCAATGCGGTCTATGAAAACTCTAATTCTTACCGTGATGGCGTGGATTTACGACGCTATGGTTTTTCACCGACGTTTACGATCAAGCCAGGCGATAAAACCGAAATGGTATTGAGTGCAGAGTACTTTAAAGACGAGCGCATTGCAGACCGGGGGGTGCCTGCACAGGCAACACGCACGGGCGCACTGACGACAACCAATGCAGATTTTAATCGCCGACCATTCAGAATTGGCGATTATGATCAGTTTTTTGGTAATGCTAAGCTCAGCCCAACCGAGACGGAAACCGTTGCCTTCAATGCAGCAATCAGCCACGCTTTTGATAACGGTGTGCAAGTCAAAAATAGCTCACGATTAGCCTTTTATGATAAGTATTATCAGAATGTTTTTGCTAACAGCCCAGTGAGCACCACAGGCCTACTCAGTCTCGCCGCCTACAGAGATGAAACCAAACGTGAAAATCTGATTAATCAGACGGATATTACTTACACACTGAAAACCGGTGAAGTTGAGCACAATGTATTAGGTGGCTTTGAAATCAATATACAAGATACGCGAAACAACCGTACTGCACCGACGGGAACAACAGACGATAATGGCACATTTACCTCGACCGCATCCTCCCAGTCGCCTTTTGGTGTGCCAGTAAACTTCAATCGGTTGGTGAGAAATCAGCAAAGTGACTTCACAGTAATGGGTGTCTACATGCAAGACCAGATCGTATTTAACCCCCAATGGCAAGCGGTCATAGGCTTGCGGCATGATCGTATTGATACAGACTTCAGGGATCTGAGACCAACAGCGCCTGTGAGTAACATCAACGTAACCAACAACTTACTCTCACCACGCGCTGGTTTAATCTTTAAACCAAGTGACAATAGCTCAATCTATGCGAACTATAGCACCTCATATGTTCCACGCGCCGGCGATCAGCTCATTGGACTTACTGTTTCTGCAGCCAGCTTCAAGCCAGAAAAGTTTGTGAACAAAGAAATTGGTGCCAAGTGGGATATCCTACCATCCCTGTCATTAACGGCTGCAATCTTTAAACTGGAGCGGGAGAACATATTGGCTGCTGACCCAAACTCACCAGCCAATAACATCTTGATCGATGGCCAAGAAACTACTGGCCTAGAGCTTAGTTTGAGCGGAAAAGTTACTGATCAGTGGCAAGTCATGGCTGCTTATACTTTACAAGAAGGCGAAACGACCAAACAGCAAGGGGCTGGTAACGGAGCTATTCTTGCAGGTAGCGCATTAGCGTTAACACCTACTCGCACATTCTCTTTATGGAACAAATACCAAATCAATGATACCTGGGCAATTGGTGTAGGTATGGTGAGTCGTTCAGAGATGTATGCCGCCCCGCCTACTGCAAGCCAAAGCACAATTCTCCCCGGTTATACCCGCTTTGATGCCGCAATTTTTGCCAAGCTCAGCCCCAAGTGGGACGCGCAGGTCAACATTGAGAACCTGACCAACAAAGACTATGCATTGTTTGCGCACAACAACAATAACATTACGCCGGGAGCGCCATTAAATGCGCGTGCGACCTTGAATTACCATTTTTAAACTTTGTAGATAAAAAAATGCCCGCCTTGTGCGGGCTTTTTCATGTCGTGCATCAGCAGGCATCCGCTTAAATGTTAAAATAGCGGTTATGACAAAAGCACATTCCCAAGACTATCTGCATCCCTTTATTTTTGAACAGTCAGCTGTGCGTGGCAATTGCGTTCAGCTTGATCAAAGCCTGTTTACTGCGTTAGAGCATCAGCCTTTGCCAGCGGCCTTGAAAAAAACCATTGGTGAGTTTACGGCGGCCAGCGTATTGCTCACGGCGACATTAAAAATGCAAGGCAAACTGATTTTGCAATTGCAGAGCCAAGGCGCGCTGCAGTTACTGGTGGTCGAATGCACCTCAGACTTGAGTATTCGTGCCACGGCGAAAGTCAACGGCGAGCTAGAGGGTGACACGCTGACCGATTGGTTGAAACATGGCCAAATGGTGATCACACTTGTACCAGAAGCAGGAGAACCTTATCAAGGCATCGTCCCGCTCGAGGGCGACAGTATTGCCAGCATGCTGGAAAACTATATGTTGCGCTCGCAGCAAATTGATACCCGTCTTTGGCTGGCGGCTGAGGGCGACAGCGCAGCAGGCCTGCTGTTGCAAAAGCTACCGCAACAACAAGAAAGTGATCTCGATTGCTGGAACCGCGTACAGCATTTGGCAGGCACCGTCAGTGACCGTGAGTTGTTGGATTTAGACGCCGTGACCTTGTTGCAGCGCCTATTCGTAGAAGAGGATGTGCGTTTGTTTAGCAGCCGCGAAGTGCTGGCCTATTGCAGCTGCTCACAAACCACAGTCACCAATATGTTGCAAATGCTCGGATTGGCCGAAGTGCGTAGTATTTTGGACGAACAAGGCAGTGTGCAGATTCAATGCGATTTTTGTAATAAACATTATGTGGTGGATGAACAAGAGGCCATGGGCCTATTTGACGCCGACGATGACCATGCGCTCACCCACTAACCATCAGCGAAGTGCCGCACTAAGCCAGCGATAGCGCCAAACGTTGGCGCTGGCACTCAAACAGGGCCACGGCGGTCGCTGCGGCGGCATTGAGTGATTCCAGTGCTAATGTCCCCTGATGCGCCATCGGAATCGTGATGCAAGTATCCACTGCAGATTGAAGTGCCTTCGAAATCCCGGCGCCCTCGTTCCCTACCGCAAACAACAGCGGCTCACGTAGATTTTGTTGGTACAAGCTATCGCCTTGCATGGTCAGGGCGAGTGTCTGACCGCCAAACGCACTCACCAGAGACAGTGCGTTGACGCCTTCAACCACCGGCAGCACAAATTGTGCGCCTTGCCCCCCACGCAACGCCTTGGGTGACCAAGCATCGGTACAGCCTTGAGTCAGGTAGGCAATTTGTACGCCAGCGGCAGCGGCTGTGCGTAACATGCTGCCCAGATTGCCCGGGTCCTGAATATCTTCAATCAGTAGGGCAAAGTCTATGGTGGATGGCACAACAGCCTCAGGAATATCGACCAGCGCCATCACGCCGCTGCTGGAAGCCACTGGTGTTAATTCGGCAAACATCAACGTGGGCAACAACATGGTATCCACATCCGCTAACTGTTGAATCAGCCCAGTCGCCTCTACACTGCTCTGTCCTTCAGGAATAATCAACAGCCGCGGTTCGCCATACACCTGCCAATAAGCCTCAATCAGATGAACACCCTCTAAAAGGCTGGACGCTGTTTTCTTCCGTTCACGCGACTGGTCAACCAGTTTGCGTAATTGTTTAAAGACGGGGTTATCGCGCGAAGTAATGTGTTTAAAAGCCATGCGATGATTATACTTGAATTGATCAGGGGGCTTGTGGCGGCTTACCGCTCTTTTACATGCGTGTGGCCAAGCAACCACGCCATGGCCCGGCGCCAATTCACGTATAATCTCGCTATGGCAAAATTATTAGACTTAGAACGTATTCTGCACCGGCAGGGCTTTGGCACGCGTAAGATGTGCCGCATTTTAATCATCAACCAAGCCGTGACGGTCAATGGCGAAATATGCGATGATCCAGACGCTAAGTTTGCACTCGATGACCAGTTGCATTTCACCGTCGATGGCGACGCTTGGCAATATCGTGAACATAGTTATTTGCTCATGCACAAGCCAGCGCACTATGAGTGCACGCACAAAACGCAATTTCATCCCACCATTTACACATTGCTGCCCGAGCCGCTGGTGGCACGGGGCGTACAATGTATCGGTAGGCTGGATGAAGATACCACCGGTTTGATTTTACTGTCTGACGATGGGCAGTTCATTCATAAAGTCAGCTCACCCAAACACCATGTCCCCAAAGTGTATGCCGTCACCTGCAAACATCGTTTGAGTGACGAAGATCTGCAACATTTGTTGTCGGGCGTTAAATTGATCGATGAAGAAGAAACCATTACCGCCCTCGCCGTCACCCGTCGCACAGAAACACTCATAGAAATGACATTGGCCGAAGGCAAATACCATCAGGTCAAGCGAATGATTGCCGCCATTGGCAATCGCGTGGAGGAACTCCAGCGCATCCGTATCGGCCAACTGACCTTACCAGATGATCTAGCCGCTGGCCAATGGCGTTGGTTATCTGCCGAGGACTTAATCGCAGTACAATCCTAAGGTAGCGGCTGCATGCAGGCAGCATCATTTAAGGGGACATCATGACTTGGCTCGTATTAATTATTGCAGGCTTGTTTGAAACAGCCTGGGCGATTGGCCTGAAATATACCGACGGCTTTTCTAAGTTCTGGCCCTCATTTTGGACAATCCTCGCCATGGTGATCAGCGTCTGGTTACTCGGTCTGTGTGTCAAACAGCTGCCTGTAGGCACCGCCTATGCAGTGTGGGTAGGGATTGGCGCGGTAGGCACGGTGATTGGCGGCATATGGTTATTTAACGAACCAGTGTCAACATTACGTGTCATAAGTTTAGGCTTAATCATGGCCGGTATCATTGGTTTAAAACTGGCCACTACAACTCCTTGAGTGAGCATCCTGCTGCGCTGACAGCCCCTCCACCTGATGATTAACATCACTTTAAACAAACTGGATGGTTTATTTTGCAAACACCCGCAATTCCCGCAAATGAAATAGAGCGCTTGCATGTGTTGCGTGCGTTAGCCATTTTGGACACCAAAGCAGAAGAACGCTTTGACCGGGTCACCAGGATTGCCACCCGCATGTTTAATGTACCGATTGCAATGGTCACGCTGGTAGATGCGAATCGCCAATGGTTCAAATCGTGTATCGGTCTGTCAACCACCGAGACATCCAGAGATATCTCCTTTTGCGGCCATGCGATTTTGGGTAATGAAGCCTTTGTGATTCATGATGCCACCGAAGATATTCGGTTTCATGACAACCCGCTCGTCATCGGAGAGCCGCACATTCGATTTTATGCTGGCCGGCCAATTCGCACCACGCATGGGTTTAAAATTGGCACGCTGTGTCTGGTTGATTCGCAGCCGCGCACATTTTCAGCCAAAGATATCAATGACTTGGATGATTTGGCCTGTTTGGTTGAAAGTGAGTTAGCGGCCATTGAATTGGCAATCATGGACGAACTCACTGAATTGAGTAATCGGCGCGGCTTTAGCATGCTGGCAGAAAAATATATCAGTTATTTTCGCCGGCACAAGGTGTTCGCATCGCTGGTGTTTATCGATTTAAATGGCTTTAAAAGCATCAATGATACGTTTGGCCACGAGGTCGGCGATCAAGCGCTACAAGCTTTCGGCAAAGCCTTGAAACATGTCGGACGAAGCTCTGATATTTTAGCCCGGCTGGGCGGCGATGAGTTTGTGGTGTTGCTGTCAGGCACACGGCCGCCTGAGGCGCACTTGTTTATCAAGCGCTTAAAACAGTATTTAGAAAACGTTAGACAGCAATCACAGCAACCCTATCAAACCTTATTTGCATATGGCGTGGTCGAGTTTGACCCGCATCAGCCAACATCGGTAGACCAATTGCTGCTTGAAGGCGATGCCTTAATGTATCAACTGAAAAAAAACGGCACGGCAAGTGCAAGTTAACCCGCTTGCCGCACCTTCATTCAACCGATAATCGATCTAGGCTTTAATCGTGACCACGGTGTCCGCGGCCATGATGATGACCATGTTTTTTGCCTTTTTTAGCGCGATGCGGACGGTCATAAGGATCCGGCTCGTCAATCACCTTACCCACTACCGCGCCACCTGCACCGCCCACGCCAGCGCCGACCACAGCACCCGTTGTGGTACCACTGACTTTACGGCCGACCATTGCCCCCGTCGCACCGCCGGCAGCGCCACCTAAAATCGCCCCCGTTCTTCCAGCGCGCCCAGTCGTGGCCGCCCCGCCCAGTCCGCCGCCCACAGCGCCGCCAATGACTTCACCGGTCGAGCCACCCAGCACACTGCCAACAGCAGTACCGGCTGCAGCACCGACTCCCCCACCTAAGCCTGTTTCAAGATTGTCCGCCATGACCTGCGTCGATAACAGTAAAAACACGCTCAATACTTTAAAACTGATGTAATGCTTCATGACCTGACCTTCGTTGCCTCTCAAAATTAACCAACGGTAACTTACAATTCGTTCTAGACGCGATTGAATTTATGCTATTTTAGTCGGTCTTGCACTACAACATTGATTCATACACAAAATATTTATGCTCATACGCCCTTCGCATTACTTTCCTATCCTTTTTGCACTACTGACACTCTCGATCAGCGCTTGTACTGAACCGTTACCCACGCAGGCCGAACAAGCGATTATTAGCCGTTTTGACCCGAATCAGTATGTGGGGACTTGGTACGAAATCGCTCGTTTGGAAAATCGTTTTGAAAAAGGGCTGGAACAGGTTACCGCTGAATATAGCGCTGAAGCGGACGGCACACTTAAAGTAGTCAATCGGGGCTTCGACCCTGAAAAAAATGACTGGAGCACGGCTACTGGTAAAGCAAAGTTTGTCGATCCACCCAATGCAGATGGCAGCCGCACGGGCCGCCTCAAGGTGTCTTTCTTTGGGCCATTTTATGGCGACTACCATATTCTCGAATTAGACCAACCTTATTACAACTACGCGTTGGTCAGCAGTGGTCGCGACTATCTTTGGATACTCTCGCGTACACCACAATTGGCTTATCCCATTAAACAGCACCTGATGGCAAAAGCCAAAGCGCTGGGTTTTGCCACCGAGCAGCTACTGTTCATCCGTCAAGCCAACCAGATCGAGTACGAAACCGGTCGACATGTGATGCCGCAGCAGCAATAACTCTTTGCGGGTCCAGCCGCGGGCACGCTGCTGCGCGCCGCCCGCAGTTCATTGCGGGTCTGTGGGGGTGTTGCCAGCCGCTGGCACGTCCATTGGTTCATTACCCGCCGCTGGTGCTTCCATCATCGGGTCCAAGCCATCTGGCGCCGGCGCAGCCACTACTTCACCGGTCTCGTAGCGCAATGAACCAAGCACTGCATACACACCCTCTGACTGCTTAGCCAGCTTCGTCACAGTTTCAGCATCCTGTTTCGAGGCAACTTCACCTCGCAGTTGCACAACGCCTTCTGCATCGGCATCCACTTGTACCGCAGAGATGTCTATGCCCTGATTTTGCAGGCTGGTTTTAACATTATTCACCACAGTGTCACTCGGCAAAAAGTGATACATTGGCTCGCCTTTGGCCATCGCATGCACACTTGCGGAAAGCAATGCTGCAATTAATGTACTCTGGATCAGATATCGGTTCATCGTTATCATGATGTTGCCTTTCTGTTGAATAAAGGGGGCGGATTGTTCAAGTTGTACAGAGGATGAATCAGTCAACACATGCAGAACAACCCGCCGTAAAAAAAAAGCAAGCTACGCAATGGGGAGAGAGTCAGTAGCTTGCGAGGGGGTGTTTATTAACCTTTTACCACGATGGCATTTTTGACAGATTTGACGCCTTCAACGCCAGCCACCAATTCCTCGGCTTTAGACTTCAGCGACGCCTCAGACACAAATCCACTGATCAGCACCTCACCTTTGTGCGTTTCTACGCTAATCTTGAGTGACTTGAAAGCCTCTTCTTCTAGCAAGCGCGCTTTCACTTTGGTGGTGATCCAACTATCAGACATGGCGCCTTTAATGGCTTTTTGACTGGTTTGCGTTTTCAGCTCAGCATATTCTTCATAACTTAGGCTGCCATCTTTGTCATGGTCATACGCCTTGAAGTCACGCTGCTTGACCGCTTTATCTTGTTGGACCTCGGACCAAGTCAGGGTTTGATTGGTATTTTTGTCGAGGGCGTTAAATTGTTCCAGATATGGTTTATCACCGTTCTGGACTTCCTGCAAATCGAATGCAAAGGCATTTAATGTGATGGTTGCTGCCAACAGGCCGCCAAAAATTGTGGCTTGTGTATAGGTTGAGATTGACATGAGTGTCTCCTTTTTTGTAAGTCAAAACAGTTCGCTGTCTTGTGTTGCCATACTAATGGGGAAAGCACTTGGGGTCAGTCGTCCAGCGACTGAATCCCCTGTCAGAATGGGACTACATGGGCGCGCGCGGCTTCAGGCAGCGTCAGGTTCACTCTTGAGGTAAGGTAATAACACACGGGTGCTGGTGCCCTGTTGCGGGGCACTGGCGATTTCATAATGCCCGCCAATCGACTCCACACGGTTAGACATGCCACTGATGCCATGCGTGCTATTCGTGAGCTTCTTGGGCTCAAACCCAACACCATTGTCGGCAATTTCTAATTTGACATGCGTCTCATCATGCATCAAGTGGACCGAAACGGCGCTCGCCTTGGCGTATTTACTGCAGTTATTCAAACTTTCTTGCACCAAACGATAAATAATCAGGCTCACAGTCTCATTAATCGCCATTTCTTGCTCTGGCAAAATAACATCCATTTGCCATTGGTTACGCACTCTGGCCTCATCAATCAAATTTTGCAATGAGGCGATCAAACCAAAACTCTTCAGCATTGCCGGATGCAGGTTTTGTACGATTTCACGTTTAAAGTTAATACTGCGATCCAGATATTGATTGGTTTTCTTCAGCTTTTCGGTCACTTGCGGCAACTGATCTTTCAAGTGCTTGATAGCCCAAGAAACATCCATTTTGATTGCGGTGAGCAAAGAACCCAACTCGTCGTGCAGCTCTCGTGACAGTTGATAGCGCTCATGCTCTATATTGGTTTGCGCCAGCAATGCTTGGCCTTGCACCGTGGTGGTCAGCCGCTGAATATTGCGCTCATACTCCGCGTTTTCATCGGTCAGACGCACATATAAGTCTGCTTTTTCGGCAAGCTCTCGCAATAAACGTCGAATCACCAGCACCACCAGCGACACAAAAATAAGCGGGCAAGCCATGACAAACCAACGCATGAGCTTGCGCGTAGTATCACGGTTTTGCGCCACCTGACTGCGGTAATCCAACACAAGGTTTTCAAACCGACGTGACAACACTTCAATATTCCGGCTCTCTTTGACCCCAGAATCCAGTTTGACCACATCTAGCGCTTTGTCAAACTGTCGTTTTTTGGCGAAATCAATGGTCACACTCATTTCAGCTGATTTTTTAACGATACTGTTAACCAGTTCATTCATGGTGGTTTGAATGATCGGGTGCCTGACCAGATTGGTGTGGTTTAACAGTTTGTTGATATTTTGTAGCTGTTGCCCGATCTGTTTGGTAGCCTCGTCATATGGCTGAAAATAGTTTTCTGAGCGTGTGAGCAAATAACCGCGTTGAGCACTCTCAGCAATTGCCAGGTGTGATTGTGTTTTCCAGGTCTCGAGCAACAGTTGATCCAACATCGTGACAACATCGGTCTTTTCGCGCGTCGTGACAATAAAGCGATCATTCACCACCAGCATGGCGGCGGCGAGAATCAGGCTGACAGTCAGTAATGCAACCGTGTTACCACCAAAGGTATCACTGATTCTCTCTAACCGGTCAAGCAAAGCTATGAGTGTTGTTCTTAATTTTTGCATCGCGGGGTCAGGTGTGTTCTAGCAATTCGGAATAATATGGCCAACAATTGCATTGCAGACAAAGCATTAATGCATCATATCCAACTTGAGATATATCGGCAATCTAAACCTGAGCGCGATTCTGTGATTGTAAAACAGGTATTCTAAAAGCGCGCTTGAACCTCCCCTTACGGCTGGCCAACGCGCTATTATCCGTTTAAAAGATGCCCTGTTGCATCCAAAGAAAAACCACCCCACACATCGTCAACAGCACAATAAACAGCAACATCAACAGCAGGTATTTCACCACGATCTGTAAGTGATATTCGGCCGACATCACCTTAGAAAACACCAATCCCAATACCGTATAAAACAATATGGTAAATAGCGTCGGGCTCATCAGGCTGAAGCCCTGAACGCGCCAGTGCTCAAGCACCAGCTGTAGTACAGACAACACCAAGCCATAAGAGACTAAATAGAGTTGAATCGCCACATGTTCTGCATAACGATACCCGGCCCATTTAAAGCTGATATGAGTCAGCCATGCAAATGGTAAGCTGGTCAGCAACAAAGAGAAACCCAAGTTCTGGTAAAAGCTTTGCAGAAAATACTTGATCAATACTATATTTCGGCTATCAGTCGCAGCGATATGGGCTTTCAGGGTATGGTCACCCAAATAAGCATTAAACAGCAGATAGATACCCGAGGTAACAAACAATACCGAGAGCGGTTGCGCAATCTGCATGCGTTTACACTGTATAAAATCGACGATGGTTTGGGCAGGGTGTAACAGAAAGCCCAACAGCGTCGCGTTCCCAGCATGCAATGGATTGATTTTACTGAGAAGTTGCTGACTAAAATAGGCCAGCGTCACCGGTGGCTCAGCGCTTTTCTGTCCGCAGTGGCTGCAAAAATGTCCGGACACCTCACGTGTACAATTTTTACAGATCATACGACACCTCCCCTCCTGACCGGCACATCCCTAGCCCGGTCTTAAGGCATGTTTTTATAGTATTCATTGGTATTCCCCTGCAAAATAAATTGGTCATATTCTTTTTTAGAAACAGTGCCATCATGATCGGCATCCACTTTGATAAATAGCTTGTGATCAAACAGCGCTTTGTCGCTGTAACCGACCGCTTTTGCTGTTTTCACCGAGCGGTCCTGCATATAAATCGCCCACTCGTCTTGATTAAGTCTGCCATCATGATTGCTATCCGAATACGCAAAGTTATCTTCATAAATACGCTGATCCAGCGCGACACACCCCATCAGCATCAGGCTGAGTGCGGCACACATTCCTGTTTTGGTCATGGTTTTGGTCATGGTTTTGTTCCCCCCTCTTTTCAAAGGAATAATGCCCTGGACGCTGCTTTTTAAGACCCGGGATGAGCGGAACACTATCACCAAATATTAACATATGTAAATATTCGTTTAAAGTCGTGTGCGACGCAACGAGTGATCAAACATGGTGAGACGAAAGGTCGCTTGTCAAACTGCAGGCGTCAGCGTAAGGTAAACAGCGATAGGTGGATGTCGAACGTGCGCGGCAAACATGCAGGGCCTCGCACCCTGTCAGAGAATTCTGACTCGGATATCGGTGACTAGCTGATGAGACATCCTCTGTATTTGGATTACGATGATCCCATGTTGAAAACAATCCTATTCAGTTCAGCTTCATACAAACTGAATGTTTTCATTTATATGTCCGACGATTTAAATAAGGAGTTTCAAAATGTTTAATTTTTCAAAAGACAATGTTGAGAACACAACTGACCGTTTAGCCAAAAAATCTGACCAAGCCATTGAGCAAATTGCTGCGCAAGTAAAATCCACCGCCAACGAGCTATTGGATGCGGTCAATGACACGGCTGACACCACGCAAGACAAAGCAAAAGATTTGATTCAAACCCTGAAGAGCAACATTGATCGGCTCACCAATGAAGAAAATGCTGCGGCAATCGCATCCGATCTTTCTTCTAAAGCTGGCCGTGTGAAGGAACAAGTGCAGCGCGAAGTCAGCGATACTTATCATTCTATTAAAGATAAAACAGTGGATACTGTGCAAGAGCATCCGCTTGGCACCGTGCTGGTAGCCGCTGGCGTTGGTTTACTGATAGGATATCTGTTAGGCACCAAACGTGGTGAGTAAGCAAGGAAAGTTATGTGGTTAAACCTCTTGAAATTTGCCGCTGTTTTATTTTTAAATCGCAAAGTGAGCGCTTTGAAAAGTAGTCTATTCAATTTGCGACATCATGTTGCCGATTACACAGAAGACCGTGCGCAGCAATTAAAACAGGACTTTCTGGAGGAAACCGAGCGCTTGGCCACCAGCATGGTAGGCATGCTGGTGGTTTTTAGTATGTTCATTTTTACTGGGCTGCTTGGATTGATGTGGTTGTTCTCGCTGTTGTGGCAACACCCGCATCGCACACTGATTCTAGGATTGGCCATGCTGGTACCGACGATCATTGGTATACTCGCTTTTGTGGCAGTACGTGCCATCTGGCATAAAAAACCGCTATTTGCGGATTCGCTGGCCATGATTAGTCAAGACTGGCAATTGTTTAGACAAGAGATGGCACCAGCCCCAGATGCAGCACCAGCACCCACTGGCGAGACAGAGGCTGCTAGTCCCGCCCCTGCACAAAAAACACCTGACTAACAAGTTTAAGAGAACCACATGAAAAGAATTCTTTTGGTAGATGATCACAGTATTGTGCGTGATGGTTTACGTAACTTGATCGAACTTGAAAACGACCTGCAAGTCACCGGAGAGGCTGCTTCAGGCGCGGAAGCCATTCAATTGGTACGCAAAAATACATTTGATGCGATGGTGCTGGATATCTCCATGCCGGATAAAAACGGCGTCGATACCCTGCATGAGTTAAAGCATGTCGCACCTCAATTGCCAGTGCTGGTGCTCAGTGGTTATGCTGAAGACCAATATGCGCTTAACTTGATGCGCAATGGCTGCAAAGGCTACTTATCCAAAAATGCCGATTCAGACGAGATCATTTTAGCGATTCGCACAGTGGCGGCGGGTAAACGTTATATATCAGCCGAACTCGCGGAGTTAATGACCAACGAACTGAGCCACCCCTCTGAAAAACAGCTACATGAAACGCTGTCTGATCGGGAATTTCAGGTCTTTGTCAAACTGGCCACCGGCCAAACCCCGACCGCGATTGCAGATGAACTGTTTATTAGCATTAAAACCGTTAGCACTTACCGTAGCCGCATTTTAGAAAAGATGGCAATGAAATCAAACGCAGATTTAACCTACTATGCCATTAAATACGGTTTACTTAATTAAGCGCAGCACATCTGCTAACCCTATGTTTGCCACCGTCTATTGTCTAGATTTGTCATTATTGACACCAGTCATGGGTTAATTTGTCATGTATAGACTGCTCTTGGTTGAAGATTCTGCGCTGATCCGTGACGTGATCGTTGAGATGTTGCATGACTGTGATCAGCTCGATGTGAAGGACATCGCCACCACCAGTGACGAGGCGATTGCGCTGCTTAATAGCAAACAGTACGACATGATTGTGTTGGACATTGAACTCGCCAAGGGCACGGGCTTTGATGTGGTGCGGCATACGCGCCAGCAAAGTTATGCATTCAAAGCCCCAGATATCGTCATGTTAACCAATCATGGCAACAGCTATTACCGTAACCTCGCGCACAACATGGGCGTGGAGTATTTTTTTGATAAATCTCTGCAGTTTGACGAATGCATGGATGTCATTCAGCAACACGCCAGCGCAGTGAGCTAGTCACGCGCAGCTGGTCAAGGCCCCGCATGAACCTCGCCACTTGGGAACTGCTCAGTTACATCGTCACCGTCGTGGGCTTACCACTGGCCATCCTCACCTTTATGTTAGAGCAGCGTAAAGAACGCGAAAATGAAGATGAAGAGGTCTACCAACTATTGGCAGACAATTACACCGATTTTTTAAAACTGGTCATGGCCTATCCGGATCTGCAATTGCGGTCACAACGCGGCCCCATGCCGATGACGCCAGAGCAAGAAGAGCGCAAGCTGGTGTTGTTTGAAATATTGATTTCGTTATTTGAACGTGCTTATTTGCTGACCTACGATCCGGATATGCGCGGGAAGCGCCTACGCCGCTGGATGTCGTGGGAGGACTACATGCGCGAGTGGTGCCAGCGAGAAGATTTTCGCGCATATTTGCCGCGACTGCTGGTGGGGGAGGATGCTGATTTCGTCGCACACATCACACGTATTGCACATGAAACGCACACCAACCCACATCCATCCTAGTCAACCAGCCCCGCTTATTTTTTAAGAGGAATCAATTTAAAACCGGCTTGCTTAAATGCTTGCAACAAGCCTGTTGGACCCGCTAAATGGGCCGCACCCACCGCGATAAATACCGGATGCTGCTTGGCTTGATCTATACTGCGTGCGGCCATCACTACATTTCGCTCATCGAGCAACTTTACGCGCATCCGCTGCCACAGGGCGGCGGGTAATACGCCACGCGTCATCGCATCGTCCATGCTGGCCACCTGCTCGGCATCACCGCCCATATAAGCCTTAATCAATTTTTCAAAATCATTTTCTTTCTGCTTTTGACTGCGCTTGAGCACCGCACGTAGCATTTGTAACTGCTCGTCTTGACTCATGCTATCCATCACGCCAAAGTGTTCTTGTGCGCCTTCAAGACCAAGCACTTGTTTGTCCAGCTCTTCCGCTTTTGCTTTCAGTAAGAGGTCTTGTGCAAAGGGGGTTTGTGGCTTGGGTAAATCAAAAATCACCGCCAACAACCAGGGTTTCATTTTGAGCACTGCCTCACTGGGCATCACATGCATTTCAGCCAGACGCATGACTTTATCCAGTTCAGCGTCCGTTAAATACTGTTTTAAATCGCCCTGAGAAAGTTGCAGTAAGCCTGGCGGCGGCGCATCGGCCACTTCGAGCATGAAAACATCGGTATGCTTAAGCGCCTGCAACACCGCCGGTGAAAAATCTGTCACGCGGTTGTCGTCGGTATGCATGGTGCCAAATAGATAACTCACTTGCCCGGTCGCGGATTCAAGTTGCCAAAACAGGCTTTTTTCAACCGCGAGTAGCGGCTGGCTCACTAATAAAAATATCGCGGCCAATAGCCATAACCTTCGCATTGCATCCCTCTCGCTCATTTTGAATGGTGGTCTGACATCGTCTCACAAATCCCGGTTCCACGCAGCGCTTTCATCCATCAGGCAGAAAGCGCAGCAAACAATCAATAGTTGTCACATATATGATACAGGTCTACCATAGAAGCCATTCTATCTAGCCTATGCTGAGGGAGATGACCATGCACTCGACCGATCCAGCGGTGGACACCGACCCGCATAAAACGCATTTCTTGAGACGGTCATGGATGCAGAGAATCGGGCTGTGTGGCATGCGCATGCTATCAAAGCATTTTCCCTTCGCTGACATACCTTAGAGGCAGCATCATGAGAAAAAAAGAACGGCTGATTGTATTGTTTGATGGCACATGGAACGATCCCGAGGACCTGACCAATGTGTATCAACTCTCCACGCTCATTGAAGAAGATGACGGCGAAGTTCACCAGCGATTTTTTTATGAGCCTGGCGTTGGCACGGCGACCGGCGATAAACTGCGCGGGGGATTATTCGGCTATGGGCTCAGTAAAAACCTATTACAAGGCTACGATTGGCTAGTAAAACATTATCAAGCGGGTGATGAAATTTGGGTATTCGGATTTAGTCGCGGCGCTTACACGGCGAGGAGCATGGTGGGCCTGATCCGCAAATGCGGCTTACTCAAAACCAGCACGCCCACCTTATTACAACGTGCAGAAACGCTATACCGTGATAAGTCAGCATCGCCCGATAGCGCCCCATGCATGGCATTCAGGCAACACTACAGCCACGATGTGCGCATCCATTTTCTCGGCGTATGGGATACCGTCGGCGCCTTAGGCATTCCCGGCACCATGATTTCAGAGCATGGGTTTTATGCCTGGCATGACACTGAATTATCCAAAATCGTCTCTTATGCCTATCACGCCATGGCGATCGATGAACATCGTGAAGCCTATGAAGTAGCGATGTGGACTAATGAGGATGGCAAACAAAAGGCAGAAAATGTAGCCGTTGAGCAGCGCTGGTTTATCGGCGCCCATGCCAATGTCGGCGGTGGCTATGGCAAAGACCCATTAGCCGGGATCGCATTGGCCTGGATGCTGGCCAAAGCGCAAGCAGCCCAGTTAAAGCTCAAACCTTACACAGTCGCTGATCGCGCCTATTTAACCGCCCCGACCGATTCATTTAAAGCTTTTGCTTATGGTTTGTATGGTTGGTTCAAGGGCATCTTTAACCCGGGAGATGGCCGCTTTTATCGGCCGTATAGCGTCAAACAGGGGGCGCGTAAAGCGGTCAATGTGAGCGTAGATTCGTCAGTCATCGCCAAATGGCAAGCGCAATCGGACTACCGCCCGCCCACATTAATCAAAGCTGGCATCGACCCAAGCAATATGACGAACCCACCTTGACTGCGGGCACGCTAATGTTTTTTGCGTGGTGCCGAGAGCTTTTTCGGGCTGGCAAAGCTTTTTGTCTGGTTAAAGCCTTTAGGCATCGGTTTTGCCTGAAAACGACTACCGTCTGATTGCACAATTTGTGGCAACACTGCAGGCTGATACGCAGGCACCAAATGCTTTTTACCGTTTCCAATTAAATCCGCACGCCCCATTTTCTTAAGTGCCTCGCGCAAGATCGGCCAGTTTTGCGGATCATGGTAGCGAATAAATGCTTTATGCAATTTACGAATGGTGCCAGTTTTAGCGACAGGCACCGTCTCAGAATCAGGGGTAACTTTGCGCAAAGGGTTCTTGCCACTGTGATACATGGCGGTCGCCATCGCCATGGGCGTTGGTGTAAAGGTTTGCACCTGATCCAAACGGAAGTCGTTGCGTTTCAACCACAGCGCCAGATTGACCATGTCTTCATCGGTCGTGCCCGGATGGGCTGCGATAAAGTAAGGAATCAAATACTGTTTTTTGCCTGCTTCGGCGCTAAACTTTTCAAACATGCGTTTGAATTCATCATACGCGCCCATGCCGGGCTTCATCATTTTGCTGAGCACATTTTCTTCAGAGTGCTCAGGGGCGATTTTTAAATAGCCACCCACGTGATGCTGTACCAATTCTTTGACATATTCAGGGGATTTCACGGCTAAGTCATAGCGCAGGCCAGAGCCAATCAAAATCTTTTTCACCCCCCGCAAATTGCGCGCTTTGCGATACAGCTGAATCAAAGACGAATGATCAGTATTTAAGTTTTCGCAGACGCCGGGGTAAACGCAAGATAACTTGCGGCAGTTTTTTTCAATCTGTTCCGATTTGCAGGACAAGCGGTACATATTAGCGGTTGGGCCACCAAGATCCGAGATCACCCCAGTAAAACCGTCTACTTTATCGCGGATTTCTTCGATCTCACGCAAAATAGAATCTTCAGAGCGACTTTGGATAATGCGGCCTTCATGCTCGGTAATCGAGCAGAAGGTACAGCCGCCAAAGCAGCCACGCATGATATTGACCGAGAAACGAATCATGTCCCAGGCCGGTATTTTGGCATCGCCATAAGCCGGGTGTGGCTTGCGCGCATAAGGCAAATCGTACACGTAGTCCATTTCTTTGGTACTCAGCGGAATCGGCGGCGCATTCAGCCATACCTCACGCTGTCCGTGTCTCTGCACCAACGCCCGTGCATTGCCGGGGTTTGCCTCTAAGTGCAATACGCGCGAGGCGTGGGCATACATGACTGGGTCATCCACTACCTCTTCAAACGCAGGCATGCGAATCACCTGGCGTTCACGCGGCACCTTAGCCGCCTTGAGCGGCAACGGCAGGCTAATGGTGGGCGCGACTGCGGCAGGGTCAGTGCTGTTGCTTTCAGTCGCGCAACTGGCATCGGCCTTGCCCATTTTCATGGCGTAGGGATCTTCATGCTGTTCAACGACCCCGGGACGATCTAACCGGGTAGAGGGAACCTCGACAAAATCAGCAGGGAGTGTTTTGCGAACAAACGCCGTGCCACGAATATCCTGGATATCTTGGATCGGCTCACCGCGAGCAATGCGATGGCTGAGCTCCACAATGGCGCGCTCGGCATTGCCATAAAGCAGTAAATCGGCTTTAGAATCAATCAAGATAGACCGACGCACTTTGTCCGACCAGTAGTCATAATGCGCAATTCGTCGCAAGCTCGCTTCAATACTGCCAATCACTAACGGCACGTCTGAATAGGCTTCTTTACAACGCTGCGAGTAGACCAGCACCGCGCGATCAGGGCGTCGATTGGCTTCGGCATTGGGGGTATACGCATCATCGGAGCGAATTTTACGATCAGCGGTGTAACGATTGACCATGCTGTCCATGTTGCCTGCCGTCACCCCAAAATAAAGGTTGGGTTTACCCAACACCTTAAATGGGGAGGCAGATTGCCAATCGGGTTGCGCAATGATGCCCACCCGAAAGCCCTGCGCCTCGAGTAATCGGCCGATCAACGCTGCACCGAAACTAGGGTGATCAATGTAGGCATCGCCGCTCACCAGGATAATGTCGCAACTATCCCATCCAAGCGCATCCATTTCAGCCCGGCTCATCGGCAGCATGGGCGCCGTGCCGAAGCGCTTGGCCCAATAAGGACGATAGCTGTTAACAGGTTTGGCAGTAAGGGAGGTGTAAATTTCCACGCGAATGACCAGCAATGCTTAAGAGTTGGGCATTTTACGCGTTAATCGATTGATTTGAAATCATTTTTCTATATAAATCTGAGTAGCTGACGGCATCCTACAGCCGCGTCGCCACCGCTTACAAAGTTGCTTAAAAAGAATATCAGGGCTCGCACAAATACGACCTAGGCCCAGAAGACCATAGCATCGCGCAAAGTATGCATGCGCGACCGATTGTTTTTTGATTGCGGACCGCTTAAAAGCGATGTATAACCGTGTTATGCATGGGGTGTCTTGTCTCTAATAATTATTAAATCGACTATGAAGAATTACACGCTTTTCAGGAAAATTCTACTGCCTTTGGCAGCCTTTGGCCTGCTAGTTGGATTCATTTCATTTGGTTTTATCTTCAACCAACACCTCAATAACATCGAAGCAAAAGCCAACGAAGAAACGCAAAAACTGGCCAACCTGCTGGTGACAGCCAGAACGCTAGTCAGCGAGCATGTGCTGTCGAGCATGGCGCTACTCAAACAGTACGCCGCTGCCGAAGGGCCGCCGAATATTGATGGCATCACGGATATGCTGGGCACGCAAGTGCCTAATTTGCGTTTTGGTGATACCTCGCAAACCGGCAGAACGCTACTGGTAGATTCTGTCACCCGGATTGGCAGCGGCACCGCCACCATTTTCGTCAAACGTGGGCAGCAGTTTCTCCGCATCGCGACCAATGTAAAAAAAGCAGATGGCACAAATGCCTTTGGCACGGAGTTAAATCCTTATGGCAAGGCGATTGAGCACCTACAAAAAAACGAGACTTACTATGGCGTGGTGGATATTTTGGGCGAAGCTTATTTGTCGCGCTACGAGCCCATGCTTGATCAAAACAAACGCCTCATCGGTGCTTGGTATGTGGGCTATAAACTGGATTTCAATGCGATTGATCAGGCGATTCGACAATGGGGCTTTTTAGAACAAGGCTTTGTCGCGATCACTGATGGCGGCGGCAAAATTCGCTTTTTAACGGCGGGCGTGAGCCAACAAAAAGCGTTAGATGCTTTAGAAGACAAAACACACCGTTGGAAAAAAGTCACTAAATACGTCCCAGAATGGGACTTTGAAATCAATATCTTGTACCCAGTCAATGAGGCGTATTGGGCAGCACTGGGTGCACTTTCCCCGGTGATGATGATTACATTGATTTTAACGCTAGTGGTGTTGCTGGCGATTATCAGTGGATTGCAACGCTTTGTGTTAAACCCTCTGGGCGGGGAGCCAGAAACCGCAAAATTAATGCTCATGCGCATCGAAAGTGGCGATTTTGCTGAAGATCAGACGTCGGCAGCGCCGGATACACTGATTGCCAACATGATTAAAATGCGGCGGCGCTTGCGTGAAATGGTGAACCAAATTCATGCCAACGCAAATCGCTTGAAAGTGTCGGCCAGTGTATTTGATCACGCCCATGACGCTATTTTCATTACCGACGAACACGGGCTGATTGTGCAGTGCAACCCTTCTTTTAGCGTCATTACTGGCTACAGCCAAGCAGAGGCCATCGGGCAATCACCCACAGCATTAGGCATTGCCGCGCAACAGCCAGACTTTTTTTCGTCACTCTACCAAGGTGCGCTGGCTTTTCAGGAGTGGCAAGGCGAAGTCTGGAATCGCCATCGCGACGGGCACGAATACTTGATCGCACTGGAATTGTCCCCGGTGATGAATGCGACAAATCACTTTCAGCATTATGTCGGATTATTTTCTGACATCACCCGGGCCAAAGAGCAGCAAAACATGCTGGAACACTTGGCTTATCATGACGTGTTAACGCAAGTGCCCAATCGAGTCTTGTTTTCTAGCCGCTTGCAACAAGCCTTGCTGGAAGCGGAGCGTCAACAGTCCCTGCTGGCGGTTTGTTACATTGATCTGGATGATTTTAAAATTGTGAATGATCAATATGGCCATGAGTTTGGCGATAAACTTTTGATGCAACTGGCCAGCCGATTAACCAACCTGCTCAAGCCCGAGGATACCCTCGCCCGGCTGGGTGGAGATGAGTTTGCGATGCTATTGTGTGGTGGACGCACACAAGTTGAATATACACGCTTGCTAAAAAAACTATTGGCAGCGATTGAAAAGCCCTTCTCGATAGATAAGTTCAAGTTTTCGATCTCAGCCAGTATTGGCTACACCCTTTACCCGCTGGACCATAATCCACCAGACACCCTACTCAGGCATGCTGACCATGCCATGTATCATGCGAAAACCCATGGCGGACATCAATTTCACTTATTTGATCTCGCCTCTGCGCAACAATCACAGCAACAACAACTGCTGTTAAGGGATTTATTGCGTGGGATTCAGAACAGTGACATCAAACTGGTGTATCAGCCGCAAGTGTGCATGCAGTCAGGCAAACTCTTTTGTTTCGAGGCGCTATTACGCTGGCAACATCCTGCGCGCGGTCTGCTCTACCCCAATGACTTTCTCAATGTCGTCGAACACACGAGTCTTATCATTGACATCGGTCATTGGGTGATGGAGGAGAGCCTCCGCCAACTCACAGAATGGCAAACGCAAGGGCTACACACACAAGTGTCCGTCAACATTGCAGCGCAACATTTGATGGATAAACAGTTTGTTGATCAATTGGCCAAGTTATTTGAAAAGTACCCTGCCATTCAACCCACACAACTGCACATTGAAATCACTGAAAGTGCGGCCATCAGCGACTTTGCGATCGTTAACCGCGTCATTCAACAATGCCAGTCGCTCGGGGTTTCATTCTCCATTGATGACTTTGGCTCGGGCTATTCTTCATTGATTTATTTGCGTCGACTACCCGTGGACATCATCAAAATCGACCAGTCCTTTATTCATAATATGCTGAGCAATCAGGAAGATCTCGCCGTGATCAGAGGCGTAGTGACCCTGTGCCGTGATTTTGGTCGTAAAGTCGTTGCTGAAGGGGTAGAAAATGCAGAACAAGCAGGCATTCTGGCGCAACTCGGTTGTGATTACGCACAGGGATTTGGCATTGCCCGTGGCATGCCCGGCAACAAGGTTATAGAATGGGTAGGCAAGCACGATCCCTTTCAATTTAATTAAGCAGTATGGCTGAATCCTTTTACCGGTTGCCAGGCGGGCCAGTGCGTATTCTGAGGACCGAGACGGCTTTCCCTCCTTTATCACAGGCTTTGACTGAGCCCAATGGACTCATCGCGATTGGCGGTGACTTATCGGCCAACCGACTCATGGCTGCCTACCGGCAAGGCATATTCCCCTGGTTTAGTCCCGGAGAACCGATCCTCTGGTGGAGCCCTGACCCGCGTATGGTGTTGTTTCCAGAACAGCTCACCATTCAGCGCTCGTTACGTAAAGTGATCCAGCAGCAAATTTTTGAGATTCGTATTAACACCGATTTTAAGAGGGTGATGCAAGCCTGCGCAGAAACCCCACGTCCGGGACAGCCAGGGACTTGGATCAGTGAAGAGATGATTGATGCCTACCACCAATTGCATCGCATGGGCTACGCACATAGTGTTGAAGCTTGGCAGCATGGACAATTAGTGGGTGGATGTTATGGGGTAAAGATGGGTCGCATGTTTTATGGCGAGAGTATGTTTCACCATGTGAGTAACGCCTCCAAAGTGGCCTTTGTTCACATGGTGCAATGGTTGCAAATGCAACAAGTCGGTATGATTGATTGTCAGATGCATACACCGCTGCTTGCAAGCTTTGGTGCTGATGAAATTCCAAGAGACCGATTTATCGCGCAATTGAACGCGCTGGTGCAATATGACATTACCTAATGATGCCCCGCTACAAAAAATGCAGTTTTATGTCACCACGGCTTATGCCTGTGGTTACCTGCCAAAGAAACTGGCGCAAAGCCTGATCGCCACGCCACAAAATCTGGTCACCGGTCCAGTCTACAGTGGCTTGATCCAGCAAGGCTTCAGACGCAGCGGCAAGTTCGCCTATCGCCCGCACTGCGAACATTGCAATGCCTGCGTGTCGGTGCGCATCCCCGTAAACGACTTTCAACCGACCAGAAGTCAGCGCCGCGCCTTCAAACAGCACAGTGACTTGCAGGTCACCATCCTAGAGGCCGGCTACTACGAAGAACACTTTGCCCTGTATCAAACCTATCAGCAACAGCGACACCAAGGCACTGAGCGCCTAAACGACCTGGAGGATGAAGCTAACCAGTATCAGCAGTTTTTATGTCAAAGCAATGTTGACAGCCTGATGGTGGAGTTTCGTGATGCGCAAGGTACGCTGAAGATGGTCAGTGTGATCGACATGGTGATGGATGGCTTATCTGCGGTCTATACGTTTTACGATACCAGCGAAAAAGCCAGTTACGGCACCCACAGCATCCTGTGGCAAATCGAGTGGGCCAAGCAGTTAGAGTTGCCTTATGTCTACCTAGGCTATTGGATCGCCGACAGCCAGAAAATGGCCTACAAACAACAGTTCCAACCACAAGAAAAACTGATCGAGGGCGAGTGGACCCGTAACCCACCGCCTGCAACCTCCCCCGCGCCGTGAAGCACAGCCCGCAATCTCTAGCCAAACAGTTTTGTTTGGGTGCCTATGTTAACGCAGTCGATGCCCAACTGTGGCGAGCTACCTTTGAATATCTCACCCGCATTACAGACGATACGGTTTTTCAAAAAACACAGATTGCCTCCCTGTGGACGCAATATGGGGGCGATTTGCGCGCAAAAGTCAAAGACGATGACTTGGTATTAAAGCTGCTTAAAAAGGCTTTGCCAAACGATGTGGCGCAAGGTGCGACCTTGTATCGCGGCGAAAGCTGGTTTTTATTTGATCAACATCAGATTGGTTTTTGCTGGACGCCAGATGAGGCACTCGCCACGCGCTATGCCAAAGGCCTCAACGCCGTCGAATCCGGCGGGGTACTGCTTAAATGTCATGCCCCAGCACAGGCGATACTTGCCATCACCGGGGATGTTTACCTCTGCGACCCTAGGCAATTACTCAGACTCACCACGCTGGCCCTGTTCCCCAAATTGTGACTCTGACTGGGCCCACTGGCCATAGCCACGAAACTGTGCCTGCACTTCACGCATCTGTGCAGCAGTCAACAGGGTCGGCTCACCGAATTGCAACAGTCGCCAATATTGCTCACACAAATTTTCCACCTCTACCGCAATCGCCAGTGCTTGCGCTAGATTGCGGCCAAGTGCAATCATGCCATGGTGGACCAACAAGCAGGCAAGACGATCTTGCAGCGCGGTCACTGCCACCTCTGAGAGCGCCTGCGTGCCGAATAAGGCATACGGTGCGCAGCGAATGTTGTCGCCCCCCGCCGTGGCAATCATGTAATGAAACGGCGGGACGTCACGGCCCATGCAAGCAATCGTGGTCGCAAACATGCTATGACAATGCACCACTGCATGCATATCCGATCTGGCTTGCAAAATATCCCGATGAAAGCGCCATTCGCTGGAGGGTTTTTTCCCAGCTTCAGCCACGCCCTGCCAATCCATAAACACCATGCTTTGCGCCGTTAACTGCTCAGCAGGGATGCCAGAGGGCGTAATCAGCAGCCCATCCGCCAGCCGCAGGCTGGCATTGCCAGAGGTGCCTTTATTCAGGCCTAATTGCGCCATCTTTTGCGCTGCTTGCAGCAATTGCGCTGCGGGGTCTGGTGTGGTCATGTTACTGCCCCAGTGTATGCAATTGTGCCGGCGCAAAGATCCCACACTCGGTAATAATGCCGGTCACCAGTCGGGCGGGGGTCACGTCAAATGCCGGGTTTAGTGCGGTACTCTCATGCGGGATGATACGAACCCGTTGCCATCGGCCATCCGGCGCTTGACCAGAAATATACGCCACTTCGTCAGCATCACGCATTTCAATGTCGATATCGGCCCCGCGCGCCACTTGCCAGTCGATGGTGGGTGTCGGCACCGCCGCATAAAATGGCACCCCTTGATCATAGGCGGCCAGCGCTTTTAAATAGGTCCCGATTTTATTGCACACGTCGCCCTCGCGCGTGACGCGGTCTGCCCCCACAATAACCATATCCACTTGCCCGTGCTGCATTAAATGGCCCCCGGCGTTATCGGCAATCACCGTATGCGGAACCCCGTGTTGTGCAAGCTCCCAAGCGGTCAAACTCGCCCCTTGGTTGCGCGGGCGCGTTTCATCCACCCACACATGCACCTTGAGGCCCGCATCATGCGCCGCATAAATCGGCGCCAATGCCGTGCCGCCATCCACCGTCGCCAGCCAACCAGCATTGCAATGGGTGAGGATATTAATGGTCTGTTGTGCATCCACACTGGCTTTGGCGGCGATCAAGGCCTTGCCGTGCTGGCCGATGGCCAGATTTTGCGCCACATCCTCATCGGCAATCGCCTGTGCAAATAGCCAAGCGGCTGAAGCGCGTGCGGCCTCGGGCACCGCCAATAATTGTTGTTGCATGCGATGAGCCGCCCAAGCCAGATTCACCGCCGTGGGGCGGGTCGCAATCAATTGCTGCACCACCGCCGCCAAAGCCGTCTCCGTCGCGCTGGATTGAATACCCAGGGCGACCCCATACGCGGCTGCGGCACCGATCAATGGCGCGCCACGCACTTGCATGTGGCGAATCGCATGGCAAACCTCTGCTAATGTCGTCACGCTGACGATGACAAACTCAAACGGCAAACGTGTCTGATCAATTAGAGAGACTGCATTTTGCGTGGGCCAAATCGTACGGAAATGTTGATCATGAATACGCATAAAAAGTAGCCTGAACGTGCACAATCAATAATTGTAAAGTTTGTAAAAGCACTTGATTTTCCTGTAGGACAAACACTGTATTTTTCCATCCACAAAATCTGTGGATAACTTTGTGGATTGCTGTGTCTTAATTCCGTAACTTACCAATTTATAAGGACTTTTTCCGAAAGTTCATTTTTTAATCTATTTTTTTATTCAATTAAATCAATGACTTATAAAGCACTACTATAATTGAAACACTTTCGACACATTCTTAATGTGTCACTTTAAGTCATGTGCATAAATGGCCTAAATTTGGTAAAACTTGCTTAGAATTTTTGCCTATCATTTCAATGAGTTGCGAAGTTTCTAAGCCACGAATTAGGCATAGTTCTTCCGCTATTCTTTTTAAATGCACTGGACTATTTCGACCCTGATGACCGAGCCAAACAGGGGGAATGTCTGGCGCATCCGTCTCTAAAACCAACTGCTCCAATGGCAATTCTGCCGCAAGTTGACGGATTTTGAGTGCGCGTGGCCAAGTCATTGCGCCGCCGAATCCCAATTTAAACCCTAACTGCGCAAAAATGTTGGCTTGCTGCATGCTGCCATTAAATGCGTGGGCAATGCCGCCTTGCACACGATGTTTACGCAGAGATTTAAGCACGCTATCAATCGCCCCCCGCACATGCAGAATCACCGGCAACTCAAATTGTTTAGCGATTTGTAGTTGCCCCTCAAACAAAGCAATTTGTTTGGCCGCATTGTCTTGTGTGATGAAAAAATCTAGGCCGATTTCGCCAATCGCCACTAACTGATGCGCTTGTGGCCCGGACAATACCTGCGCCACAGTGTCTGACAGTTGTTGCAACGCCTGCTCGGGGGCTTGATCGATATACATCGGGTGCCAGCCTAGCGCAAAGCCCGCTTGCGGCTGCTGCGCGCACCACTGCATGATGGGCTGAAAAGTCGCTTGTGTGACGGCCGGAATGACGACGGCCCGCACGCCTTCGTGTTGCGCTTGCAGCCAAACTTGGTCACGATCTGCATCGAACTCGCTGGCATCAAGATGGCAATGGGTATCAATTAACATAGCTCATCAATCGCGCAAACGGGCTTGTATCCGAATATCCTGCCCAAACTGTCGTAGTTCCAACACGGTTAAATCGTGCACACCCGACATCTGTTGCAGCGAGGGCAGCGCGAACATGCCTCTCGCCTGGTCTCCCATCAACTTGGGCGCGTAATACATCAGCAATTCATCGACCAGCCCGCTTTGTAAAAAAGCACCATTCAGGGTAGCGCCGGCTTCAATCATCACCTCATTACACGGCAATGCCGTCAATGTCTGCATTAATAAGCCAAGATCCACTTGCCCATGCCCATTCGGGGCGTGCAAGGTGCGCACCCCCATCACGTTCAAGACCTCCAGTTTTGCTGCATCGCCTTGCGCATAAGCCACCAGCGCGTTGCCATCCTGCAAGGCCTTAGCGCTCAGTGGGATACGCAGCTGGCTGTCAACGATCACTCTGAGTGGTTGCCGTTGCGTCGCTACCGCTCTCACCGTCAGCGCAGCGTCATCTTTTAAAATACTGGCGATTCCAGTGATGATGGCACAGCTTTGCGCGCGCCAGTGGTGCACGTCTTGACGCGCCTCAGCCGAGGTAATCCATTGGCTCTCGCCGTTGGCCAAGGCCGTTCGCCCGTCTAAAGACGCGGCCAGCTTGAGCCGCACATACGGGCGCTGCGTGGTCATGCGCTGCACAAAGCCCGGATTCAAGGCGCGTGCCTGATCCTCACATACCCCTAAGGTGACAGCGATGCCCTGCGCTTGCAAACGCGCGATCCCATTGCCAGACACTAGCGGATTGGGATCTTGCATGGCCACTACCACCCGACGCACCCCCGCCTGCACCAGCGCATCAGCACACGGTGGGGTGCGACCGAAGTGACTACAGGGTTCGAGCGTCACGTATGCGGTGCTGCCTTTGGCCTGCTCGCCAGCCGCACGCAAAGCATGCACTTCCGCATGCGGCTCGCCAGCTCTGAGATGTGCGCCTTCACCAATTACCTGACCATGCTTAACAAGGACACAGCCCACCCGCGGATTGGGCGTAGTGGTATATAAGCCGCGCGCAGCTTGCCGCAAGGCGCGCGTCATCCATTCAATATCTTGTACACTTTCTAGCATAGATTGCCATCATACAAAAAAACCCGTGCTTGCGGGTTTTTTGTGCACATTGCACGCTGCCATCGCGCGGCGCATGCGGGGTTGTGAAGTGCCGAATACCGTGGTGTTTGCCAGTTTTTTTATCATTAGCCCGCGCGCGAAGGGGCGATACACTAAGGCATGATTTATATCGCCGACCCCACGCCCTGGTTGGGCTTATACGCAAGCCCATTGCATCACCGCACCGTGCCGCCTAGCGCAGACTTGCAACATTTCTTGACGGAATATGCCCAGTCGCAAGCGATGCAAACCCCTATTCCACTAGTCACAGATCCCCACTGGCAAGCCGATCTCGCACAAGCGCTTTCAGCGTTACCAGAGAACCTATTAAGTATGCTGCACAAGTCGGTGCTGGGAATTTTTTTGGCGCGCGGCATTGGCGCCTCCGGATTCACCGACATGGTGGCCTTGGGTGATGGCAGTAGCAATATTGGTTTTGTCATTGTGATCGACTGTGATGCGCTGCAGCAACCCTCGGCGAATGATTGGGCCAGTTGGAAAGAGCGCTCTGTGTTTACCAAAGACGCCAGTGTGCAGATCGCCGTCAAGATTGCCCAAGCAGATCAGGATCACCGTCTGCAAGCCTTGCGCTTTTTACTCCTACATGAATTTGGCCATGTCGTCGCTACCATGACAGATCTGTGTCCGGCGGGTTGGTCATTACCCTTACCTACCGTTGCGGGTCAATTTACTAGTCTGTGCTGGCAAACTGATGGACAACCACGACCCGAACAGCAGTTACCGCAACGTGAAAACATTACATTTTATGGCAAGCCCGCGATGGCTGCAACGGAGGCACACAGTCTCTATCGCGACTTGGCGCGCACGGCGTTTCCGACCCTATACGCTAGCCTGAATGTGCAGGAAGACTTTGCGGAGTCTTTTGCCAGTTTTATCCATACACAAGTCCTTGGGCAACCTTATCAGGTGATGGTAACGGTGAATGGTGAACAGGTATTCACTAGCGATGATTTCTGGTCCTCGACGCGGGCGGCAGAAAAGTATCGTTATCTACAAGAGTTACTAAATACCTTGACCCAAGCGGATACTAGTCAAACTTTTCAGGGACTTGCGCCTTTTTTACGCATGAGCTTAAGTGGCGGAGACTTACAAGCACGCACGCAAGCCTTACTGGTGCAGGCAAACCAGGATCAAGACAACGCGGTATTGTGGATGAACTTAGCCACTGGTTTCTTGTGCTTGAAAATGCGGGAGATGGGCTTAGCGATTCAGGAACAAGCGCTGTCATTACAACGACTGTATCGTCGGCCAGCCAACTGTCAGCCTGCGCGAGCCCGATTGCTGTTGATCATGACCGCAGGCGACTTGTCTGAAAACACGCCCATCGACTGTTTGTTAGAAAACAGTCCCATCGAATTGCTGTATTACTATGCCACGGTGGCGCAGCCGTTACCGTCGCCCCTCCCAGCGCACGATGCCGTGATGGTGACCTTGTCAGATAGCCAAGCAAACCATGCACTCCTAGAAGCCGTTCAAGCGCGCTTGGTCGACCATCCGCAGCCAGTGATCAACCAACCGCATTTACTGCCACTGGTGAACCGTGATCAGTTGAGTGCGCTTCTGCAAGGCATCACAGGCTTGGACATCCCTCGCACGCACCAACTCACGCGTAGCCAAGTGGTTACTCGTTTGCGCATGCAATCCGATGCCAATGCGGATCAAGCGGATGGCTTACCCGCTCTGCCGCTGATTATTCGGCCAGTCGGCTCGCAAGCCGGCAACGATCTGGCCAAAATCACCCAAGCCAGCGAACTAGCAGACTATTTAAGGCAGGTGCAAAGTACGACATTTTTTGTGTCACGCTTTGTGGATTACAGTAGCCAAGATGGTCAGTTCCGCAAATATCGCATCGCTATGCTGCGTGGGCAACCGTTTATCTGCCATATGGCCATTTCGAGCGACTGGATGGTGCATTACGTCAATGCCGGCATGTATGACGCCGCCGAAAAACGTGCTGAAGAAGGTTTGTTTATGCAAAACTTCTCTCAATTTGTTGCCCGACATCAATCCGCGTTAGCGGCTATTTACCAGCGCTTGCCGCTCGACTATTTATGTATCGACTGTGCAGAGACCAAACAAGGCCAACTGTTGATCTTCGAGATTGACCACATCATGGCAGTGCATGCCATGGACTCTGCCAGTTTATTCCCGTTCAAAGCCGCACAAATCGCCAAACTGCAGCAGGCCTTTGAGCAATATGTATATGCATTACAGCCGCAACCTTTACTGGAGAGCGCATGATGAAACTCAATGCCAATCAACTCAATTTTTCTGGTGGCCCCGGCGCATTGCCTGAAAGCGTCTTGCAACAGCTACACACCGCCATGCTGTGCGTACCAGAAGTAGGACTGTCTATTTTAGGCATCAGCCACCGCTCTGAGTGGTTCGCGCAAGTGGTGCATGAACTAGAAGACAATATTCGGCATTTAATGGGCTTACCTGCCTCCACGCGGGTATTGATGATGCAAGGCGGCGCCACGCAGCAGTTTTCGATGTTGCCAATGAATCTGCTACGCAATGGCCAGTCGGCTGACTATATCCATAGCGGTTACTGGAGCGGGAAAGCCATTCATGAGGCAGAAAAATCCGGGAAACTGCAATTGGCTTGGAGCGGCAAATCCGATCAATTTGCTAGGCTACCCACCGACGCCGAATTGCAATTGTCTGCGCAGGCCGCTTACTTTCATTACATCTCAAACGAGACCGTAGAAGGCCTGCAGTTTCATCGCGTGCCCGGCCGCGAAGATGTGCCACGAATCTGTGATATGTCTTCTGACTTGTTGTCCGCGCCCGGTGCGTTCAACCGCTATGCCATGATTTATGCGCATGCGCAGAAAAACATCGGACCTGCAGGCGTGACACTGGTCATTCTGCGCGATGACTTTCTCAGCTGCTTGCCTAGCGATTTACCTGGCTTTATCAACTACCATGCCCAAGCGGACGCGCACTCTATCTATAACACCCCGCCCGTATTCGCTATTTATAGTGTGCTACTGGTGACCCGTTGGTTACGCGATGAGATTGGCGGCTTACACAATATTGCTAAACGCAACCAACAAAAAGCAGATTGTTTATATCAGGCAATCGATAACCATGCCGACTTTTACCGTGGTCGGGCGGCGGTAGCAGACCGCTCAAACATGAATGTGGTGTTTAATTTGCCTAATGCAGAGATTGAACAGGCCTTTTTGCAAGCTGCACATCAAGCCGGGTTCTCAGGCTTGAATGGACACCGCAGCATCGGCGGCATCCGCGCTTCTATTTATAACGGACTCGAAGTTGCCGCGGCCGAACAACTGGCTGATTTTATGCAAACCTTTAGCAAGCGTTACAAACCTTCAAGATCACACACAGTGGGATTGTTGCCCGCATTCGCCTAACTCGCGATGGGGGTTAGTGAGAGGAAATCTGGCTATGGGTTAAGCGCCCATTCTGATCGAAATAGATGCGCAGGGCATGATACACATGCATACACTTGCCGATATCATATTCTAGCGCGTTTGCATCCTCGAGGCTGGGGCGCCCCAGCAAAGCCATCACGGCCTCTTTTTGCGCGCCACGAATTAGAATATGATTTTTGAGATCATAGGCCATGTCGCCCCGGCGACACTCGGCTTGCACCGTGTTTGCCAATGACATCCAGCGGGTCTGGTCGAACTTTTCACTGCCAAAAACCGCTTCGTCCTTAAACGCCCACCAAGTAAAAAACACAATGGTGAGGATGACCGTAAATACCGCTAATGCGACCGCAGACAGCTTGATCAGTTTCATACGCCCACCCTTATTAAATCCGCCCGTTCGCGGCATCGCTTACCATTTTTGGCAGGCCATTTAGCCGACGATGCTGATGATGTTTGGTTGATACTTAGTTATCCAGATCCCGAATTGCATTGTGAAAATCATCCACATCCGAAAAGCTTCTGTAGACAGAGGCAAAGCGGATATACGCCACCTGATCCATTTGTTTCAACTCTTGCATCACGGTTTCGCCTAATAGGCGGGCTGGCACTTCGCGCACGCCCAAACCGAGCACTTTTTGCACAATACGATCCAGTGCTTTATCCACATACTCGGTTGGCACCGGGCGCTTGTGGAGGGCGCGCGTGAAAGACAAACGTAACTTTTCTCGCTTGAACTCTTCGCGATTGCCGTTTTGCTTAACGACTTGCGGCAGATGGAGTTCTGCCGTCTCATAAGTCGTAAAGCGTTTATCACACACCTGACAGCGACGACGACGCCGGATTGAATTTCCCTCCTCATTGAGGCGGGAATCCACTACCTGCGTGTCGTCAGCACCGCAAAAAGGACATTTCATGGCGGTTAAAAGCCAGCGTGCTTATTTGCCGTATACCGGAAACTGATCGGCCAAGGCATGTACTTTGGCTTTTACCGCCGCAATCACTTCGGCATTTTCAGGTTGCTCTAACACATCGGCGATCAGATTGGCCACTTGCTCAGCTTCGGCTTCTTTAAAACCGCGGGTGGTAATCGCAGGCGTACCGATACGAATGCCGGAGGTCACAAATGGGCTCTCGGGATCGTTAGGGATCGAGTTTTTATTGACGGTAATGTGCGCTTGGCCCAAATAAGCATCTGCCGCTTTACCGGTCAGCCCTTTAGGACGCAGATCTACCAAGAATACGTGGGACTCAGTACGGCCTGAAATAATGCGCAAACCACGTGCAGCCAGGGTAGTCGCCATGGTGCTGGCGTTTTTCACCACTTGTGCCTGATACGCTTTAAATTCCGGTTGGGCCGCCTCAAGGAACGCAGTCGCTTTACCCGCAATCACGTGCATCAACGGCCCCCCTTGCAAGCTAGGGAATACGTTTGAGTTGAGTGATTTTTCGAACTCTGCCTTGGCCATAATAATGCCGCCACGAGGACCGCGCAGCGTTTTGTGCGTAGTAGAAGTGACGAAATCGGCGTGTGGCACTGGGTTAGGATACACCCCACCCGCAATCAGACCAGAATAATGCGCCATGTCGACCATGAAATATGCGCCGACTTTTTTGGCGATTTCTGCCATACGTGCCCAATCAAAGCGCAAGGCGTAGGCTGACGCCCCGCCAATCAGCAGCTTCGGCTTGCACTCAATCGCAAGGCGCTCCATTTCGTCGTAATCAATTTCTTCTTTTTCGTTTAAACCATAGGGCACGATATTAAACAGCTTACCGGAGAGGTTAGCCGGGGAGCCGTGCGTCAGATGCCCCCCGTGACCCAGGTTCATCCCCATGATGGTGTCACCTGGTTTTAGAATAGAAAAATAAACGGCTTGGTTGGCTTGTGAACCAGAATGTGGCTGCACATTGGCATATTCCGCGCCATACAAAGCTTTCAGGCGATCAATCGCCAATTGTTCCACTTGGTCAACAAATTCACAACCACCATAAAAACGCTTGCCTGGATAACCCTCTGCATACTTGTTCGTCAGTTGTGAGCCTTGGGTTTCCATCACCGCAGGGCTGGTGTAGTTTTCTGAGGCAATCAACTCAATATGTTGATGTTGACGCTCTACCTCAGAAGAAATCATTTCGGCCAACGCCGGGTCTGCAACGCTTAAATTTCTTGAAAAGCTAAACATGACGATCAAGTTTCCGTATCAATAACAATGAGGCGAGATTTTACCATGAGGCGACCCTGGTATGCACCTGTCGTATGCGTCTCGCCAGCAGCTGTTTTTTAAGGCGCGCACCGTTGCACGCGCAGTAGACACTGCATTGATGCGCCAGCATGGCACGACTTGCACCATGCTGGTGCAAGGAATCAAACCATCCGCAATCGGAAAAGAATCAAATCCGGTCGTAAACTATCTATGTATCTGATTTCAAAGTAAATTAAAATCTGGCACAGCTTATGCTTATTGTTATCCGTAAGCGTTATCTCCAAAATCGCTCCCTAAACCCAACTTCGGTTGGGTTCTTTTTTGCCTGTCTCCCCCTCATGCCTGATTCACCTTTGCTTACGGGTTTTTAACTGTTGCAAGGTATGTTGACAGCCATCATCGTGGACAGCGGAAGCACTGCCAGGATCAAGAAATGGCAAGATGGCGGCAAATGGATTGATCAATGCCAGCAAAACCCCGCCTGCAACCCGCGCGGCAATCGGGCCGGGACTCACCGTCACTTGCGGATCGACAAAGGGACCGGTCACCAAAATTGGCGCACGCACGGTAAACGGCGAAAAGTTTTTCGGACTGGCCTGCACATTCAGATTGAGTTGCTCCTGACCCAAATTCACCTCGCCCTGCATCGTCACCGTGGTCACCGGTGTATCAATCAGGGCGGCATCAGGCGTCAATACCCCTTGTTTCGCGTGCCATCCCATCACGGCGCATTGCATCGGCAAAGGCTGATCGCCCTTGATCAGCACGCCCACCGCTTGGGCGATATCCAAGCCTGCCGCCTCAACGACTAAATGTGAAATTTCACCTTTTGCCACCATGAACGCCAATTCGCCATCGAGCGATTTGAGCAATGCAGCAGTCGAGCGTCCCCGCCCTTGCAGTTTGGCTTTGCCACTCAACTGCCCCTGAATGTAAGGCGGTGGCGTTGGGGGATGGGCTTGCTGGTCGGTTTTTTTGCTGGCGGCAGGCGCCACATTTAACCATTGCTCCAAGCGCACATCGCGCACGGCTAACTGAATATCCCACGCAGGCGCCGGGGGCGGTGACAAATCCTCATTGGTGGAATCATGTGCGTCGATGCTGAGCGCGCCTGACAGCGTGCCTTGCGCTGTGCTGGCTTGCAACTCCGCAAGACTCAATTTGTGTTTTATCAGCGTCAGCCGTAATTTAAGTGGGGCAATCCGCTGCTTAAATGCTTTGCCTAGATCTACAGCGTCAAGGTGCACATCAATATCCGCGTTCATGCGGCCATAGGTGGTAAAGTCCAAAGATTCATCAGGAAAAAGCTTACCCGGATGCGCAACGGTCGTTGCACTGCCTTGATCTGCACCGAAAGCCGGCGCCAAATCGGACAACATCAATAAAGCGCCTTGCAATTTACCGCTGAGCATGGGGGTTTCGGGCGCAAAGTCATACACAAACTGCCCAGATAATCGACTGCGGCCAATCTGCGCAGTGGGAATATCCACTTGCCATTGATCAACGCCTTTTTCAATCATGGCATTGACCTTAAAAGCTGCTGTGCGCGGAAAAGTCAGGTTCAACAAATCCCCCACATCTGCCAGTGAATTCCCCTTCACTTCTACCTTGCCCTTGACACGTTGTGTGCCAAACAGGTCATAAACCATGCCGCGAAATTGTGCTTGGACGGCACCATAATTCAACCAGCCTTGCGCGTTCATCGGCGGCGAGTCCTTTGTTTGGGTGGCGACTGGTAAAAAACCTTGCGTGACCAGTTCCCCTTGAATGGGCAATCGGCGAAACTTACCGGTTAATTTGACGCGTGATTCAGGTGTGGCTAAATGCGTCCCTTCTTCGGTAAAAAAATCGACCGTGAGTTGGGCGTCAGTGACGGCATCTGATACATTGGCGCGCCCTTGCGTGACTGCAAGCTGCTCAATGCGCGGAAACGGCCGCGGAGGACTAGTCTCCTCTAGGGCAAACTCCCAACTGGCATGCCGATCCGCCCGCCGGAGGAGTTCAGCATTGAGCTGATCGGCACGAATCGACTCGACCCGGTAGGGATCGCCCGCTTTGAGTGTCAATAGATCACGATAGCGCAGCTGCAAGTCCAAGCCGTGCGCATCCACAAAATAAGGCGCTTCAAACCCCTCTGGCGCAGAAATTTTTAAGCCGCCCGCTTGCAAACGAAGCCCGCCCAATAATTGCAGCCGAAACGGGCGTTCGATCTCCACCTTTCGATGCAATTGTGCCTGCAGCCACTGTTGCATCGGTTGCCGTAAAAATGGCCAGCTCGCTATTTCGCAGAGGATCACAGCCAATATCAGGGCGACCACCCCCCCGGCAAACCACCAGCGCTTGGAGAGATATTTTTTGCTTGTTATTTGGGTATCATTCATTAGTGGGGATGATGCCGTTGATCAGCGCGCTTGACCAGTCCGGTCTGTCCGACAGCGATGTAGGTGGATTCCGGCAAACCAGCAGCATGCAGTCAGTTATAACTTGCAGTCAGTTATAACTTGCAGTCAGTTATAATGGGATCATTGATATTTGAACACTGGAGCTGATTGACATGAAATGGACCGATAGCCAACGTATCGCCGAAGAACTCTACGACAAGCACCCCGAAATTGACCCTAAAACCATTCGCTTTACCGATCTGATGCAATGGGTGATGGCACTGGATGACTTTGACGATGAGGCCTCGCATTGCGGCGAAAAAATTCTGGAAGCGATTCAGTTAGCCTGGATTGAAGAAGCCGAATAAATGACAACCGCCCTGCCAGCGTCCATTTTTAAAGCCTATGATATCCGGGGCATCGTCGGTGACACCCTGACCGAACAAGGGGTGCGCGAAATTGGTCGAGGCTTAGGCACCCTGGCAAAAGGCCAGGGGCAACAAAGCGTGTGTGTCGGCTATGATGGTCGCCTTTCCAGCCCCATCCTAGCGGCGGCATTGACAGAAGGCATCGTCGAAACCGGTATTGATGTGGTTGCCTTGGGCATGGTCACGACTCCCATGCTGTATTTTGCCACCCACTACTTGGCGCACACCAACAGCGGCATCATGATCACTGGCAGTCATAATCCGCCTGCCTACAATGGCTTAAAAATCGTGATCGCAGGCGAAACACTCAGCACAGACGCGATTCAGGCGCTGAGAGAAATCATTGCGCAACAACAATTCAGCCAGTCGACCCAGCCGGGCAAAACCTCCTTTTACGATATTCTGCCGGCCTATCGCGAAGCGATTCTGTCTGATGTCCAATTGGCAAGACCACTGCGTGTGGTGATTGATGCAGGCAATGGCGTTGCAGGGGCGTTTGCGCCAGCAATATTCGAAGCGCTCGGTTGTGCAGTTGACCCAATGTTTTGTGAGGTGGATGGGCACTTTCCCAATCATCATCCTGATCCGGTCGATGCGCACAATCTACAAGCGCTCATCGCCAGACTTCACACCAGTGACGCAGATATCGGTATCGCCTTTGATGGGGATGGCGACCGCTTGGGCGTCGTCACCTCCTCTGGCCAGATCATTCGTAGCGATCGCCAACTCATGTTGTTTGTTGAAGACGTCCTGCGCGAACAACCAGGCAGCACCGTGGTGTTTGACGTGAAATCGAGCCGTCATTTAACCGCTTGGATACAGCAACACGGCGGCAAGCCGGTGATTTGGAAAACCGGACACTCGCTGATGAAAGCCAAAATCAGAGAAACCGGGGCAGCCCTGGGTGGCGAACTCTCAGGCCACTTGTTTTTTAATGACAGCAAGCAAGGAAAACCACGCTGGTTTGGTTTTGATGACGGGCTATACAGTGCCGCCCGCTTACTGGAGATTATTAGTCGCAGCCCCAATGCGAGCGCCGTGCTTGAAGCCATCCCTGACAGTGTGAATACCCCGGAGCTGCAGATTGCCATGCCAGAAGGGGAATCGCATGCTCTGATTGCTCAGTTACAAGACACCGCGCAATTCGCAGATGCGATTGAAATCATCACCATTGATGGCCTGCGCGTAGAATATGCCGACGGTTTTGGGCTGATTCGCGCCTCTAACACCACGCCCGTATTGACCCTGCGCTTTGAAGCGGATGACATGCCAGCGCTCACCCGTATTCAACAGGCATTCAGGCAAATACTAGCCGAGCGCAGACCAGACTTGAAAATTCCTTTTTAAACCTCCATTGAATGAGCATGCGATATGCCACTCAACAACACCAATCTCGCGGACGCGGTCTGCTCTATACCATTGCTTGGCTTGGCCTAGCCGCCCTCGTGTGGGTGCTGGTAGAGCGCGTTCAACATCCCAACACCCTCGAGCAAATGGGCCAAGACGAAGTTGCCAGCCTCAAGCGCAGTCCAGACGGTCATTACAGTGCCGAAGCGCTCATCAACGGCGAACGCGTGCGGGTGCTGGTCGATACGGGTGCCACCGGCGTTGCCATTTCACAAAGCGTGGCTGACCGCCTCGGTTTGTCCAGTCAAGATGCCATTAATACCCACACGGCCAACGGCAATGCTGTGTCTTATTTGGTCAGACTCAAAACCGTGCAACTAGGTGGGGTGATTGCGCATGACGTTGCCGCCACCATCTCCCCCGGCCTCGAGGGAGATGCTTTACTTGGCATGAGCTTTTTAGGCAGGATGGATGTGCGGTTGTATCGCGGCGTGATGACCATACGGGATGCAAAAGCGGAATAAAATTCCCGCTTGGCAAATCCCGATGCCACCCAGAGGTAACCAATTGGAAAGATGCGTGCGCAAATACCTTGCCCACGCAGGAAAAACTAAGGTGCTTCAGCAGGCAACGGTTTACCCTGCTTAATGATATTGACTGCTTGCGCAAATCGTTTATGAAAAGTCGTTTCGGTTAATGTGGTGGCCACATTCACTGTCACGCGGCGTTTCGTCACCACGGTCACTTTGGTATCGTCATTTTCAAGCGGTTCTACCCATGCGCCCATGACTGCGCCCCAAGACACTAAATTCACCCCACTGCTGGTGAGCATATAGTGCTGGTCACGATGCTCTTCAATCGCATCAGCGCCTTCCCATCTAAACACCGTTTTTGCGATTTCCCATGCTTGAGCTTCGCTCACCGCATACTGCTTGGTGGTGCCTTCTGCGCCACTTTGTTTCACTTTAACAACATCTTGCATGGTGGAACACGCAGACACCGAAAGCGCCAGCGCAGTGAGCATGGCACTGGCTATTCTTTTTGAGACATTCATTATTTTTATTCTTTCCAATGGTGGGTTCAATACAGATTGGTTAATTTAACCGAACGAGACATTAGCAGATTTTAAAAAACAACGCTATTTAGCCAACGGCCTAAGCCACTATACCAAAACTTTAATTCGCCAGTTCGGCGCCTTCTACCACCACCCGGAAAAACTGTAAGGCCGCTTGGTCTTGAATACGAATACCCGTTGCCACTGAGCCGCGCTTACCTGGCGCAATCCCGCCAGTAATCAGCATCGAACGCGTCTGGTCAAGCAAGCGGCCACGGCTATCGTATTGCAGCATGCGCACCTGCACCCTGCCAACTGGCACACTGCTGTTATTTTGTACTGCGGCATACACCATACCGGTATTGTCAGCCAGGGGCCCTGAGGGAAGATAACGGGCAGGGTTACGCGGTAAATCGATACGCATGGCGCGGCCCGCGGCTTCTTTACCAATCTCAGAATCTGAGCTGGCCGCCAATTGGTAATGTTGCAACGCTAGCGACGTTTCGCCACGGCCTTCGGCAATTTGCCCGAGCAACGCGTAGCCGGGGGCGGTGGGCAGCAGCGTATTGGCTTTCTTCAAAAATGGTTCGGCCTGCTCTTTTTTGCCGGCATTAAACAGCGCAATCCCGCTTTGCACATAAGGCTTGAAGTAATCAGGCTGCATCTGAATGGCTTTGTCATAAAACGCCAGTGCTTCTGTGGTGTTTTTCTTGGTCAGCGCGATATCGCCCAACAGCTCCTGAAAGCGTGCCTCGTTTGGCTCTATGCCAATGGCTTTTTTGGCCAATGCCTGCGCCTTGTCAGTATCGCCTTTTTGCAACGCCTGCTTGCCCTCATCATAGGCTTGATAGGCCGGACGCGTCGCCATCAGTTTGGCCACTTTTTGTGCATACACGGCCTGCCCCATTTCACCCCCAGCGCCCAATTCAACCAGTGTTTTCTTGTTATCATCCACCCGCGCTTGTGAAGGTGGATGGCTGGCAAACAAGCCACTGATAAAGTCTTGCCGCTTGCCCTCACTTAAACGAACAAAGGTTTCTTGCAGGGTGACCGCCGCGGCTGGGTCATAGCCGGCCAATTTCATATACTTCATGCCGTAGAGATCTGATTCAGATTCGGCATCACGCCCATACTTGCTGGTGATTAATTGCCCGCCTAGCTGCGCACCGCCGACCACCAAGTTCGCATAATTAGAATCGCGTGTCGCCAAGCCCACTGCCAACATGGCGCCTTGCATAAACATCCCGCGCTCCATGCCTTTCGCCCCATGACGGGCGGCAGCATGGACAATCTCATGGCCTAGCACGGCAGCCAGCTCGGCCTCGCTGTGCAGTTCATAGAGCAACCCGCGATTAAACGCGATTTTGCCCCCGGGCATCGCCCAGGCATTGGGCACCGAATCATTCAGCACCACAAACTCATAAGGTAAATCTGGCCGGTCTGATACCAGTGCCAGCTTTTGGCCCACTTGTTGCACATAGCGCGTGAGTTCAGCATCCAGTGTGTAATCGCCGCCTTGTGATTGGCGGGCGGGGCTGTAATTTTGTTGACCGAGCTGAATCTCTTTGTCTTGCGACACAAATTGAAACTCACGCTCTTTGGTGACAGGATTGACCCCGCAAGCCAGCAAGCTGGCCGAAAGCAGCATCGGACAAAGCAAGGTTTTTTTCATCATGGTCGAGCCCTATGCGTCAGCTTTCAGCATTAAGTAATGACCGTTGGCTGTTGCCTGCCGGTAAGCTGTGGCAATTGTGAGATCTGATTTGAAACCGTGATCAGCGCGGCCAAGGCTTCTTGCGCATCCATCTGTTGTTGGGCGGCATCTTCGGTAAAAGCCTCGAGATAGACGCGAATGGTCGCGCCCTCGGTGCCAGTGCCCGACAAGCGAATCACGACCCGCGAGCCGCAAGCAAATAAAATTCGCAGGCCTTGCCCGGTGCTGACCGCGCCATCGACTGGATCGGTATAACTGAAATCATCCACGGTTTTCACGGTGTAGTGGCCAAAGACCTGCCCTGGCAAGCTGTTAAATTGCGCTTTAATGTGCGCGATCACCGCATTGGCTTGTTCGGTCGGCACCCCTTCGTAATCGTGGCGTGAATACACATTGCGGCCATAAATCTGCCAATGTTTGCGCACCAGTGACTCCACACTCTCACCAGTCGCCGCCAGCAAATTCAGCCAGCACAACACCGCCCATAAACCGTCTTTCTCGCGGACGTGATCGCTGCCGGTACCAAAGCTTTCTTCCCCACACAAAGTCACGCGGCCCGCATCCATCAAGTTACCGAAAAACTTCCAGCCCGTGGGCGTTTCGTAGCAATCAATGCCCAACTTTGCCGCCACGCGATCCACCGCGCCACTGGTTGGCATCGAACGCGCAACCCCTGACAACCCTTTGGCATACGCCGGGATCAATTTTGCATTGGCTGCAATGAGTGCCAGACTGTCAGACGGCGTGACAAAAAAGTGATGGCCTAGAATCATATTACGATCCCCGTCGCCGTCTGAGGCAGCTGCAAAATCCGGCGCATGCGCGCCATAGGCAATTTCTACCAAATCTGCGGCATAAGTGAGATTCGGGTCAGGGTGTCCACCACCAAAGTTTTCTGATACTTCGCAATTCATCAAACAATCGGCAGAGGCACCCAGCCGATGGCCAAAAATTTCTTTTGCATAAGGGCCGGTCACCGCATGCATAGCATCAAATTGCAGTCGATGGCCTGCAGCCAGCCACCGCTTAATCGCAGCAAAATCAAACATCTGCTCCATCAGGTCTGCGTAATCCCGCACAGCATCAATCACTTCAATCTCAAAACCATCTAGCGTGGTCACGCCAACACTGGATAAATCCACTGCTGGCAAATCGACGATCTTGTATTGGCTAATGGTCTTACTTTTGGCAAAAATAGCATCGGTGATTTTTTCTGGTGCAGGCCCACCATTGCTGGTGTTGTATTTGATGCCAAAGTCATCATCGGGGCCAGCCGGGTTATGACTCGCCGACAGAATAATGCCGCCAAAGGTCTGGTATTTCCGAATAATATTGGAGGCAGCAGGTGTCGATAAAATACCATGTTGTCCTACTAGCACTTTGACAAACCCATTGGCAGCGGCCATCTTAATGATGACCTGTATGGCCTCCTTATTGTAAAAACGACCATCCCCACCCACCGTTAACACCGCATTCGCAGGAATCTCCAGGGTATCAAAAATACTTTGGACGAAGTTTTGTAGGTAATGGTCTTGCTGAAAAACGCGCACTTTTTTACGCAAGCCAGAGGTACCGGGTTTTTGATCGGCAAAAGGCGTAGTAACAACAGTTTGAATCGACATGGCAGTGGCTTCTTGAAATGTTAAAAATACGATAAACGATTGTATTACAAATGCATGACAGTTTTATGTGATTTGCCGAACAATCCATGCCTTATTGGACATGGTGTCTGAGGCTAAAATACAACACAGACAACCCAATAAGATGACACACCGCCAGCCACAAAGCATTAAAAGACCAGTGAACAAAACTATAGGCGCCCAACACGCCGCCAGTGACAAAGCCGCTAATCAATAACAGATAAAGCAACAGTCGCCGTTGATCCACTGGCTGTCCGCGCAAACTTAAGCCGAGTGCGATCCCAATATCGGTAAACAAGCCAGACACATGGGTTGTCCGCACGACGGCACCACTATAGGTGCTAGTCATCGCATTTTGCAATCCACAGGCGGCAGAGGCCAGCCACTGGCCGCTCTGCAAGCCTTGATTGAGCAGCAAAATGGCCGTGATCAACAATCCGGCTTCAAGCCACAAGGCAAGATGATATTGACGGCCGAGCTTGAGGGCTTCGTGACCAATCACCAGACCACTGAGCATCGCACCCGCGACAAAAAATACGATCACACATAACAAATGCAACACCTGCAACGCGTCGCCATGCATGATTTCTATTGAGAAAAAAGTCGAAATGCCGGTGAGATGCGACACCGCCTGATGGCGAAAACCCAACACGCCTACCGCATTCACAAAACCAGCATTCAAGGCCAATAAAAAGCCGCCCCACTCTACCCACCGTGGCAATCGCTGCATCATTTAACTCACTCCTTTGCGTGGCTGGCTTTATTCTACGCCGCCAAGGCACATTCAGTTTGGCAAACTACGTAAAATCATGAGGTGACTTTAAGGATTCACTTCAGGGGCTTTTTGCAACGCAAGGGTATGATTCGAGTCATACAAACGCATCAACATTGATGCGTTTTAGTAAACAACCCAAGGAGATGATTATGTGGACTAAACCAGCTGCTACTGAAATGCGTTTTGGCTTTGAAGTGACAATGTACGTCATGAACAAATAATCAGCTTACGCTGAAAAAAACCCGCTTTAAAGCGGGTTTTTTATTGCCTGTCAGCATCGAAAATCAAGCCAGTTGCGACCACAACAAGTTGAGACTGACACCCATTAAAAAACAAGCAAATATGCGCTTTAATATCTTCACAGGCAATCGCTTAGTCAATGCCACGCCTAGCGGTGCAAACAATACACTGAGTGGCGTGATCAACATAATCGCTGGCAGATACAACAGACCAAACGCCATAGGCGCATGCACTGACTGTACTAGTGCATCTTGCACATAGCTCACTGTGCTGGCGAGTGCAATCGGAAAGCCTAGCACGGCCGAAGTGCCAATCGCTTGTTTGACAGAGACCTGGCGCATGGTTAGATAGGGCACGGTCAGCGTACCGCCGCCGATCGACACCAGCGCAGAGATCACGCCAATGAGCATGGATACCAAGCCAATTTCAATCTTTCCGGGCAATTTTTGCGGACTTGGCTTGCGGTCAATCAATAATTGTATTGCAGCAAACAGAGTAAAACTGGCAAAAAACACGGTTAGATAGCGTGCATCCAGCCGGATCGCCACCAGTGTCGCCAGTAAAGCCCCCAAAAAGGCCATCGGCACCATTGACCACACATAAGGCCAGACAATATTCTGGTTTTTATGATGCGCGATAATGCTAGAAAGCGAAGTAAACACGATACATGCCATAGAAGTCGCCAATGCCATGTGAAAAGCCACATCACTCGCAAACCCTTTGGCGACTAATATGCCATGTAACAACGGTACCAACACAATACCGCCGCCAATACCCAATAGGCCAGACAACACACCAACCACCATGCCGATCAGACAAAATAAGGCGTATTGCTGAAAAAAAACAGTGATCCAATCCATGCAATATTCATTCGTTTAAACCGCGATAGTATACCTGTAGCCTGCGCATATTTTGTTTGCCTGCGGATTGAAAAATGTTGTTACAATAATCAAATGAGCGAACAACTTGAAAAAAAAGTCGGTGGTAAACGGCCCGGTGCTGGGCGAAAGCCAGGCTCCGGTCTTTACCAAGAATCCACCACCGTCATGCGGGTGCCTGTCAGCCAAAAAGCGGTTGTCAGCGACTTGTTGGCCGCCTATGCTAAAAAACAACAACGCCAGCAATACCGTTATGATCTAGATAGCCCGCAGGGATTCGAGCAGCCCGGCCTGCATGTTCAAGCTTTGGCTTTACCCCTTTACCAATCTAAGGTGCCTGCGGGCATTCCTTCTCCGGCAGATGATCACGTTGACCGTCGTCTCGATCCCAACACCTATCTTATTGATAAAGCCGATTCAACTTTTTTTGTGACGATACAAGGCGAGTCAATGATAGAGGCAGGGCTGATGCCCGGTGACAAAGCCGTGGTCGATAAAGCGAAAGTCGCCGTTGTGGGCGATATCGTGCTGGCGATGATTGATGGCGAGTTCACCATTAAAACACTGGCCAAACAACCTAATGGCCACCCAAAGCTGCTACCCGCCAACGCCTCGGGAAAATACCAGCCGATCCTGATTCAGGGTCAGATGCAGTTTGAAATATGGGGCGTTGTCACCGGTTCATTCCGTCGCTTTCGCTAAACGACATTGCACAATAAAAAAACCCGGCCTAGGCAGCCGGGTTTTCTCAACACTAAAGTACGATTACTTGTTCATCACGTACATAGTGACTTCAAAACCGAAACGCATTTCGGTAGCAGCTGGTTTAGTCCACATAATGATCTCCTTTGTTGTTTTCCCGAACCGACCCTATGTCTGGTCCGTGTGAATGTATTATCGACGCATACATGCTCAAACCTGTTATTGCCGATCATGAACCGCGATTAAGGAATTTCATGAAACAGGGCTCATGCCGTGAGCCCACCAATCCTTATCGGACGGTGAGCAATTCACGCCAGCTCCCAGTGTAATTTTGACTCAGATAATGACGTTGCATGCGCCATGTCTGGACGCCCGCTTCGGCGGCCACCTTGATGGTCCCCTTGGCATACTTCATGTTGATCTTATCCATGACCTCCATTAAGGCTTGGGATTTAGGATCGTCATGGCTAAACCCAAACAGATCGCTCTGCAGTGCTTTGTTGGACACCGTGTCCAGCATCATGACGCCGCACTTTTGATAATACACACCAGGACGGTAGATTTTTTTGAGCAACCACAAAGCGGCACGGATGATTTTAGGCGTCGAATTGGTGGGGGATGGAAAGCCCATCGACAAACTATTGGCATAGTATTGCGCTTGGTCATGCGGGCTATTCATGATAAAAACAAAAACACCATTGGCATATAGCGCTTTGGTGCGCATTCTTTCAGCCGCCACGCCGGCATGAAAAGCAATCGCCTGACTAAGTGCCTCCAATGTAGACGCCCGTTGACCAAAAGAACGCGAGCTCATAACCTGCTTGGCCTCAGGCAAGGTGTACTCCATCTCAATCAACACCTCACCGTTCAACTCTTTAACTGTCCGCTCAAGTACTACGCCAAAGGCATCCCGGATGCGTTTTGGATCTGCATTTTTTAACCGCAATACGGTATGCACGCCCAGCTTATTCAGTTTTGCTTCTAATCGATGACCAACCCCCCATACCTTAGACACCGGAAGCGCAGCCAGCATCTGGTCGAGCTCGGTCTGACTCAGTTGTGTGAGATCACACACGCCCTGCCAGTGCGCCTGTTTTTTTGCACAATGGTTGGCCAATTTGGCTAATGTTTTGCTATAGCCGATGCCAACACAAATAGGTAACCCGATAGAATCCTTTACATCCTGTTTGATGGCCTGACCATAGTCCGTCAAATTGCCAGGCATACCGGTCATCTCTAAAAACACCTCGTCAATCGAGTACTTTTCCATCTTTGGTGAGTACCTAGACACAATGGTCGCAAATCGGTTACTCATGTTTGCATAGAGCTCATAATTGGATGAAAAAACGACGGCACCCAATTTTGTTGCGGCGTCTTTGATCTCGAACCAGGGGCGAGCCATATAGATGTCCAGATGTTCTTTCGCCAACCGATTTTGCGCAATGACACAGCCGTCGTTATTGGATAACACGACGACAGGTTTACCACGAAGATCAGGACGGAACACCTCCTCGCAGGAGGCATACATCGAATTCACATCCGCCAGAGCGAACACCCGCCTAGTCGAAGGAGTGAATGACATGCTGCACCACCCCCCAAATCACCAGCTCCTGCCCCTCAGAAAATTCAATGGGTGGATAGGCTTTGGCTTTGTTCTCTGACAACAGACGAACGACTTTTAATCGCTTATACAAGCGCTTCACGACGAACTCGCCATCGACAATGGCAATCACGATATTAGAAGACTTGGCCTTGGGACCTAAGGCTTTATTCACAATCAGTTTTGAGCCGGGAAAAATGCCGGCGTCGATCATCGAATCAGCCTCTTTTGCCACCTGCACAATAAAAGTTGCCGGTGGATCGGTAATCAGCAATTCATTGAGATCCAGCGCTTTCATCTCGTAATCTTGCGCCGCAGAGGCAAAACGTGACTGCCCAGCGCGGACCTTGCCTTCAAAAAAAGGAATCAGAACGACTGAAGGCTGCTGGCAAATGGGGATAACGTGCTGCATAGACGAATCATCCAAGGTACGTCTTAAAGGGTCATCGCAAAGGCACCAATCCGTCGTAGTGGACTGGGCCGATGATCAAATGTGTAATCTTCTTCATGGTTCATAATGAATATTGTAACAACAATCACAATATTATTGTAACAATATTCAAACAATATTTTATGTGCACATGCGCGCATGACAAACGCTGCCAGCTTGGCAGCCCACCAAACGCGATGCACCCTCTTTAGTCGCGGGGTCGGTTAAGCTTTTTTAGATAGGGATACCGAACTGAAGGTGACCGCACTGATGACGAGGATAGCCCCTATCCACTGCGCATGACTGGGTGGGGTGTGCTGTATCGCGGCGATCAGCATGGTGGTGACGGGCACTAAGTTCATGAAGATCGCGGCTTTCGATGGCCCCAGATGCGCAATGCTGGCGTTCCAGAACAAATAAGCCAATACCCCACCGCCGAGTGACATGGTCAGCAGGGCAGCGCCCGCATGGAACGTGGGTATCACCACAGGATCCCCATGCCACAAGGCGGCGGTACTCAAAGCCATCGCGCCAAAGGTCATGATGCCAGTGGTATTTGCAATCCCGCTCACCTGCTTAGGCATCATTTTTTTCACTAACACGTTATACAGTGCCCAATTCACTGCGGCCGTCAAAATATAGATATCGCCGACGGCGATCTGCAATTGTGCCCCGGCACCCAAGACAACAATCGCCACGCCGGCAATCCCCACCGGGAAAGCAATCCACTGCTGCGTGCTAGGCCGGTCTCCGAGCATCCAATAACCGAGTATGGCGGTCAACAAAGGATTCAAGGCCATGATCAGCGCCCCGTTGATCGCAGAAGAAGTTTCCATGCCCAAAAAGAAAAACAGGTTGAAGCCAAATACGCCTACCACCCCTAGTGTTAAATACGCTTTCCAATGTGTTAGAGACAACGCAGTGTGTCTCAGCCAGACAATCAACATCATCGCCAGTGCGGCCAATACATAGCGACTGGCCCCTGCTACGTAAGGGCCCATTTCAGCTATCACTGGACGCGCCAGATTAAAGTTCGCGCCCCAGAAAATGGCCGCAATGGTGGCCATCAAATACGTTTTCAGCAGATGCATTGGATTTCTTTATAAAAGTGAAACAGGGGTGACAAGGATACAGGCCAACACTCAGTTATAGCCTGCGCCTCCCTTGGACGTCAATCCCTTCAACGATCAACACACGGTATTGCGCCGCCTCACAACATCAGTGCTCATGATGGACGGTTAGCCTGTAGCCAGTGCACGAGTGCCTCGGCAGCCATGGCAGACGAGGCTGGGTTTTGACCGGTCATCAGCAATCCATCCGTCACAACATAGGGCTGCCAATCCGCGCCTTTTGTGAACAGTCCGCCTTGGCTATTCAGCATGTCTTCCACCAGAAAAGGCACTATGTTGGTCAGGCCAACTGCCGCCTCTTCGGTGTTACTGAAGCCAGTGACCTGTTTACCTGCAACCAATGGACGGCCATCGGCTTGCTTCACCTGACGGAGCACGCCTGGTGCGTGGCAGACCAGCGCAACCGGTTTCCCTGCATGCAAGGTAGATTCGATCAAGCGCACAGAGTCAGGGTCTTCAGCCAGATCCCACAGTGGGCCATGTCCTCCCGGGTAAAACACTGCATCGTAAGTGTCTTGCGACACGCTATGTAATGGCACAGACTGCGCTAAGGCTGTCATCGCCTCGGCATCGGCTTCAAAACGTCGTGTGTCTTCGGTTTGAAAGTCAGGTTCATTGCTTTTGGGATCAAGTGGGGGCTGACCGCCTTTAGGCGACGCGAGCGTCAATTGTGCGCCTGCTGCCTTAAACGCATAATAAGGCGCGGCGAGCTCTTCCAGCCAAAAGCCGGTTTTGCGTCCAGTATCGCCAAGCGTGTCATGAGAAGTGAGTACGATGAGTATGTGCATAAATAAAATACCTTTAATGTGAGTGATGGGGTTGAGGAATCATGCGCCTTTTGATTTCATTTATGAAATTTATTATGTATATTCTAGATATTTATTAAGTGAATATTTAAATGCGCTACGACCTCAACCTGTTACGCGTATTCATTGCATTAATGGAAGAACGCAGCGTGACACGCGCAGCGGATCGCCTCGGTATTACACAGCCCGCTTTGTCTAACGCATTGAACCGGCTGCGTGACATGCTGCAAGACCCGTTATTTATTCGTGAGCGTTATGGCATGCAACCGACGCAAAAAGCGGAGACCTTGGCGCCAGGCATCATAGAGGCAATCGGTCAACTGGACGGGCTGGTGCTAGAGCAGCAGTCCTTTGACCCGATGCGTGCCCAAATGATGTTTACCTTGGCGCCTAACAGCTATGTCGAATATGTGCTGATTCCAGCAGTGGTGGCTAAATTGCGCGTGCTCGCACCGGGTATCAAACTGCGCATTACGCCTTTTGGTAATGACCTGGCTGAAACCGGGGTGATTTCAGGCAGTACGGCGCTGGTGCTGGGACGTATCGTCGATCCGCCAGACAACTTGATTGTGCAGCATCTCATGGATGACAGTCTCGCTTGTGTGGTGCGGGCGGATCATCCGACCGTGGGCAACACCCTCAACAAGGCCGAGTATGAGCAGCTCAAACATGTCAATGTAATGCCGCCGGGGCGCATGCGTGCCGGGCTGTTTCAAGCCTTGGACCGACACGGCTTGAAACGGGAGGTCGCGGTGTCGGTCACGCACTTTCTTTCGGTCCCCGAAGTGATTGCGGTCACCGATTATTGCACCACCTTACCGCATCAGATCTGCCGGCGCCTAGCCAATGATCCGCGCTTAAAAATCTTACCCACCCCGGTAGACTTGGGCACCTTTCCGGTGGAGATTGCTTGGCATGTCAGATATCGACACGACCCTGCGCATCGTTGGCTACGTGCATTGATTGAAGACGTGGCCCGTGCACTTTAGTAACTGTTAAGTAGCGTCAATCAGCCCATGCTTCATCGCCAGCCTTACCATTTCCACCGGGCTATTCACCGACAGTTTCTGCTTAATCAGGGTATAGTAATTGGCCACGGTTTTCTGGCTGATTTTCAGCATATCGGCGACCTCTTCTACCCGCTTGCCCTCTGCCAACAACCGGAACACCTCAAACTCGCGCGAAGTGAGTTGTTGTAGCGGATTGCTTTCGCCTATCAGTGTTTGCAGGGCGACTTTTTGCGCCACATCTTGACTTAAAAAAGTGCGGCCTTTGGCCACATCTAACACCGCCTGCACTAAATCCTCAGCGACACCGGTCTTGGTCACATAACCTTTCACGCCAGTTTTAAGCGCTTGTGAGGCAAAAGAGACCGCTTCATGCATCGAAAAAATCACAATTTTTGCTTGTGGATAACGCTGCAAAATACGCTTGGCCGCCTCCAGCCCGCCCATCCCCGGCATAGAAATATCCATCAACATGACGTCGGGTACTATTTCACCATAGACCTGATAGGCCGCTTCACCCGTCTCCGCCTCCGCCACGATTTCAATGCCTTTGTGCGACTCTAACAAGCGCCGCAGACCAGAGCGCACGACACTGTGATCATCCACCAACACCACTTTAACTGTCATTTTGCTGCTTCCTGAAACCCTTGAATTGTTTGAAAACGCACTTCTATGCGTGTGCCTTGCCCAGGGACGCTACTAATCTGCATAGCGCCCATCAGCCCCTCTACCCGCTCCTGCATGCCTGCCAGCCCATAACCGCGACTTTGCACACGGGGATCAAACCCACGCCCATCATCGGCAATCATCAAGTAAAGGCCTTGCGGGGTTTCATTCACCTCTATCGTCACTCGCGTCGCTGCTGCATGCTTACTGATGTTGGTCAGGCACTCTTGCAAGATGCGGTACACCGTCACCGCGATGGCTTCGTCGGGGGGCGACAAATGGTTAGAAATCGCATTCACCACCATGATGCCGCGATTGCGATCGCGCCAATGATGTATGAGTTCGGCCAAGGCCAAGCTCAGGCCGAGTTCATCCAGCACCCTTGGCCGCAATCGCGCCAGAATGTCTTGAATCGTAACCATCATTTGTCGGGTGATTTGCGCAATGGCCTGCGCACTCTCACGTGCAATGCTGAGTTTTTTTGCCGCCACCAGCGCACTGGCATCGACGTGCACAGCGGTAAGATATTGGCCGATTTCATCGTGCAAATCGCGCGCCAGCTTCTTACGCTCTTCTTCCTGTAGGTGAATAATTTGCTGTGTCAGTCTGTGGTTGTTGCGGATGCTTTGCTCAAGCGTGCTGGCCATGCTGTTAAATTTATCGCTGATTTCACTCAGTTCAATCTGCTCAAAACCGGGCAAGCGGCTTTGGTACTCGCCCCGTTCAATCTGGTTTAGGCCATGAATAATCTGCTTGACCGGCTTGAAGGTGGCGCGCACTGTCCAATACACAAAGAGCAGTACACTGAGCCCGAACAAGCCCACAATCGCTAGCAAGCCAGAGGTATCATCCCAGATTTCACGCAGCTCAAAACTGGGGTCAGGGGTGATCACTAACTCACCGATGGCGCGCCCATTCAATGCAATATGCTTGCGTTTAGGCTCATTGAGTACACTGGAGATATCTAACAGGCTGACAAACCACTTCGGCGGATCTTCACCAGTATGGACGATACGCGTCGAGCGGTTGGATTCACGCAATTGCCCGCGCATGTCAAAAAAGTCGACTTTCAAATGACGGATATTGGTCAACTCTTCTAGCCTGAAGATATTAATTTGGCCATCTTGTTTATGTGCCAGCCAAGCAAAATCAGTCATGTAATGCGCGATTTCTGCGTCGAGCAAATGCATCACCAGGTTGGTGGTGGACTCGACCTCCGCCAGCACATCTTCCCGCGCATTTTTAATCACGGACACCGCCCAAGTCAGCAACAACCCCAGCAAAAGCAGGGTAATAATCAGATTGAGTTTGAACTGTAGGCTAAACGATTTCATAACACCGGGAAGATTCTAAAGACTATTCAGTAAAAAAAATCGGGAATTTTTCCCGACCGATGTAGCAACGGCCTCTATTATAGAAGCAGTCTACTGAAACAAGAACCGACGTCGACCGTGCCAACCAGTGTTCGCGCGCGTAAAAGAAATGCAATTGACCGCCGGCAAACTAACGGATCACCACCCCCCAGGGCAGCGTTCCCACCGGGATATCTTTCAACTTAACTTGCGCCTCGGTATCAATCACCGAAACGCTATTACTGCGCCCATTCGCCACATAGAGTTTTTTGCCATCCGGCGTGAGCGCCATATTCCAAGGGCGTTGCCCGACCGCGACAGTCGCGATCACTTGGCGGCTAGCAGTGTCAATGATACTCACCGTGTGATCGCCGCCATTACTCACATAAATGCGGCTACCCTCTGCATTCACTTTCACCCCATTGGCTCGCAAGCCCACCTGAATATTGGCTTGCACTTTCCAGTCTGCGGTGGAGACAATTTCGAGCAGATTTGCCGCCTCATTTGCCACATAAACCCACTTCGCATCTGGACTGAAGCCAATGCCGCGCGGATGCTTGGTGGCCGCAATCAGATGCACAGACTGGCGCAACTTGAGATCAATCACATCGACATTATTGCTTTTTTCATTACTGGCCAATAACCACTGCTGGTCCGGTGAAAACAAGCAGTGTTCTGGGTTGGTGCCCTGCGTGGGAATGGTATGCACCCGTTGATGCGTCTGCAAGTCGACCAGTGCCACGGCGTTTTCTTCTTCTAGGCAAGCAGCCAGCCAACGCCCATCTGCGGAGATATCGATGCCCTCAGGCTCATCGCCCACCTTGATCAACGCCGTCTGCTTGCCTTGCGAGGTGTCGATCACAGCGACGGCATTTTTGTCGCGGACCACCACATACAACTGTTGACTGCTAGGATGGATCGCCGCCGCTTGCACTTTTTTACCCAGGCGCCCTTTGACTGGCAAGCGGTTAACCACCGCATCGGTCTGGGTATCGATGACTGAAACCGTCCCATCTTTTTCATTGGGCACGTAGGCAAATGGTTGAGCAAAAACAGGCGAAGAGAGGCTGACCAAACTGGCCGCAAGCATGATAGTTGGCAGGATTTTTTGCATAGAGCGTCCTAAAAAAATCGACCAGTTGCTGCAACAACTGGCCTTGAACATGGAGATATACTTTATGCAAATCAATTAAATTCATCATTTAAATGATGATTGCATCTTAATGCGACTTCGCAGCCGTCAATAGTGGCAGGATTCCTGATTTCACTAGGATAACTTCCCATCCTCCACAGCCGTTTAATGGACATGACCAACGAATTGGCCGAATGCCCGTGGTTGTGCGCCTACGCGGATCGGCGCCTGCAGGGACAAGTGATCGGCGTCAATCACCGTCAACACGTTATCCATCCAACTTGCCACCAGCAGTTGCTGATGCGCAGCATCATAAGCGATGCCTTCCGGCGTGCCTGCCACGCGCATCGTGCGCAACAATTGGTGCTTATTCAGATCAATCACGCTCACGGTATCCTCCCCCGTATTCGTCACAAACAAACGCTGGCCCAGCGCATCCGGCGTCGCACAATAAGGACGACGACCCACGGCGATTGTGGCAACGACCTCATCACGTTGGGTATCGATCACGCTGATGGTGTCTGAATAGACATTCACAACGAATAATTGCTTGCCATCCGGTCGGAGACTAAGGCCAAACGGGTGTTGCCCAACTTTGATTCGGGCACGCCGCTGGTGCGTCTGCGTATCAATCACATGCACTTCATTGCTATCGCGACTGGCCACATATAACGTGGCTTCATCGTGACTTAATTGCAGGCCACCAGGGGCTGGCCCCACCTCGACTTGCGCGATCACGTCACCGTGTTTGGGGTCGACGACCAACAAGCGATCGTGATACCAATCAGCCACATAGACACGATCACCAGCCTGATTGACGGTGATGCCTACCGGCGCGATGGGCAATGGGATGGTATGCGTGACTTGCTGACGCCGCATGTCAATCACCGTCAATGAGTGACCTTCCACATTGCTCACGTACACTTTTTGCTGACGGCGATCAATAGCCACCCCAACCGGTGCCTGACCCACCACTATCGTATTCACCACCTGGCGTTGCTGCAAATCCACCACCGACACGGTGTTATCCCCTTGGTTGGTGATATAGGCATAGTCGGCGGCCGGCGCAGTCAGCACCCAGCCAAGGGCCAGCCAAACACCGATTGATCGCATCATCGAATACATCTGCCGATTGGTCTTAATAGGGGACATCGCAATGGGATGCCCTACCGCATCAGCACTATAGGCGCTGATGCCTGCCACGGATTGAGCATCTCTCCCGCAAGCCACCGGGATTTATTCACGGGGGCTGGCGGGGGCGGCACTCAGCGAGCGTGCATGTAGGGGCGCTTTTTGCGCAAAATGGCGATTAATTGCTGTCATTTCCAGCGCTTGCCACATCTGCACATGCTGTCGCAGCGCGTGCGTATGCATGGCGCCGACCACACGGTCGATCACTACCCGATCGCGAATCGCCATGAGTGCAGGCACTTGCGTGACCTGAAAGTTGGCCGTGAGGTCTGTGGCCGTATCGATATCAGCGACGGCAAACAATGCCTGCGGCGATTGTGAGGCAAGCTCGGCAAAAACTGGCGCAAATTGCTGGCATGGTGCGCACCACTTGGCGGTAAATAAAACAATCACAAACGGATGTGCGGCAACCAGGCCATTAAATTGGGATTGGCCGTCTAACGATTGAGGCAGGTTGGATTTCATGGAGACTCCTGAGAAGGTAAGCCCGCTGCTGGCAGACGCTTGATCGTGCTAAGGGTCCAATGCTGCGGGCCGGCAATACTTTGCGAACAGCCCAGCGCCACTTCAGGCTGCTGCGCGGTCAGCAGATGCCGAGTATGGTCAGCGGTTTGCACTTGCATAAACCAACGGTCTACCCAGACTTCTGTCGGGGCGTCAGCCGTTGCTAGTACTAAATCGGTGAGCCTGACTGAAATCAACTGGCCGCCATGCGCGAGACAAAGTGAATCATCGGATTCAACCAATTGGACCCTTGCCTCGCCCTCAGCCGCTAACGCCGGCTGGCCTAACAGCATGACCAGCAGGCCGAGGGCGTAGCCGCATAAAGTAGTCATTGATGGCGCACTTAAGCACACACCGACATCCCTAGGCTTTTCAATAGTGGCCGCAGGCTCACGCAAATTTTACTGCGCCAGCCAATACTACTAGTGGCTGCATTGATGCGACCTTCTTTCAGCCCTTGCAAGCCGTCTTTAACAAAGCGATCCACGGCATTTTTCGCGGCTTCGTCATCTTGCCCGGCCGGCGGTTCATTGCCGGTAAACGCACGGTAATACCGGGCGGTCCAAGTCACTTTGGCATGGGCACCCTCGGCGGCGACTTTGATTTTGCCATTGAGTGAACTCACAGGCAGCGCGTCAAGATCCACATCCCCCGACAAGCGGTAAGAGACTGTCATGTCTGTCGCTGACACCTCATCAATCTCTTGCAACAACTGCTTGCCATTATTGAGGGTGATTTTTTGTTGCTTGTCATTTACGGTTTCGCAGGCTTTCACTTGCGGATGCCATTGCGCCAGACCACACGGGGCACTCACACGTTGCCACAAGGCGTCTGCTGCTGCATTTACCTGAATGGATTCATCGGTTTTCTGCGGGGTTGGGCCATGTGCCCACACTTGTGCACTCATGAGTCCAATCAGTAATAAAGACCACTTCATTGTTGCTCCTTCTGTAAAAAAATTGATTTGCGTGACTGATGCAACGACTTACGTATCGCCTGCCAAATGCCTAAAACCCCTGTTGTGTCGGTAAACGTCAGTAACAAATACAGCAGCCAACAGACGATGACTGGGATCGCCAACCAAGGTCTGAGATCAGTATCGGCCCAGCGCCAAGCGGTCATACCCAAGCCGGTGGCCCAGTGGCTGGCCTGCGCAGACTGATCTAAACGCACAAACTGCAAGCCACTGCTATCCGCCAACCGCTGCAAATTCTGCGCATCTAACGCCGACAGATGTGCATTGTTCAGCAGATCATTGCCGGGACCATGACCGGCATTGCGGTCATGCTGACCTTGTTCCATTGCCAATACCGATAAGGTCTCCGCCATCCCGAAATTGCCAAATTGCTGCACCTCTTCCTGCGCCCAATAACCGGAAATTGCATTCTTTTCATCTAGCTTAGGGATTTTGCTGGGCGTAGGTTGGCCCATCCCGACCAGATAGCCCTGAACATCCCCTGCTTTGCCGGCATAAGCAGGCATATATTTTGGATTGGCGGGTGGGGCTTGTTGGCCATCAGTGAAAAACATCAAGCGCATCTGTTTACCAAGCGCCGGCGTCTGTTCGAGCGCGTGAAACACCCCATGGGTAATAAAGGAATCTGCCGCCCAAGCCATGCGCCAATCCATGCTAGCAACGGTTTGGTCCAGGGCGGCGAAATGCGCACAGACCTCTACGGGCTCCACCAGCTTGACCACATTGCGCTCGGTAAACATGCCCAGCGCCACCTGCGAGCCGCAAGGCAAGGCCGATATGGTGCTGCGGATGCTCTCTTTCGCAACTTGCAGACGGCTGACACTTTTACCCGCCCTCTGATAATCGGCCACATTCATGCTCTGGGTGATGTCCACCACGAAATACCAGGCATAGACGCGATTCGGTAATCGCGCGTGGGGATGCAACAAAATGAGCGTCAGCAAACCAAAAGTCACCAGCAGCGCCCGCATGCGCCAGACATCTCGCTTCGAACCGTCACCACGCAAGGGATCGATGCGCCTGCGCAACGCGGCGCGCCCTGCTTCAATCCACTGAAAACGCATTAAGGCATGCCTCTCGGGTTGCCCGGCATGGCAGGCCAGCCACTGGGCTCCTCTTCTGCTTTGATCTGCTCATCTTCATATTGCTGCGGCCCGGACATGCCGTGTGTGGTCGGCGCCAAGCGCAATGCCAGATGATAGTTATATTTTGCTTCTGACCAATCGGGGGCTAGCCTCAACGCTTTTTGATAACTTTCTTTCGCCAGCGCCACCAAGGGACCGGCCTCATCCCACGCAGGTAATCCGCGCTGTTCCAACAAGCCAATCGCCGTGCGCAGGTAGACATTGCCAGAATTAAAGTAGGCTTGTTGCCGCAATGAATCGCCTTCTGGCACTTTGCGCATCAGGGCGGCGTAAGCGGTTAATGCTTGCTCAACCTGGTGCTGGTTGTCATAAAATACCGCGTTGGCAAACAAGGCTTGCGGTGTTTGGTGCGCGTCCAGCCATGTATTTTCAATCAGCCGGTGGGGTTGTACACTGCGGCGATACACCTCCGCCTGGTAGATCTGCATCAGTTGCTTGATCAGCATCACGCACGCAATCAGGATGATCACACCTGCCCAAAATACACCACGCCGCGCAACAACGCGCAGTCTTCCAGTCATGCCTGCCATCGTTTCAGTTCCAATGCATACAAACAAATCAAACAGATAGACGCGAGCCAAGCCAATGCATAGGCGTATTGGCTCAGGTCCTGCCGGGAGACCGGCTCAAGATAACGCGTCGGTTTATTTTTGAGTTTAGAAATATCGTTCACCGCAGCTTTCACCGCTTCGGGGTTTTCAGCCTCATACACGCGGTAAGGCACATGCAGTGTTTGAAAATATTCGTGCAGGGCATATTCAGGATAGGCATCAATATTTTCGCCCTCTGCCAAACGTTGCTTGAGGCTGACACCACTTTCAGAGCGCAGATAAATCCAATATAGCGATGCTTTTTGCCGCATAAACATGGCGCGCAGCATGTCCTGCGTTTTGCCATCTAGATGCGCGCCACCGTCAGACACTAACACCATGGCGCGCGCGCCAGTGACTGGCTGGTCAGCAAAGTAATCGAGCGCCATGCCCAAGCCCCGCGCCACCGCAGTAAATCCCATGCCGCCTGCCTCGGTGGCATCCAGTGCGGCCTGCACAAAGCCCCGGTCATTGCCCAGTGGCGCCGCTAAAATCGGTGAGGTACTAAACGTCACCATGCCCATTAAGTCATCATGCCCTTGCGCTACCAGTGTTTTTAGCACGTTGCGAGCGACCGCCATCTTAGGGACGCGCGCTTGCTGATCACCTGTGTTTGCAAAGGCTTCATTCATGCTGGCACTGCGATCCAGCACAATCATGACATGGGCGCCCCGCCCGACTTTCTCCACATACTGTGCTTTGAGGTATGGGCCACTCAGCGCCAGGCTCAATGCCAGCACCAACAGGCTGAGGGCGATTTTCCACAACCGATCCAGCCAAGCGGATAGCGGATCTTGGGGCAGGCCTTGCAAGGCAGGATGCGGGAAATTCATTTGCCCGCGTAACACCCATGGCAATAGCGATAGTGGTAACAAAAGAAATGGCCAGACACTCGTTAGCCCCCAATGCTCGCTATCGCCTGCCGCCAGCCACACTGTTTGCGCGCCCGCCGCCCACATGCTCAAGAAATCTCCAGATGGCTCAGATTTTTAGCCAGTTGTTGTAATGCATTCAAAGAGAAAGACACCGGTTTGCCCGCAAAAAACGTTTGTTGCACATCCTGATAAAAATGTTGCAAGTTATCGCGATATGGCGCCATGGCTGCATGCGAGGCCAGTAACCGAGGCAAGTTCTCTGTCGTGACGGCGTAACCGGCACATAGATCTACCGCGCGGCTGATCAGACGCATCGCTTGCATACGCGTCGCCTGTTGATCCGATTTGAGGCGGCGGATGGCACGCCATGCCTGCCTGAATGGCATGCGTTTTTCTTGCGGGAACTGCAGCCAGCCCAGATACCAAGCAACATAACCGATGCCTAGCATGAGTAAGCTTCCCCAGCCAGCCAGTGCCCACAGCTGGGCAGCACGCGGCCATGCTGGCAGCGGCGCATCCGGGTAGAGTTTGACGTGCTCGGCATCAATGCGAGCCGGCAATAGGCTTGACACAATGACTTTGTCAGCGGGTAGATCGATCGCTAGCCGTTGCTGGTCGCGCTTGAATTGCAAATGCAGCGGCTTCAGCGGCAGGGTTTTTACCGTATCGCCTGCGACAAAAATTTGCCAATCGATCTCCAGTTGAATCACGCGTTCGCTTTTATCGTCGCGCGTTGTCCAGTGCGCTGTTCTGAGTTCTATCGCCTCATTTTGTGCGGGCAGCGGTAAACTGTCTGGATCTAGTTCAAAACCGGCAGGGACATGCAGCGTGATGTGTTGTCGCGCAATACTGCCCAAGGTGTAATCTGCTTCGCGGGTGTAGCTTTCGGCACGGGGTTGAAGATTCGTGGCGGCATATGCCACCTGCATCCCAGCCAGCCCAATGAGGCTCGCAATCAAATGAAATATCCAATGTGGCATTTGCCTATGCGTTGCATACAAGCCCAGCTTCATGCCATGGTCTCCATTAAATGACGACTGACGTCTTCGGCGCGCCAACCCGGGTTGAGCCACAAGGGTGAGCGCGTACCCGCTTTTAATAAGCTGGCATTGAGCACATCGGTTTGCTGGGCAGCATGGTCAGCAATCTGCTGATGCAATCGCCGTCTAAGCATCCAGCTTCGCACTTCACCGGTTTCCATATCGCGCAGGCGCGCCCAGCCAAAAGCAGGCAAGCCAGTCGTGGCTGTGCGGTCGCGGAGGACAACTGGGACCACATCGTGCTGCTGCGCCGCGGTTAGGGTTTGTTGCAGCAAGGCATCCGGCCAGTAAAAATCAGATACCAAAAACACCAGCGCCCGTTGCGGACCGAGCGACATTATTGTTTGCGGGAGTCCGCTGGCCGTGCGCCCTGCTGCATGAGGCTGTGACGCCGCTTGTTGCCAATATTGTGTGACTTGCTGTGCCAGCGCCTGCGCTGTCCCCGGCTGAAAACTAGGCAACACTTGCCATGCCGCTTGTTCAGCGGTATCTGCGCCGCACATGCCGAACGCATCGCCTTGCCGATTGGCAGACCACGCGAGCGAGCAAACAAATTCAGTTACTTGCTGGCGCATATGGGCCTCACCCTCAAACCACATTGAGCTTGAGAGATCAACAATGGCGTATACCCTGACAGCGGCGCGTTCGAGATAGGTTCTGACTAACCACTGCTTGGGCACCGTGCGCACACTGGCACGGATGTCGATGCGTTTCGGGTCAGGGCATGCCAGTAACGAGGCAAAACCAGCAAAGTCACTGCCATTGCCAGCATGGTTGGTCAAGTTAGCCCCGACATGATAGGACTGAGCGCGCCAGTGCACATTGTAGAAAAACTGGCGCGGCTCAAAGTCAGCATGTACCAACGCGGTAGGATGACGCATGTCAACAGCGGGTCCGGGAGATGCAGAAAGAATCGCCATATCAACCTAAGGCGCAGATACTTTGTCGAGAACCGCGCGCAGCAGCAGGGGCGCCAGTCGAGCGTGTTGCAAGGCATAAGTGCCATTGAAAAAGACACGATGGGTCATCACAAACGGCCACACGGCACGGATATCATCCGGCGTTAAATAATCACGGCCTTCGATCCAGGCACGCGTGCGCGCACTGCGCATCAACATGGCGGTGCCACGCGGGCTGGCACCGCCAGCCAACAAGCGTGACATATCCACATCTGGCAGCTGGATACCTGCGGCCAACGGGTCTTTTAACACGCGCCAAAGGTCAACGGCATATTCCTGCAATGGCAACTCTGCCCGCACCGACGCCTGTATGGTTTCTGCCACCGCATTCAGTTGATCGTAAGGCGTTAACCCTGCCGGCAGGCTGCTGATCAATGCGTCGACATCATAAAAACGGGTATCGAACATCAACGCCCGTTGCAGGTCACGCGCATCGGGGGCCTGCACCGAAATCTCCATTAAAAAGCGATCACGGGCAGCAGCTGGGATTTCAAAGGTTTCTTCACGTTCTAGGCGATTCCTGTCGGCAAATACGGTGAGGTGCGGAAAACGATACTCGCGGTTAAAGGCATTGACCGAACGCTCAGCCATCAGCCGCAAAAACAAGGCATGTGCCTGCGGCCGGGCACGATTGATTTCATTAAAGAAAAATACAGCCAGTGCATCATCATGCTGCAATAGCGGGCCGGGCTGCACCGCGGCTTGTCCGTGCTCATCGATATAGGCATGATAAAGAAAATCGCTGGGCATCAAATCAATCGCCCCTTCAATGCGCTGGTAGCCGCCCCCTAACAATTGCGCAGCGGCGCGAAGTAAAGTGGTTTTACCTACGCCGACATCGCCTTCCAGCAACACATGCCCGCGTGAAAAAATCGCAATCGTCAATGCGCGTACCTGCGCGGACATCCCCAGCACAACACTGTTCAAGGCCTGCTCAAACGCACATGCGCGCTCACGCCATTCAGATAACGCTATTTGTTTTTCCATACTTTATCCATGGTTCAGATTGAAACAAGCCACTACCCACTGCTGACAGAGGGAACCGGATTGCCACATTCATACGGGAAACGAAGCTGACATCAGAAGCGATGCCAGCTTCTTGGGGGGAAATTCAGATTACTTCACGTCAAACACGAAATTACCGCTGGATTTAGCATTGGCAATACGTTTTGCATTGCGTGCATCCATGGCTTTGATGGCTTCCTCTTGCTTGTTGAGTTCTACCGGATCATGTTTTGGGTCATATTTCGAACCCGCAATTTTTTCCGGGTAGCCGGGCTTGGCTTCCCAGCAATTGCCTGGCTCTTTACAGTTTTGACCGTCATAAGCCAGTGCCTGATTGGACAGTGCAAACACACCGGCCATTGCCAGTAATGTCAGTACGTGTTTCATCACTTTCTCCTTTATTACAAATTAGCTGGTGTATTGTGTTGATCTATTGTTTTGATCTAACGAATGGCCCACCAGCCTCACCATCCGCTAATTCTTTATGTGCTTAGGCGTGCGGGGCTGCACCGTCGGTTTTCAGGTTTTCTTCCGCCTGATGACGAATCCAAGCAATCACATGCAGAATTTCGTCGACCGACAAGCGTCCTTGTTGCGGACCCATCATGCCCGCCGCACCGCCATAAATGGTTTCAAAAATACCCTTATCCGTTTCGTTTTTTGGATAGGTCCAGTAGGCATCCGCCAACGCAGGGCCTAGCTTGCCCTCGGCCAAATGACCGTGACAACCAGAACAGGCAGTTGAAAAAATGGTGTAGCCTTTTTTCACCGCTTCTGCATCGCCTTTATAGGGGTTCTCCCCCGTTGCCATAAAGTGCTTGGCCTCTGGCGTAAAGGTCTCGCCTTCCATCGGGGATAATTCCAGCACGTCGCCTGATAAGGTGCCGCGAAACTCCATGGCGGGGCCGTCTTTCAATGCTAAGTGTGTAGGCGCAGCCTGCTTAGGCGCCGTATACGTAGCGGTTTGCGCACTGGCGGCATCCTCCCGCGCACACGCCACGGTGAGAAAAGTCGCCATCACTAAGGCAGAGAGCCCCAAACTCAAGGCGAGCGGGTGTTTCAGGGGGCGCGATTGCGGTTGTTGAAAATCTTTCACTTCAAACTCCAAAACTGAATAAATGGAAATTACGACGATTTACTGACTCAAGAGCGGAATACCTTCGTCTTTGAGAATGCTGGTGATTTCTGCGCCATGAGCATCAATCACGCGATTCAACACATCGACTAACTCAGGGTGCTGTTTGCTGACCCCCATCACCACGCTGTAATGCATGGGGATTTTTTCGCCATTGGTTTTTTGCGCGTTGTCATCTACCAGCACCATTTTTAATGGCACCTCAGACGACCGCACATAACGCGCAGCTTCTGGCGCCCACAGCATGGCCATGTGCAGATGCATATTGGAGACATCATTGACCAAGCGAGATGGCTCGACGTGAATATAGCGATTACGTGTCGATTGGAAGTTCTGAATCTCGGTGAAGTAATCAAACATGTCATCAAAGCGATTAATTTGCAGCAACATGTTTTTACCTGGGCTGTCAGGCATGACACCAATACGAAAATTCTTTTGTTTTAAATAAGGATGATCCCAGCTAGTCACCTCAATTTCGCGGTCTTGCCGCGTGATAAAGACATAGCCAGAACGGTAATAAGGTTTGGTCACCAGCACACGCGGATCTTGAGGATCGGTGCCGATCAACACATCGCATTTGCCCGCTTCCATGTCTTTTTGCAAGACCAGCGGGTTGGTCCACCAGAAATAATTGACCGGCATATTCAATGCCTTGCCAATCACGTTTGCAATTTTGTTTTCAAAGCCTTCTTTCTTGTCATTAGAAAAAGGCAACTCGGTTTTACCGGCACAAATATTCAGGGTATTGGCCGCCAAACTAGGCAAGGCACACACGCCCAGTGCCACAGACAAGCAAATGCTCAACCATGCACGACGACTTTTTTTCACTTCAGGCAACATTTGTTCTCTTCTCCATTGAGAGAACAGGATGACCGGCCCGCCATAAGGCTGGCGGCCATCCTGGTCACGACTTGACAAGGTTATGGTTGAATTACAGGCTGAACACCATCAAACCGCCACCCATTTGTGTGTGGTTTTGCAGCTCTTTGAACGCACCCACCGCACCCAAACCAGCACTTGGATCGGTCAGGTCAAACACCAAACCAACGCCTGGCCAGCCACCTACGCCATACATACTGCCGACGTACTGTTTGCCCTTAAAGGAGTAAGTCATTGGAGAACCGATACCACCGGATGGCATCTTGAAGTTCCACAACTCTTTACCGTCTTTGTTATCCAAAGCCTTCAGGTAACCGTCCAGCGTGGCGTACCAAACCAAACCGCCTTTGGTGTACAAAGTACCGCCCCAAGCCGCGAATTTCTCCCACTTGGTCCATTTTGCTTTACCAGTGGTCAAGTCAAATGCACGGATCTGACCCATTTCTTTCTTGGTCGGGCCGTTGGGACCTGGGTACATCGCCAGTGTGGCACCGACGAAGAACTGACCTGCACGGTATGGCAGCATGAACGGCTCCCAATCCATACAAATATGGTTCAGGCCTGCATACAGCGTCCGGCTTTCAGGATCGTAAGAATCCACCCCTTGGTTATGGAAACCCATCGCGGATGGGCAAATGTTGGTGCCTTTGTGATCCATACGTGTGGCGAACTCAGGATCGCGTACTGGCGTGCCTGTTTTCAAGTCCACTTTTTTGAACACATTGACGGCTGGGTCCACTTTTTCAGCCACCACTAAGTTGCCGTTTTCACGGTTCAAGGTGTACAAGATACCGTTACGGTCAATGTGGCTCAGCAGCGGCGTCATTTTGCCGTTCACAGGCTGATCAGTCAGCACCATCTGGTTCACCCCAGCAAAGTCCCACTCATCGTGTGGCGTTTTTTGGTAACCCCATTTGGCCATACCAGTGTCCAAATCACGACCCCAGATAGTCATGGTCCACTTGTTATCGCCGGGACGCATGGTTTCGTTCCATGGTGCTGGGTTACCTGAACCGTAGTAGAACAGGTTCAATTTTGGATCATAGGCATACCAACCCCAGTTCGTACCGCCGCCAATTTTCCAAGCGTCGCCTTCCCAGGTTTTTAAGCCCAGACCAAACTGACCATAATGTGGATTGTCTTTGTTGAAGTCTTTTGACAAGCGGATAGACTCGTCTGAACCGGTGGCAAATGCACGCCACTTCAATTCACCTGTTTTGAGATCATAGGCATTGACTGCGCCACGCACACCCAGCTCAGCACCCGAGCAACCCATTAACACAGTGTCTTTCGCCACAAACGGCGCTTGTGTCAGTGTCTGACCCACTTTCGGATCACAGACTTCAACTTCCCAATTGATTTTGCCGCTTTTCGCATCCAAGGCCAGCAAATGACCATTGGCTTGTTTTTTCACGATTTGGCCGGCACCGTAAGCGAGACCACGGTCAACCACGTCACAACACATGACGGCTTTGGTAGAAGCATCTTGCTTAGGTTTGTGCTGCCAAACGATCTTGCCCGGGTCATTCAAATTTAAGGCATAAGTGTTGTTTGGAAACGCAGAGTGGATGTACATCATGTCGCCAATGACCAATGGCGCACCTTCGTGACCATTGAGCACACCGGTCGAAAATGACCATGCCGCTTTGACATTTTTAACGTTAGATTTATTAATTTGCGCCAAAGGACTGTTGTGCTGACTATAGTAGCCACCCGTGGCGATCGGCCAGGCACCGGCAGTATTCACTGCTTTGTCCAAGTCTGCATCTGCCCAGGCAACGCTGGAAACACTTGCAAACAAGCCTCCCAACAACGCGCCTAGCAAGACGCGAGATGATGATTTTTTCATAAGATCTCCTAATCTCTGAAGAATTAAGTTTTACGTGGTGTCGCAGACATCCCCCCGAATGCCAAACTTCACGACCGAATTGTTAATAATTTGTAACATTGGTCATAGATGAAAGATTCCCTATCATCCATTCAAGAATTCATCTGCTTAAACTGGTCAACAACGGGAATCTTTCACGGGGTCATGCATGGCGATGTGTTCTATAGTGCGCAAGGTTGCACATAGCGGGAGCGCAATCCCTTCTGCTATGCAGCATTCAAAACGTTCGGTCATTTAGTCATGCATTCTTATCAACGATCTATGCCAGTCATTACTGCCCTACACAAACTGGGAAAACTCAGCCGAGCCAGTCAAGACACGCTCATTGTGGTGACGGGCGTGCTGATGACGTTTATTGCAGCGTCGGCATTTGATCTGGCCGAGCGGGTTAATGCATGGTTACTGACGTATGAATATGCGCAACTGGATGAGGTCCCGCTGACATTATTTGTGCTGGTATTGCTCAGCGTGTGGTTCAGCCAGCGTCGCATGCGGGAGATTCATGCGGAAATTTTGCACCGCAAGCGCACCGAAGCCGAGTTGAGCAACAGTCAGCAACTCTACAAAACGCTATTTGATGGCGATCTCACGGGCAATGTGGTGCTTGATATGGATGGGAATATTGGCATGCATAACCGCGCTTTTGATCGCATTTGTCGGCCACTCAGCCACGACAGAAATGCCTGCGGCCTGTTTGCCTTCGACTGGGCAGACTTTGTGATGCAATTGCAAGCGCAGCATGAAATCAACTTTAACAAACTGCAAATCCGCCGGCCAGATGGCCTGCCTTGTTATGTCGGCGCCCGCTTTGTGTATGTGCCGTCAGCGGCGCGTAAACCAGCGCAAATTCATGGTTATCTGATCGACATGACGGAGCAATGTCTGGTCGAACTGGATTTAGAGCGCACACTCAATGAAAACCGCGTATTGGCACGCCATGCCATGCAGATGCAAGAGCAAGAACGTAAATACATTGCGAGTGAAATCCATGATGAAACCGGGCAATATTTGACGGCCATTCGCATGGATGCGCTCACTTTACAAAAAAGTGACCCCGATCAAGCCCATGTCATTGCGGTGAGAATTGCCTCCAACACCCAGCATGTGCAGCAGTCTATCCGCGCCCTGATTAAGCACTTGAGACCACCCGCGTTAGATACGCTCGGCTTAATTGGGGCGGTTGAACGGCTCATCAATGATTGGAAAAAATTAAATCCGCTGGTCGAATGCCATCTCGCTTTAGACACCGGTGAACAAGCGTTACATGAAGACACCAATATTGTCGCTTTTCGTGTGGTGCAAGAGGCGCTCACCAACATCGCGCGGCATGCAGATGCCAGTGAAGTTTGGGTCACCATACAGATCATCAAGCGCCAAGACAAAAGCCTGCTGCAAATTGAAATTCGCGATAACGGTAAAGGCATGGATACCACACAGGCCAGCGAAGGCGTGGGTTTGGTGGGTATGCGTGAACGTATCGAGTCCTTGCAAGGCAGTTTCAAGCTGATGAGCGGCTTGCAAGCCGGCACCCTGATTACCGGTCAACTGCCCTTAAACACCAGCAAAGCGACACCCAAAGCCGCTTCTTTATTATCAGACCCAGGAGTCAACGACTATGCAACCTCTTAAATGGTTAGCCCTCAGCGCGCTCATCTTGCCGCTCACCCTGTCAGCAAAAGACTTGCAGACCTTAGAACAACCGTTTTTGCAGGCCTACAGCGGCAAGTCGCGCCAGTTTGTCGAAGAGCAACTGGGCAAACCAGTGAAAAAAGAAGTCGCTGTCAAACCGCACAATGCGGACCAGATTTTACAGGCGCAATCGCAAGCCGCTCCGGGGGCAGGGGAGCAAATCGAGATGTGGTATTACCAGGGCAAAATTCAATATGCGCCTAACAAGTTCTTTAACACCGCCGAACTGACGTTTGCCGATGACAAATGTGTGAACATCACGTTTGCGAATAAAAAATAAGCAGTGGCAGCCATGGCAAAAGTGATGATCGCCGACGACCACGCCATGCTCCGGCAAGGCTTGCGTACCATGTTAGAACAAGCGCAGCATGAGGTCGCGCCCGACGCCTTAAGTGGCGAAGAGGCCTGCATGCTGGTAGAAAAAAACCATCCTGACTTGTTGATACTGGACCTAGACATGCCCGGTATCGGCGGCCTAGAAACGCTCAAGCGGATTTTGCACCGCAAACCACAGATGCGCGTGCTGATTTTTAGCATGCACGATGATTGCATCTATGCCACGCGTGCGATTCAGGCAGGTGCCCGCGGCTATGTGACCAAAACAGAACCGCCCGAAGTGGTATTAGAAGCGGTACAGAAGATTCTCAAGGGAGGGCGTTATATCAATAACGAATTAGCGCAAAGCTTGTCGATGTACCACCTCGAGAGTCAGGAAAATCCAATCCAGAAACTATCGCCACGCGAATTTGAGGTGTTTCGCCGTATCGCGCAAGGCGAAGCCTTGGCGGCCATTGCCAAAGCGATGCACATTGGCTACAAAACGGTGGCGAATATTCAGACCAATGTCAGGCAAAAGCTTGGTGTTGAAACCACCGGGCAAGTCGTGCATATTGCGGTGCGTTTTGGCATCATCAAAGGGTTGTAGTCACCGTGCTTGCCATGATGCTGATCATTGCGCGCAAAGAATTGCGCAGCCTGTTTGCCACGCCGATGGGCTGGCTAATATTGGGCATATTTCAGGCCATTGTCGGCACCTACTACAGCCTGAGTTTTAACCAATATTTTGAAATCATGCACAGTGCGCAATGGCAGGTGCAGCGCATCGGTATGACACAGTTTATGGCAGAGGGCGTGTTTGGGGTGGCGGCCATATTGATGCTATTGGTGGTGCCGCTCGTCTCGATGAAACTGGTCAGTGAAGAACGCAAAAACCAGACCTTGGTGTTACTCATGAGCGCTCCTTTGAGCATCAGCGAACTCATTCTAGGCAAGTTGCTGGGGATGGTACTTTTTCTCAGCCTGTTAATCATCAGCATGGTGGGAATGATTGCAATGCTATTGCCATGGACAGAAATAGACCTACCCTATCTGCTCACCCACGCCTTCGGTTTATGGTTGTTGATGGTCGCCAGCAGTGCCTTGGGGCTTTATATCTCTTGCCTGACTGCACAACCGCTCTTGGCTGCGTTTGGCAGCATGAGCGCGCTCTCAGTGTGCATGCTGCTAGACAAATTTTTTAGTGATGACCATCAGGCACTATTTCATGCGTTGTCACTAATGCAGCATTACCGCCAACTCTCATTAGGCATGCTCAATAGCCGCGACATCCTGTTTTTCATGCTGTTTGCGCTATTTTTTGTTTTGCTTGCGATTCACCGATTAGAGGCTGATCGACGCCATGGCTAAACACAGATTTTTTTCAGCCATCAAGCGCTGGCTGGCTAGCAACGGCCTTGGCTGGCCACACCCGCTGGTAGTGCCTGCCATGGTGTTATTCATTTTGCTATTGGGTAGCCTAGCCTGGCAGTTTCGCATCATGGTGGATACCACGCACAATCAGCGCAATACCTTGTCATCCGCCAGCTTAGCGGCGTTACAGCAGTTGTCAGGGCCAGTCGAAGTGACCGCTTTTTGCAGCAATAGCCCTTATAAAGGGCGCTATTTCAGAAAATCGATCAGCGCATTGCTGCAACGCTATGAAACCGTATATGCGGATTTGCATATGCAATTTATTGATCCCGCCACCGCCCCTACCTTGGCCCGCACGCAGCAAATCAAAAAAGAAGGTGAAATGATCATCCGCTATCGTGGCCAAGAAAAGCGCATGTATTTACCGTATACCGAGCAAGCCTTTACCAACGTGCTGCTGCAATTGCAGCACGGCGAACGCGCGCCGCTATGGTTTATGGCGGGGCATGGTGAAACTGTGCTAGAAGATACAACGACGCATGGCGGCAGCGTGCTGGCCCAAGCGATGCACAACGCTGGTTTACGTTTCAACTCGGCACACACCCTGCCCGCGCTGGCCCAGCAAGATCACATGCGCCCGACGCTGGTGCTAGCCGGGGCCAGCAGCGCTTATCCCGCCGACCAAGTCACAGAAATCACCCACCATGTTGCGCTAGGCGGCAATCTCATCTGGCTGGTCGACACCGCACAAACACAAGGCCTACAGACGCTAACAGACACCCTAGGCATCGAGATTAGCGCAGGCATGGTCATCGACCCGGGCAACCGAGCATTCGACATTCCGCTCCACAGCTTAAGCACGCAACACTATGCGGCACAGGGCCCAACCGAAGACTTTGCCCTGCGCACCTTTTTTGAGCAAGCCCACGCCATTCAACGCAATCGCCAACCGAATGACGCTTGGCACACCCTGCCACTGGTCGCCGCCGCAACACAAGGCTGGACCAGCAAACATTATCGCCCGGGAGCCTCCGCAACGCAGATTCAGTTTGATGCTAACCAAGATGTACAAGGACCGGCGACTATCATGCTGGCCTTAGAAAAAACGCTTAAAACAGGTGAGCGACAACGAATTTTAGTCATCGGCAGTCGGCAGTTTTTTAGCAACCAACAAATTCAGCGCGGCGGCAATTTGGCACTCACTCTGCAAAGTCTAAAATGGGTAGTCAATAACCAACCCAGCATCCATGTTCCAGTGACCCCGCTGAGAGACAGTGTAGTCGCCCTACCCACCAATCAAACAGGGTTGATTCTGTTATTTAATAGTTTTCAATTTGGTCTGCCAGCCCTTTTAATATGGGCAGGCTGGTTGCGGTGGCGCCGTAAACAGCGTGCTTAACTGAACAAGCACTGCGTACTGATGTTGTTACATAACGTTTGAATAAGAGGCACGCTTGAGTGTGTCACGCTTGAATGATGGGTTAGGTACCATTAGGCGTATCCCAGAAATGCAGAATTCCCTCTGGTAGCTTGCCTGTGAGGCTTGTGTAATTTGAAACAGCTCTCTCAAGCATCTCCTCTGCGTCTGCTTTGATGTCGAACTCCAGCGACTCGTCACCGGCATAGTGTTTTAGCTCATTACGAGTTAAGTTCATTAAATCAGCAATTGTCTTATCGATGTTAGGTTCGTGTTCTCCAAGGTGTCGGGCAAACTTAACTATCGTTTCCTTGATGTTGTCGAATGAGGGCTCAAGGCCAAGCTTGCGCATGCGCTTCCCTAATATCTCTTCAGCAGCACCAGCAAGAGTGATGCAACTGATGAAGTCTCCATCGCGCCACATTTGCAATGCAGTTATTAGCTGACGCTCGGCAATCTCAAGTGCGGTAAGTTTCATGGGATTAGTTATTGGGCGCCTGACGTTTGACATAAGGGGCGCGCTTTAGCGCGTCCCACTTGAAGGATGGGTTGGGAATATTAGGCTTGTCCATAATGAAACTTTGCTTCTATATGTGTGACCGTTAGCTTTTTCTCTTTTTCAATGTTCCAAGAGTATGTTGCATTGCTTGATTGCGCGGATTGCAGCCCATCAATAGTTAGGAACAATGTAGATAAAAGATGTGCCGACGTGACTGCTGCAATAATTGAATGAAATGCCTCATCGTCAACAACAAGGGTGCCTCCAACAAAATTATTCAGTGCATCTTCGTGAAAAATAAGTGCGCCAGCCGTATTTTTTAACTTGTACTTCTCTACCCAGTCAGCATTTTTTGCTGCAGCAATTAACCATAACGATATTTCAAGGTCGGTCGCATTCTGCCCGTTTGAAAGCTCGATGGCGTTGGGGTCTTGGAAGCGAGCAAGCACATCCCAAGTTTCTCGTGGTGGCGCCTTAAAAGGCTCACTGACTTTGGATTCGGTGTATGGAGAGTGGATTGAATGCCGCCAATTTAGAACATCAAGTTGAATGGTTGCCGAGGGATTGCTAATAGTCATTCAAGTATGCCCAACAGTAATTATAGAGACCCATGGGCCTCCATATGATGAATCGGATTTTTGATATGCATAACTAGAACCCCTTGCCTCTCATTAGTTTTATTGTTCAAGCGTCGCTTTATTGAATTATTTATAGAGACAGCGCGTTCAGTTTTATTGATTTTAGACGAAAGGGCCAAATTTTCAACGGATGCAGTGTGATGAAGGCAGCATGGTGAGGTTTTTGTGGTTATTTCATGCCGTTTAATCCTGCATTAAATGCCGTACGCCAAGCGAGCTGTAAAGGGCAATAGGCAATAAAAAACCCCGGACAGGCCGGGGTTTTTGGGAATCACTATGGCTGGTTATAGGCCAGAGAGTCCTTTTTCAATGGCTTGATTTTGCTGTGCAGGTTGTGCGGTGGTTTCTGACACAGGCGCTGCAACAGCGGCCTCTGGTTTGCTCTCGGCGGGTGCCGTTGGGGCGGCCGGGGCCGCGTTCGCGCCAGAATCCAGCGTCAGCTTGGCAAAGTCACCGTAGAACTCAACTTTGGCGGCTTTGCGAAGGCTAGATACCTCATTTTTAATGACGGTTTGCTGACCGGCGTTAACCAAAAATTGTTGAATTACTGGTTTGGCTTTTTCTTGGTCCACTGGTTGACGATCTACTTTCGCCAAAAACAGTAACACCAATGCTTGCGGGCTTTTTACAACCAATGTGTCGCCGGCTTTCAAGGTATTGAGTTTTTTCAGCAACTCTAATGGCAATTGCTCAGCCGCTTTGCGGCTGGCATTTGCGCTAAACACATAGTTGTTATCTTTCAACCATTTAGCAACTTCATCAGCTGATTTCGCAGTGTTAATGCCGGCTTCAATCTCGCTGGCATGTTGGTTGCCATCTTTCACCGCAAACTCTTGAATCACATAGACGTTACGCTCGCTGAATAACTCAGGGTGTGTATCGTAAAACTTTTTGATTTCTTCCGGGCCCGGAGCCGCTTGTTTTGCAGCTACTTTTTGCATATAGGCTTGCGCAAGCACCTGCTGCTTGGTGGCTTCTAGCACTTGTAATACGTTTGGATCGCGGTCAAGTTTTTCCTCGATAGATTTTTGCTTGAGCAGTTCCATATCGACCATTTGCTGCAATACTTTTTCAGACGCTGCTTTAACTTGCGTTTGATCGAGCTTACCCACTTTGGATAAAGCAAAGTTCAATTGATGCACGGTAATTTCACTGCCGTTTACCTTAGCCACTACTTGTGAGCCCGCTTTCGCAGCGTCATCATGTTTACTGCACCCTGCCATGACTAACATCAGCGCCGGTACAATTAATGCGATTTTTTTCATCATCACCCTTTAATATTTTGGTATTTTTTGTGTTTTGTTGCGACGAGTCGCCAACTGCTTAACGGTTGACTGCTGGCGCGTCTTGAGTCTGCATGACCACATTCTTCAAAACACATGTTATCACACTCTTTTTACCAATATTGCCAGTGACCACCACACACCACCCATGCACCCAGCACGGCGTTTGTGGTCACGTGAGCGAGTATCGATACCCAGAGCACCTGAAAATGACGGTATAACCAGGCATATACCAGTCCTGCCAACAGCCCGGCTAACCAAAGCTGATGTTCTATTGCAAATAATATACTACTTACTATGATTGCATAAGCGCTCACCATGGCGGGCGACACCGACATAAAATCGGCGTGATCGAGTCTGCGCATTAAATAAGAACGCCAAAACAGTTCTTCGATCACCGGCACTACCAAGGCCGAACCACTCCAGCGACATATTAACCAGAATATATCCGCCGTGGTGTTGGTCGGCATCGCCGCGACCGGCCCTGCGACATGGCCACCCAGCCAAGCAGGATAAGGGGCTACCCACACTAAAAAAACCAGCCCGCCCGCCAATACCGCTGTCAGCAGTTGCCAGACACTGGGCCGCGTGCGGAGTTCGAGGTAATCTCTACGAAAGTAGAGCAGCAGGCATAATGCAGAGACACTGCGTATCAAATAGGTGGGTTCAGCGCCTAGGCCAAGCGCCAGCAATCCTTTAGCTAGCAAGGGTTCTAGCGCCAACAATACGATGAACCCGATGAAAGGGTAAATGCGGGCACGTTCATGCCGGTTAAACCAAGTGTGCAGTAGTGCAGTCATCATGCCAGCCGATCGTCAAAAAACCGAGTCGCCAGACCTGTCGCAGGTCATGGCTTGGCTATTGTATCAACTTTATTTTCTAGCAGCTGCGTCTGTTTGCCTTGTAATATGTTTTCTAACTCTACCCGTTTGAGTTGAAAAAATGGTTCGGCACGCAAAATGCGCTGATAAGCGCTCGCGTCAGCATACAAGCCAACCAAATCATGACCATAGGCATATAAACGGCTGTTTTTCTCTTCGCATGACAATAACTGCTGATGCTCGCTGCTCACTTTGGACACTAAATTTTTGCGCTGTTGGTCGTTGGTGTCGAGATCCGCTTTAGCCAGCTTGAGTTGTTGCTCAGTAGCTTCAAGCCGTTGCGACTGTTCGGCCAATTGCGCCTGCAATTGCTGCACCTGTGCGGCCAAGGCTTCTTTTTCACGACCCAGCTGTTGTTTCTCAGACGCCAACTGCTGATTCGCTTTGACCTGGCCTTGCAATCTGGCTGAATGCGATTGCTGTGCACGCTGCGCCTGATCCAGTGCTTGCGTTAAGCCTTTTTTATCCTGCTCAAATTGGGTCTGCAACGCTGATTTTTCGGCTTCGAGGTCCTGCTTCATTTTTTGCATCAACATGGTGGCGCGTCTGGCCGCTTTGTCCTGTTTTTCAGCAGCCACGCTCTGAGTGGGATACCCTCCAACCAACCAGATACTCACCAATAAAAACAATGTGATTTTCATGCTGTTCCCTTAGAATCTTCCATTAAAGTCGACAAAGAACGTATCGATAGAAAATGGCAAACCAGAGATTTCATCCGCACTGACATATCTTGATGATAGCCATGCATTTTTGCCCACACCATATTGAGCGCCCACATAAAAGCCTTTTGCATCCGTGCCACCAAGACGGAAGTTCGAATCAGTAAACCCATCCAGCATGGCATCGGCCTCTAGACGACGGTATCCGCCAAAGACTTGCCAGTCATGCAATTTTTTAATTATTGGCTGACCCACCATCATAGAAAGCTCATAACCCTCGTTTTCTTTTTTATAGATGTTGCCAGTACGCCGAGAAATTTCATTCTGATCAAAGCCAATATTTTGCACATAAGCACCATGTAAAATCACATGCACCGGGTCAAAAACTGCTAAATCGACCTCACCGGTGAAGTTGATCAGTTGAAACTGAGAGGCCAGTCCACACAAACCGTTAGAACCGCACAAATTACCATTGGTAGTGCCGTCATTGATACTGAATGTCTGGTTACCTTTTTGTCGCCATAACGCCACGGTCCCTGCGTACTTCAGACTATCGTTAACCGGATTCCGCTCACCTTCTACATTTTTAAAATCGTAGTATGCAACGCCAAGTTTGACTTTGCTTTCGTTACTCGACGTCCACTCAATCCCTCCCTGTGCCGCATATAACCATTTGTCCCGAGCCTTATTCGTATTAGAACTCTCCACCTCTTCAATTGGAAAAGCACCTACTGTTGAAAATAGCTTCCAAGACTTGTTTATGTTTGGGTTAGCCTGTGCCGAAAAACCATCAAACGCAAGATCAGGATCCCAGATTAGGTCCGTGCCAAAGGTCTGGTTACCCGTAAAAAATGGATTTGCAAATCGACCACCGGTCAGAGTGAGCCAATCATAAGGCTTCGCTTCAAGAAAAGCCCTGTCCAAACCAAACACAAACTTACCTTGAGAAAATCCCTCAGTTTGGTTCGGGGTCACGGGCGTTTGTAACATCCCGGTAGTGAATCGAATACCGCCATTTAACCATTCATTGATATGGATGTTTGCACCAAACAATGCACGCACACGCTGACGTTGACGATCCTCGGTTGAATTGTTGACAACCATATTTTGCACTTCGTTGTTCAGTGTTCCAGGAATCGCGTTTGTATCGCTAAACATGTCTTGCTGATAACGCAAGCGCAGTGCGCCCGTCCATTCGATACGATCAATCCACTCTGGCAAGCCTAAGCGTTCTTCGGTTTTGTAATTAAGCTTTTTCATCACATCTTGCTCAATTTCAGCACGCATTTCGTTTTTGACATGCTCAGGAATATATTGCACGCGTATCGACTTTGGTTGCCCAACCGCTTTTTCTGGGAGCTGCGTATTGTCGGCCGCCAATGCGTCAGCTTCATTTTTTGCTTTAAGCTTGGCTTGTTGCGCCTGTTGCAATAGGATCTGCGCCTTTTCTTTGGACAAGACACCCTCTTGCACCAGCAATTCGATCAAACTCATGGTCGTTGCTCTCACTTCCTCAAGCGATTCACGCTCCCCTGCAGCTACGACCTCTGATTGCAGACCAAACAAGGTGGTCACTATCAAAGGAATCATCCAATTTTTTGCTTTAATATTCATTATCTTTCCCTAATTTCTAAGCGCTTTTAATGCATTGTCTATATCGTTTTTAAGACATATTTTTGGAAGCCATACGGACGACAACTTTTCTAGGCATATCCTCTGGCGCTGATTCTTTCAAGGGCGGAATTCTGTTTAACACCTTGCGAATCAATGCATCTGTTTCGGTATCCCCAGTGGAATCAATTAATTCGGCATGATCAATATCACCCTGAGCATTCAAAAACACTCTGACGTCAACTTGGTACTTGATCTTATTTAAACCATCCTCGGCATCGAGCGCTTTTTTGATCTGCGCATCAACCTTATTGGTGAACCAAGCAAATGCCGCCATATTTTTTCTCCCACCGATTTTGGGTCCGGTAGTCACATCGCCGCCTTTATATTCATTGTTCACCGCACCAGACTGAAACGGGCTAGGTCCATCGCCAGCAGCCCCTTCCATCTTCAAGTTTTCGGCAGGCGGGGTTTCCGCAGGCTTGGCCACCGGCTCCTTAGGTGCCTCTTTCGGTTGCTCTTTAGGCGTCTCTTTGGGCGGCTCTTTGGGCGGTGGCGGGGGTGGCGGAGGCGGCGTATCTGGCAACAACTTCACCGTAGTGATTTGCTTTTTATGCGTGGCGCCGCCAGAAAACATTTTTTTAATGCCATAGCCGATGCCTACCAAGAGCGCCAATAGCAGCAATGCAATGAGGATTCTTGTTGTCCACAAACGCGTTGCAGACACTTGCCCTTCGTCTGCAAACGCGTCAATCTCAGGTGCAGCCATGACTCAAGTTCCAATCTTGCCTGTGACCAGGCCGACATTTTCAATTTCTAGGCGATTGACCAGATCAATCACGCCGATCACGCCTGCATAAGGCGCCTGTGCCTGGCCTTTAATCATGACGTTAAATTTTGGGTCGAGGGCTTTCGCTTGGTTGAGTTGCGTTTCCAGCTCAGCCATGCTCACCCCTACGCCGTTAATGGTCAGCGTGCCACCTTGTTGTACCTGTACGATTTTGATGTCGTGTTTTTCAGTGCTGGGCTTGTTTGACGGCTTCGGTAGATTCATAGTCAAGCCCTGAACCCCTGCGGTCGTCATCAGAATAAAAATCACCAGCAGCACGTAGGCCAAATCCAGCATCGGTGTGATATTGATGGTGTCGTAAGGCTGGGCGTCGTTTTGTACTTGCATGAGTTACTCCACCACTTTCTTGGTCACCAGACCGACTTCGGTGATGTCCAACCGCTTACAGATTTCAAGCACTTCAGATACCTTTTCATAATGGGCCGCCGCATCGCCTTTGAGCACGACAGGTAACTCCGGTTGGCTGCTTTTGTAGGCCGCCAGCCGCTGTTCCAGTTGCGCCATGTCCACCGGAAACGCATCCAGATAGACACTGCCATCACTGGTGACCGTAATCGCGCGCATTTGCGGTTTGGCCAAGGCCGTCGTGTTGGCGGTGTGTGGCATGTCCACTTTGACGCCCTGCACCGATGCGGTTGTCATGATGATAAAAATCACTAACAACACATAGGCCAGATCAAGCATGGGCGTAATGTTGATTTCATCGTAGAGCTGGTTCTCTTCCTTGACGCCTTCTGACATGGCTTAAGCCTTATTCCTTACCGTAAAGCTCAGCGGTACGCGTAATGAACTCATCGACAAAAATCTGCATGGCGATGGTGATGTTTTTGACGCGACTTGCCAGATAGTTATAACCAAACAAGGCTGGAATCGCCACGCCCAAGCCGGCCACAGTAGCCAGCAAGGCCGCCGCAATCCCCGGCGCAATCGCGTTCACGTTCACATCTCCTGCGGCGGCAATCGCAGCAAAGGTAATCATCACCCCCACCACCGTGCCTAACAGGCCAAGAAATGGTCCGCCAGAAATCGCAATCGTCAGCAACACCATCATGCTGTTCAGACGCTGGGTTTCGCGCACCTGATCGGCGTCGACGGCGGCTTTGATCGCATCAATGGAGGCCCCGCTCAACGAGACTTTGCCATCATGCTCACGTTTTTTGATTTCACGTAGGCCGGCTTTGTATAAACCAAACAGATTAGAGTTCGCATAGGTGCCGGTTTTATCTAAACCCAGCAAGTCATCCGCAGAGGCTTGTTGAAAACGCTTTAAAAACAAAGCATTGTCTTTATCAGTGCGCACTACCATCATGGCTTTGCTGAACATCACCCAGACGCTGATGGCAAACATCACGCCCAAGATCCCGATCACCACTTTGGCATCGAGCGTGAGGCTATCAATCAAGATGCCCATGTAGTTAGCTTCACCCTCTTCGCCGGCTTCCTCGGCATCGGCGGCAATCACCTTCACCATGTTGGCATCGGTGCCTTGTGAGGTCGTCACCAGTGCCAACCAAGAGGCACTGCGTGCCGTCGACGCCAGTTGCCACTCATCCACTTCTGCGGCTAAGCCCTGCCCCAGGCTCACGGTGGTGGTGGCTTGCGCATCGCTCGCAGCGACCTGGCCGGCCGCTTGGCCATTCACATACACCACGGCCTGACCGCCTTGAAACACCAGCGCAATATGTTGCCACTGGCCAGCCTTGAGCTCACCGGCTTGCGTGCTGGCAGACCCTGCTTGTAAGGCCAATGCACTGCCTGCCATTTTCAAAGTCACATTGCCGCTTTTGAAAATCTCAGCGGTTTGCGGCACATTGGCTGGCTTTAACCAGACGGACCACGTCCCGCCATTGGCTAATGCAGGCGCATTAGGCAAGGTGATTGTGAGCCCGCCGTTACTCAATGTGGCACTCTCGGCAATCAAGCCCGCTTTTTGTAAGGTGGCATTACCGCTCGCCGTCAGTTGGCTCGGGCCGCTATCTTTAAGTAAGCCATTTTCAGAAAAGGCAAAACGTGCCAACAGCGCTGGATCATTGAGGGCTTGCGCATCACTGGCCGCTTTTGCCCCCTCGTTACCGGTATACAAACTGATCGCCAGCCCTTTATTGGCGGCGGAGACTTGCGGCAGCACTACCCAAGCCACAGCCAGCTCGTTCACCGCATCATATTTTTCAAGCAAAAATTTGAGTTCTGTTTTGTCATCCGCAGCAATAAAGCGCAAGTCCGCGCCATCGACATTGGCACTGGTGAAATCAAAATTGCCCGAGTGCAGGCGCACCAGTACCGGCGCCTGATTCACGGCCTCTTTAATGCTGGCAGTCTCCAGGGTAATTTTTTGTTGTGTTGCCCAATCTGCGTTCCAAGCCGCCATCGCTGCGGTTGAGAGACTGAGCCCTAATAATCCAAGCATTAAACCAAACGTGTTCTTCATAGCTTCGCTAACGAGTTAATTTGAGTGGCAAGTCTATAGAGCGAATGTTGCAGACACATTAAGATCGGACTAGTCGGACTATGTCTGACCAATCGCTTTTATTAGACATAAAAAAAGCCCGGCGAACCGGGCTTTTACGTGCGATGCACGGGTTGGTTGCGTTAAGACTTGCGACGGGTCGCGATCAGACCAATCAGGCCTAGTCCGGCAAAGATGAGGCCAGATTGTGTCGGCTCAGGGACAGCTGCGGCATAGGCCAGACTACCGGTGCCAGAAAAACCCAATGTGGTGTCATAGGCAAAAAAGGCATCTGAAGTATCTGCATAACCAGCAATCAGACTGAAACCAATGGCAGGGCTGCTGGAGTCAACAGACCACTCCAGGCCTGTAAACACGCCATCTTGAAACACAGCGGTAGCGTCGGCCAATGCTGGCGTACCCAAATTAAACAGGCTACCGCCGAAGTTGAAGTTCAGGCTGCTCAGGTTGAGTAGCTCAGTCCCTGAGGCCAGCAAACCGGCATCATCAAAGCTGAACTGGCCCTGATAGCTGGTGCCGTTGTAATAACCGGACTCTACCTGACCAGCAAACTGCAGCGATTGAATAGCCGCTTGGGCTGGCATGACCACTGCCAACAAGGCGATGAGTGTGATTTTTTTCATAAAATGCGTCATTGCAAAATTCCTTTAGTAAACATTAAAGTATGAAATCTCTGGCTGGAGCAACTTGTTTCGCGGTCAAGCCTTTGAGCGTAACCAGCGGTTTTGCCGCTGCCGGACCTGCACTACCATCGCTGTCTAGCATCACCTGCACACCTGCAGTCACATCGACCAGACGCAGGAAGCCACCCGTCAGGGCACTATTACTCGAAATGCCAAGTGAAGAGAGCAAGGCCGTTAACTGTAACTTGTCGGCATAAGGCGTGAAGTCCGTGATGGTGTCGCCCGCTTCGCGCATGCTGTTAAACACGAAAACATCATTGCCTGCGCCACCGGTCAAGGTGTCTACACCCAAGCCGCCATTGATTACATCATCGCCAGCAGTACCTATCAGCGTATCGCGCGCAGCAGTACCGTTGCGTGTTACGCCCGGCGTGCTGTTGGCAATCGCCAGGTCAATCAGGCGGCCGCCACGGTCATACTGATTTTCAAGGCCATACATATTGACAGTCACTTCATCACCATCTGCATTGTTCAAACGACCCAATCCGCCTTCTGATTTTGGTGTTTGAATATAGTTGGCCAAGGCCTCTTGGTAGGTAATGGTGAACGGGTCATTCTCGAACTGTACGCTATTCGCCGGGAACGGATAGCCGTCACCACCTGCCGCAGTAAAGTCGATCGTGGTGAATGAGAAGGTACGGCTGTTGTTCACCACCACGCCATTGTCGATCAGCACCGTACCGTCATCAAGCACAACACGGCGAACGCGGTTGCCAGTACCAACTGGCGCCGGGTCTGTCGCCGTGGTACTGGCACGTGGCGTTTGACGTGTATCGTAAACCACCTGCATGCCTGATACTTGCGCAAAGCGACCGTTATTACCGCCAGTTGCATTTGCATTGATCACTGAATGCTCCAGAATATCTTTCAACTGGCTGGCATTCATTTCGGGCGCCCGCTTGACCAGGTTAGTAAATGGCAGAATATTAAAGGTATCACCCACCGAAACATTGCCTGCCGCAGCAATACTGGTGCGGATACCGCCCCCGTTTTGAATGGCTACGTCGGATTTACCTGCAAAACGCATGGCATCAGCCACCAGATTACCAAGACCGGTTTCAGCATTTCTCACGCCTGCTACAAAGGTACAAGGGGCTGGTGTGCATGATGTATGTGTTGGACCATTCAGCTTGACTGCGGTCGTGCCAATAATTTGTGCATTCAGGGCAGTGATATAGTCAGATACCGGCGTCACCACCTGCGCCTGAAGGGCGACATTACCAGTCACGCGGTCTGCATCAGCACTGGCACCGGACACACGCATCATTTTGGTCGATTCGATGCCGGCAAACGTCCCCTGATCATCATCAATACTGAAATTGACCTGACCGACATAGCGGTTACCGAAATGGCTGGTCAATACCGGGACTGACTTACCGTTCGCATCGGTGGCAATCACCGGATGTGAGTTGTAGGTCGCGGCCACGCCGCCATTGATCAAGGCATCATCAGCATCCACCATCAGCTCATGACCACCGCCAGACAACACGAGGTCAACGCCCTGCAGCGCGGGCACCACGACATTGATTTCATTGATCGAATTTTGAAGATGACTCATCAGAATCACAGTTTTCACACCTTCATCTGTGCGCAAACGGTTCACTTCCGCCTGAATCAGGGGAATCAGCGCCTGCAAGTTTTGGGCTTCGGTGTTAAACGGATCGTAAGCAAACAGATTAACCGCGCCTGGCGATGAAATATTGGGCAACAATGGCGTAGTCGCACCAACTAGGCCGATTTTATGACCGGCTTTGGTGGTGACAATTTTGGACGGAGCGACTTTGCCTGCCGATTTCAAACTGGCAAACGCCGTGGTGGCGTCAAAGTTAAGGTTTACGGACAAATAGGTACTGCCAGACACTTCTGCAAAGCGAGCAGCAATCTCGGGGCCCAGGTCAAACTCGTGGTTGCCCACAACCAATGCGTCAAAGCCAATCTGACGCAGCGCGATGGCATCGTAAAAGTCCTGGCCACCCATGTAGGCATTGCCCAGATTATCCAGACTCGCCTTGAAACGTGGACCGGGCAGAAATGCATCCCCCGCATTCAGTTTAAGTACTGTGCGTCCGGCGCTATCAGCCACCATTTCGGCGTTTTTCATTACGGTTGCTAGGCGATCTATGCCACCATAAAACGAAATCGGCTGACCAGCGTTGTCGCGCAAATTGCCTTGCGCGGACAACAACCAGCTTTCCTGATCCCCCACATGCAACACCGTCACACCCTCAGCCCAAGCAACACCAGCAGTCAATGCCAGTGCGACACAAGCGGTTAATTGTTTCAGTTTAAACATTTTGTTCTCCATTGCGTGCCGGCGACGATCGCGGCACGCATTCATTTCAAGTATTCAAGAATGGGATTAAAGTGATTGACGACGGCGAACCAGTGCCAACACACCCAAACCAGCCAGCAACATCGCTACACTGTCAGCCTCTGGCACTGGGGTAACAACAGCCACAGTAAAAGCCGTGGTATTTGGAATCAACGCGGCCGAAGCACTGTTATTCACCGTATCAACGTTCCAGTTATTCACGTTTGCCACTTGTGCTTTGTAATCAGTAAAGTTGCTCAGGCCATCACGCACGCCGTTGTACTCGGCATAGTCTGGGTTGCTGGAAGCACCCGCTTTAGAGGTCAACTGCATGGCGTTAACACCTGCTGTCAAACCGGTATCGGTCAGTGAACCGTCTGTGGCAAACGTACCGTTAGTGATTGCGGTCAGAAATGTGGTTGCTGATGATGCGCTGCTACCGAGGTAGGCATATACGGTTTCGCCAGAATTAGAGATTCCCCAGTTGCTGCTACCGCTTACAGTCGCGCGGGATAAAGTGCCCGTAGACGCATTCAGGGTGGCTTTGTCATAGTCGGCAAAGCGAACCACAGTTCCTGCAGTCACTACACTGCTGGAAACCCACTGATTAAAGCTTTCGCCAGTATTGAATGCACTACCAGTCCACTCGTTATCGCTAAAGTAAATCGTCGTGTTAGCAGCAATATCAACGAAAGTGACAAATGACAGGCCATCTTCATCGGCGTTGAATGATGTGAACATGATGTCACCTGCATTCAATGCAGCGTTGGCTTGGCTGGACAGCAACAATGCTGCGATTAAACTGATTTTTTTCATAACTAATCCTCTCAAGATAAATTTGAATAACAACTTATTTCATGGTGTTTGTTTGCCAGCACGATACTTTTGCCGCACTGGCTTATTGCTATCTAAACGACTGCCGTCGACTTACCAACGTACGTCACGCTGTGCATTCAGGTTGGCCGCTGTGACCCCTTTCAAGGTCACCAGTGGTTTGGCTGAAATCTGTAATTGCGTACCGCCAGCAACACTTACCCAACGCGCAACCCCATCATCGAAGGGCTGTGCCCCTTGATAACCGATGCTTTGCAGCAACTCACGAATATCCAACTGGTCTTCATTCGGCATAAAGTCAGTGATGGTGTCTGTCGCGTCACGCAGGCTTTGGTAAACAAACAGGTCACGACCAGACAATCCCGTGAGCGTGTCCGCACCGATACCGCCGGTAAGGACATCGTCACCCGCTGTCCCGACCAAGGTGTCGCGCTGGGCACTGCCTTGCACTGATTTCACCAGTTGCAGGCCCACAATCACCGGATCGTGATCAGAGGAGCGGTAAGGGGTGTCGGTGTACAGGTCTTGCGGTTTGAACTCCGTGTTGTAATCGATCACGAATGGTTCATCAGCGTTGATATGCCAGTGCACAGTGCCCGTCACCTGAGCGGCGAGGTCAGCATTTGCCAGTGCATGGTCGAGATAACCGGACTCACCATCAAACACGTAGGAGTAACCATCCTGGCCATTGAAACGAGCAATCTGATCCTGCAAACCAGCGTTTTCTAACACCAGCACAGGGTCCTCTTTACCGTAGGCATTCAGGTCACCAATCACTAACACATCGGAATCGTTGGCTTGGTTTTTCACCGTCTGGATGAATTGCACCAATTGGTTAGTTTGTGCCAGTCGTTGCGCGTTGTAGCAGCCCTGGCCGTCGCCTTGATCCGCGTTTGCGCCAGCGGCATCAGAGCAGCTCTTGGACTTGAGGTGGTTGACCAGCACAGAGAACTTCTCACCATTGGCAGCCTGGAAGGTTTGCGCCAGTGTCGGACGGTTGTTAATACTGTTGTTGTCTGATAATGCCCCCGCAGTCGGTGTCAACCTGGCTGGCTTGTAAATCATCGCCACCTTAATCGCGTCCGTACCGGTACCGCTGGCGGGGTCAGCAATCACCGCATAGGTATTGGCACCCAATACAGCATTCAGGCCATCCACCAGATTTTGTGCCGCCGTAGTGCCGTTATTCTGGATTTCCATCAAACCGACGGCATCGGCATTGATCGCAGCCAGTGCACGGATGATTTTGTTGCGCTGACGGTTAAACTCAACTAAGTTATTGGCACCACGGCAGTTTGAAGCAGTCACGCTGCTACCTAGGCGGCAACCCTGACCGGTTTGGCCACTGGCAGTTGCACCATTAGTAAATGTGGTGAAGTAATTGAGCACGTTGAAGCTGGCAACCTTATAGTTACCACCCACGGCGGCCGGTGCGGCCGTGCGCACATTTTCACGCGTGAAATTCACGGCTTCGGTTGGATGCAGTTTGTAATCACGTGGGCCAGTATTGGATGCCGTGATCAAGCCATGGTCAATCACGCCAGTCAGGTTCTCGACGATATCACCGGCACGCAACGTATCGTCCACCCCGATAAATGGAATCGGATTAGGGTTTTGTACACTACTGCCATCATCCAGCACGAGGCGGCGGCGGGCATTTTCATCGGCTAATTGTGCCGCAGCTGCTGAGTTTGCCGGATTAATATTGGTAGGCTTGATCATGCGGCCTTCAGCAGACAAGGTCACTTGACCATAACGCCCCTGGAAGTAATTCTGAGAAGCAGTCATTGGTGTCGTGATGCGTACCAGCATGCCCTCGTAAGCTTCGAGGTCGCCCTCAGTCACTTCAGGGAATGTGATCTCGGTTGGCAGAATGACATTGTTGCTACTCAACACTTGTAAACCGCTCACGTTAATCAGTTCGGTGATGGTATTAAATTCGGTCACGCTCGCTGTCAGGCGCACTTTTTGGCCTTTGCTGACTGTGGGGGTGACCCCTGTACCCAAGTAAACAAAGATACCGTCAGAAGTGAGTGGATTACTGTCACCGGCAGCGTCTTGCAGGTAGTAGCCATTCAAGCCCGGGAACACCGCCGTCACCACACCCTCAGTCGTCACTGTTTGACCGTTAAATGGGCTGACTGAATCAACGCCTAATCCGCTACCTTGAATTTGAAAAATACGCGTGATGTTGCTACTTTGGACGGTGACATTCACGCTACAGCTCGCTGTTTGCGCTTCATTATTGGCAAACTGCACATCGACCGCGTAAGTACCCGCTGGCAAGCTGCCATCCAGTTGCAAAGTGGTGCTGGCTGATTGACCGTCGCTACCGGCAGCTGTGAAGTTGTTTAGCGTGACACCAGCAGGTGAGGACGCTGATAAAGTGGCTGCATTCACAACGCTATCGGCATCAGAAGCTTGCAATAAAACAGAACCAGCCTCGCCTACCTGCAATGACACCGCTGGGCACGAAGTCACGATAGGCGCATTGCCACCGGAACCACCGCCACAGACGTTAACTGCACTGCTGCTATTTCTCGGGGCTGGCGAGCCTGTTACAAAGTCGCTGCCGTTTTGATTGGTATCCTGACAACCATTATTTTTGCGCAACAATGCACTACTGCTGCTGATGGCAGGCGCGACTGCACCCTCAAAGAAATTTGCCGTGCCATAGCCGACCAAATCAACAATCTGCGCTAATTGTGCCGGGCTACAGACGACAGAGCCCCCGTTACAAGTAAGACCCGTATTGCTATTCAACAGCACGACTTTGCCATTAGTGCCGCTCATATCCGTGGCATTATTTGCAACATCGGTGGTGGGTAGGGCGAGACCATTGGCACCCGAGCGGAGACCGACCAAATAATACTGTCCAGGCTGTAACACGCCAGAGAGTGCCGTCACGCCGTTGGCTGAAAAATTGCCGTTACCCGTCGCGCTGGCATATTGCACTGACCAGCCGGTGACATTCACTGCAGCGGATCCTGCATTAAACAATTCAACAAAATCTTGGTTATACACAGCGCCCTGGCCACCATAAATTTGGCTAATCACCACCTCGGCATGTACAGGAATACTCAGGGAAGAAAGGCCTAGCCATGCCAATGCCCAGTGGATTTTTTTGTATTTCATTCAGGACTCCGTCGTTTTTTGAACTCGTTAAAAGCCTGAACACTGTAGCAATTTAGATTGCAGCAAATATTAAGTTTGCTGCCGCAACCTTAGGCAGCTCGGACTATAAAAACAGGGAAAATGGAGGTCTATTCAGACAGTTCTAAGTCAACGACCAGAGAAAATGACTAGTCACTTCAGGCCGCAACGCACTGGCAAGCATGTCAGATCTGCTATTTCTAACGCCCGGGTAGCCACTCTAAAGGCATGTATCTACCTTCTGTTTTAGCCTGATGCAGTCAAGAAAGGATGTACATAGAAAATACAGCGCAACGTGAAACTTTACTCGACAAGGTCGCAACCCAGATGCCGGGTATAGAAGGCCCCGCGCGATTGGCCAAAATAAGACTCATCGCTGTAGAGTCACCTCGAGTCGACGCGGGCAGGCCATGTTGAATACCTTGATACACTGACTGACAAGCAGATTAAAAGCCTGTCTCCAACAAACATGCTTACACAATCAACCTTACTAGATGCAGCCAAGCGACTGCTGCAAGTAAGTGGCCAACTCGCCGCAAGTCATCGTTTTTCAATAAAAAAATTAGCCTCTTAAGCGACCCTTTGGCTGCTAATTCATTCTAAGTTTGTACACCCATGGGAGAAGGTGCTTTTCTGGTGATTTTGTATTTTCATGAGAAATAGCTGTCAAAGACAACCCTAATCACCTCTAAATTTGATCCTCTGCAAATCGAAATAAAAGCATCAGCTAAAGGTCTGCAACAAGCTGACGCGCCTGTCTCCATTTTTTAGACGTCACACACGCGCATTTGGTATGGCCGATGTTTTAGCAAAAAAGCCAGAAGCGTTGGTTTTCGTCACTGATGGACTACGAATATTTTGCGTTAGCAAACAATAAAACGCCCACCGATGGTGGGCGTTTTGAGCTTTCCAATTAAGTTAATCTTCCAACCGAATCGTTTTAACCGTGACGATAGGCGGTAATTCTTTAGGGGTCACGTTTTGATTACTCATCTGGTTACCCAGATTTTCGGTCATTGTGTTGGCCGCGCCTGCAGAAGTAGAAGAAGAGCTTAACGCTGCGCCAGCTAAACTACCGGTATCGGCCACAGGCACGCCAGAAGAGCTACCAGAAACTGTAATGTTGGAGCTATTCAGCACTTGGATCGCACCCACTAACAAGTTACCAGCAGCGACGCCTGCTTCACCCGCATCCAAAACACCTCGCGGCGCGAATAAGGCAACGGTGGCATCTTCGAGTTTAGGGCCTTGCTGTGGGCCAGTGGGACCATCTGGATCATAAGTTTGTGCACGAATACCTGAACCGGAGGCAACCCCTTTGACTTCCACGGTCACATCACCATTCGCGTTGACGCTCACTACGCGCTCTGGGACAGAAATAGCCGCTTTTGAACCACGACCCGCGTCAATATCCCCACGGTTAGACCAGATAAGAATATCACTACCGTATTGCGTAATCACTTTCGACTGGTTCACCAAGAAGTTACCGTCAGCATAGGCGCCGATATTGCCACCTTTCTCAGTCACCACCCCGATGTCATGTTGAAGCGAACTATTGGATGCCACACCGGCGTTAATCAAGCCTCCGGGCGCAAACAGATTAATATCGCCATCTCTGGATGTTCTGATCTGGCTCTGATACATCAGCAAGTCACCAGAATAGTCGTTGGCAGAGAACAGTGAAGCGATCACATCATCACTTCTGGCGGTGCTGGCGGTATTGATGTATTCCCGACCAGCCTCTAGTAACTCAACTTGGAATTGGCGCAGGGCAAAAATCTCTTTTCTGGTCGTATCCAACGTTAGGAATGCAGTCATCGCCTCCTGCGCAGTATACGGCTCGCCGGTCGTTGGGTTCTTGCTGCCGCTGACTTCATTCATATAAGCCTGCACGCGTATGGCAATGCCCTCACGATAACTCGCCAATGCCTCGGTATCGCCTTGCAAGGATGCAGGTCCGCTGCCGGTTGGGTCAATATAGGTGCGGATGAGACCATCAACATTCGCGCCAGAACTACCCAGCCCCGCCATCAAAGTGATGTTGGCACTTTTGTCTGCCAAATTCGGATTCACAGTGTTTGCGAGAGATAGAATCCCACTCGTGTTACCCAGATCAATATTGCGTCCGGCCTTAATGACCAACTCACCTGGGCCATTGATATCAATCCGCGCCAGCTGCTTGCCGTTCTCCATGATGAAATCATTACCCGCATGTATCTCTGACACATCATCAATATTGTTGTGCTGAATGGATGCATGCAACGTCAGATTATTACCGGCATTGATATAAACCGGTTTTGAAGATTTGATACCATAAATATTGGTAGTATCTCTATCGGTGGGTAACCCTGTGAGTCTAACATCGCCATCACGCGCCACAATCACTGCCGTAGTAGCATCATTTTGATGCACCGGAACAGCGGAAACGCCTGTTTTGATACTCCCCAAGATACTTGTGATGTTGCTATCAGTAGGACTACCTGTCGTGGGGTTGAAGATGTTTAAAACTGTGCTCAGGTCAGCATCAGAAATCAATATGTTCGCCGTAGGATTAATGTTACCGCTCGTATTCACCCCACTTTGCACACTACCGGCGGCTAACAAACTCAAGTTGCCTTTTGATGCTGGCGCCAACACCATCTTGTAAGTCGTAATATCCCCTGCAAACGCAGTCGCGTTCACTGTACCAGGGTGAATAGCGGCCATATCGTTGTTGGTTAAAGTGGTGTAACCACCTGAGTTAAGACCCGTTCCCACAATCGATTGTCTGTTGCTTTGCCCGACCTCAATATTGCCCGACAAAGAAGCAACGTTTAAAGCAGAGTCTTCAGAATAGCTATTAAAGAAAGTACTATTCGCAATTTGATTCTGTGCCAAAGTACTTCCTTGTACCCAAAGCGTTGGGTTAAAAACGGTTTGCACTTTAACATTGTTTTTGGCTTTGACTGTCGCACTCGCATCTTGCAAGGCTATCACGACGCCATTGGCACCAGCATTTGCAGGCCCTGGAATACTTTCACCAGCTTGCAGATCAAGGCTGCCACGACCAGCGTAGTAGACACCATTCACCAGATTACGCCCAGCCGACACAGATACATCACCGCCACCATTCACCAAGCTGGTTCGTACTTCATTGCCTTGCGCATCAATCGTTTTGACAAATTGTGCATTGGTTGCCGAAGAAGCTGACACGTTAGTGATATTGCCGCCTGCTTGGATATTGACGTTACCACCACCTAATGCGCCAACGCCTTGCTGAAATAAGTCTGGGCGTACCCACCAGCTGGTATCAATGCCGTTACCGCCTTGTCGTAACAACCATTGGTTGACACTTTGCGTAGTGGCCACACCACTGATGTTGCCTGCGACTTGAATTGCAATATCCCCGCCGTTATTCACATAGCTGGCGGCAGTTGGCACGTTAGTCCCGCTCGATGCAGCAGTAAAGCCAGACAACAATTCTGCTGATTTACCCACGGTATAAATAACAGAGCCAACATTACCTAAGGTCATATTGCCACCTGCAGCAATGGCGATATTGCCCTCACCAGTCCGAATTAACTTATTATTCGCCAAGCTGAAGTCACCGATACCGGCGTTAGTCTCCATAATATTGGCAGCGCTATAGTCAGCCCCAGCAACCAAATTAAAGTTAAAAGTGTCCGCGTTGGGCTGTAACACCCCTGCGGTAGTTGCCCTATCAAAACCATCACTCAATGTGCCACTGAATGTCAAATTACCATTTGAACGCAAAGTTAAGGAACCACCGCGCCCTGCCAGCAAAGCACCAAATGAGCGCAAGTTAACATCAGCTGTCCCCACTGTCATGTTTGTTGCCGTTTCACCTGTGGCACTACGCACTTCAACATATGGCAGCACTTTTGCAGCTAGGCCATCTTGGGTGGCTGCATATGCCCCTGCCCCGGTATTGGCATCATAAAAACTATTGGTATCAGCGATCATGCCCGCCATATTGGCAGCTGTAAAGGCCGTGGCGGTGTAACTACGACTGCCTTCAACCGTGACCTCACTCGCACCTTTGATTGCAGCAGTGGTGTTCAAAGCCACATTCACGGTATTGGCGGTTCCTGTAGTGCCGCGCGCACCTCTTAAAGTCACCGAACCATCGTAACCGTCAACCCCTTTATTACCGTTAGCCGCAGCGTCATATCCACTGGTATCAATCAGGGCGCCAGCTTCCGCAGAAACAGCGTTTTCTGTAGACAAGCTGTTAGAAGATAGCAGCACCGAACCACCAGAGCCGGTTTGTCGGTCTCCGCTAGATTGATTGGCGTCTTGACCTCTTGCAGTGATTTGCGCAGTGTTTGCCAATGTCACCAAACCATTGGCATAAATAGCCACATCCCCCCCCTTATTACCATCCGCATTGATACGTCCGGCAACCGTCGCATTGCCGCTATCGACTGCAAGGGTAAATGCATGCGCGGTAACCGTATCTCCGGCAGCAATGGTGACATCGCCGCTACGTACACGAATATCGCGGCCATTATTAAAGCCTCCGCTCTCCAGCGCCTTATTGACCTCACTAAAGTTATCTAAACTGGCAACATCCAGCTTGAGTGAAGCGCTCTTTTGATCTTTGGCCGCTTGGCCTTGCAGGGTGTTATCAGCAACCACAAAGCGACCATTTTTCGCCTCTACTTGCAATGTACCCGCATCTCCGTCAGTGGCTCCGCCCTTGAGGTTTAACAGCGCAGTGTTTTCAATCTGAACATTACCTTGCGTTGAGGTAAGGTGCACATTGCCGGCATCCGTCGTGGCAGAATGGGTATTATCAAACGCAACCTTAGCCGCGGAGACATCAATGCCCCCGCCTGAAGCCAAGGTCAGGTTACCGCTTCTTGCGACCGCATTCACAGCACCTGCATTCAATATCAGCTTACCGCCCAACTGCATCTCGTTTGCAGACAAATTGAGCGTTGCGCCCAACCCTGAGGTACTGGCTGGCTGCTGGCCGTTGCTTAGCGTTTGCAGGTTACCAGTAGTTGCCAGAGAAAAGTTGGCCCCAGAATCTGCCGTCATCACGGCACTGCTCATGGTTGCTTGGTCAGCATTGATATTGACCGTCCCCGTGCCTGTAAAACGAATGTCTTTGTTAGCATTCAAGCTGACAGTGTTAAACCCACCAATATTGCTGGACACACTACCCGTGTCGCCGAAGGTAATTTGGTTAGCATTGATGGCCAGTTGTCCATCAAGCGTTGAGGGTGCAGTAAATGAACCGTTGTTTGTATTTTTAAGGACAAAGTGATTGGCATTGATGCTTACATTACCCGCATCGTGATGCGCAATCCCTGCGGTATTGAATGTGATGTTCAGGTTGCTATTACCAAAATTGACCGCACCGAGGATATCAATATTTTTATAGCTGTTGAAAGTCATCGCTGATAAACGGCCAAAATCAGCCAAGGTTGCCGAACTAATGCGTGTCGCACCGTTCACGGGCTGGTCACCAATCGCATACTGATTGGCGCCTAGGGTGACGGTTCCGCCATCGGCCACTTTAACATCCCCAAACTGATCAAAGGCATTGGTCGCGTCAAGCACCATAGACCTTGCGGCAGAAATTGTTGCGCCTTCTTCAACCGTCAACTTACCGGTTATTGGCGCAGCTGAGACATTCGTTCTTGAGAGCTCAAAATCATTGTTAGCAGATACTGCCAACAGTGCGCCATCACCGCTGGTGACTAGGGTTGTAGTGCCTGTTTTGTCTTGCTTGGCGCTGGTTTTAACAACAGCACCTTTATTCACAGTGATCGTATCTTGGGAGGCAACAATTAACTCCCCAGTTTGCACGGCATGGTCTGCATCGTTACTGAAAGTCACATTGGAAGCAGTCGTCGTGATGGTTTGTGTCTTACCGCTCACTGCCCGACTGCCGCCTAACAGGATAGAGTCCGCATTAATTTTACTGAGTTGATCGGCTGAAATCTGCAACAACCCGGCTTGCTGCGGATCGACCGTTGAAACCACGCGAATATCATTAGAAGAAATATCGACCAATGCGCCTTTGGCACCGGCCACATTGCTGGTATTGATATCTGCTTCGAGGTTAAGGCTATTACCGGCTGCCAGTACCAATTGACCTGCGTCGTTTGTCAACCTTGGGACTTCTTTACCATCCCTGATCGCGTTCTTAGTTAACAAAGCATTACCGGAACTCACCAGATACTCAGCCAGACCTTTATAGTTCTTGGTACCATAATCTTTGTAAAAACTATTGCCATTAATGATATTAAAACTCGTATATTGGCCACGGCTGGTGCCGTCAATCTTGGTTAAATACCCAGAGGATAATCCGGTCCCATCAGCCTGCGTTAGTTGCGTATTGAGTTGAACATCAGCACCGTTGGCACTGATTAAGAAAGCGCCAGGCAACAGTGCATAATGTGCTGGCAGTAGCGTATATTTTCCAGCGGCTAAGCCATTGCCTCCAGATAAGTAGATGGCCTGACCGATACCAACATCAGAACCAGCACTCATTAGAAAGTCATAGGGGGCGTATTGATTACCCAAAGACGGCAGCACAGCATAATAGCCAGCTTGCGATAACACGTCGACCGAGCCGCCGATGCCTTGGATCCACTCATAGGCCATCGTATCGCCATTGCCAGAAATATCTACGCGTGCGCCTGCCTGCAAATTCATATCGTTGGCGTTTAGCGTTACTTTTTTCTTATCGACAGCCGTCATGAAGTTGTTAATAGCGCCGTTGGTGTCGGCCAGTTCTGTGCCTCCAAGCACGGTCACTGCATAGGGAATCAAACTACCTTCTGCAGACACCGAAGTCAGGCTACCAGAGGTCAGCGTTAAGTTTTGGCTAGCGTTTAGGGTAATTTGCCCTAAAGGCGCACGTAATACACCTGCCTGCAAAATAGAATCTGCATTCAAGGTCAAGCTACCCACTGCAGACAAGGGCACCGCACTCACCGATTGGGACTGGTTGGTCACTTCAATCCGGCTATGAGCTCCAGTAGCCGTGACTGTAAAGTCAACGCCAGTTGCCGGATAAATTTGTGCAGCGTCCAACTTTATCAGACCAGGCGCAGAAAGTGAGGCAGAACCTTTCAAGGCTGAGGTAATTGAACGTCCGCGAATATCAGTCCTGCTTTGTAAACTGGTTTCGGCAACATTATTAATTGCAATATCACCCTGCAAATCAATAAAGTTAGCTTTAGCCTCAAAAATGGCTGTTCCGGCCGTTAATTGGCTATTGTCCATTGTGATACTGCTATTATTTGCCAGCACCAAGGTCGAGGCGTTTAGATTTGCAGACCCAGACAGTGTGGTGGCATCCAGCGTCAACAAAGAAGGCACGTTCATGGAGGTATTGGCGAAATGGATCGCATCCCCGCTGGTGGCACTAACGTTATCGACCTTTAAGGCCACATTATCAAAGCCGCCCTGAGCAATCTGTTCTGCGGAGACTTGCCCCACACCTCGGGCAGTAGTCAATGGTTCTGTGGACGAGTTAGAGGTATTAATTAGGTTAGCATTACTACCACCAGCCGTATTATTAGCGGCCATTAATTCTTTGCTATTGGTGACCGTTAAAATACGTGTACCGCTAGCAAAATAGAGGGGTGACAAAATGTCGTTCTCAATGCCAGACGCATTTTTGCCGCCAAGCGTTATGTTCAAGGTCCCGCCCTCGCCACTACCAGAGGGAGTACCCATCAAGGTACCGTCGAGCGCAATACCATCTCTACCGCTGACCGATATTACTCCGGCATTACCTGCCACAGTCTCGCGCACATAGCCACCAGACACTGGCAAATCAACACTACCGCTGGCGCCAGAAACATCAATTAAAGAGCCGGCTTTGGTGATTAATACGCCGTTTCCTGCCGATAAAGTAATATTCCCGGCGCTTGTCACAAAAGCCTTACGTAAATTACCGTCACTACTTGGGGGCGTAATGTACTGTGCGCGGGCGCTCAGCGTAGCAGTTTCACCCAAAAACAAACTCAGTGTTGGATCAAAACTCGCATTTGGTAATGTGAAATCACCGGTATCCGGAATCGCGCTGATGGAGAGCTTGATGTCTCCCCCGGGCGCGATAATATCACCCAAAATGGTCATTTGGCCTTTTGAGTTCAAACTGACATCCCCGGTGCTGCCCGAACGGCTAACCGGCATATCTGTCATGATGCGGGCATTCGATTGCAGGGTTAAATCGTCGCCTGCCAACACTTCTAGGCTGCTGGGTTTCCGCATGCTATTAGCCAGAGATCTTTGACTGGTGAGTGCGTTTAAGTCACTGCCACTCTGGGCCACACGCGCAGCTGATCCAAGTAAACGCGAGTGTTGCTCAGGGGCTATCGTCACCACACGATTGGCAAGATCACCGATCATCACATCACCATTCAGGCGATCCGCATTGCTTATGGTGTAGTTTGAAAAGCCGCCCTGTTTAAAGAAACCTTCAGAGAGCCAGAGTGTATTTTCTTGCTCAGGATTAAGGCCGCCCAACTGGATATGATCAACCATGCCCGTCGCCTGCTCACCCTGTAGTTTTACGGTTAAATGGCCACCTAGCGTTTGCTGCCCGTCAACCATCATGCCAAAACTGTTAAAGACTCCCCCAGCAAGTTGGTTATCTGCCATGGTGACTGTAATATCACCACCATGCCCAGCACTCAATTGGCCTTTGTTATTAATCCAAGCACCAGACGAAGCATCCATGGTGACGCCTTGGCCTAGGCGCAAGCCATTATTTACCGTGATACGCCCACCGTTAAGCCCGACTTTACCGACTAATGCGCCGGACACGCCAGGCAAGTCGTTGGTGTACAAACCCGCCACATTGATACTCACATTGTTTGCGACGTTCACATCCGCATTCTGGCTAGCAGACAGCGTCACCGCACCGGATGGTAAGCGGATGTTAGCATTCACATTCACGCCACCGCTACCCTGAACATTCAAACTGCCAGCCGGCTGGAAAGAAAGATCAGTATTTAAATTCACTTGGCCCGTAGCAGCAATTTCTACCCGGTTGACACCATTTGCCAACATGCTTGCACTTAATTCGGAGGTCTGCTCCTGTGCAGCGGTCAACTGGCTATTTTCATTAAAATCATCAGACAATTTATTGGTCGATGACACAATATTCAGCGCACCAGAATTGTTGTATGTCAGCTTGAACGCTCCGCCAAGTGGATTAGCATGCTCGCTGCTTTCACCACGTTGAAACAAGCCGCTGACTGTGCTGGCAATGACATCGCCCTGCAGTGCCATATTGGTTGTTGACACATTGAGTGCGCCTGCATCACCGCCTTGTTGGTAGCCTGGTTGCACATAGCCGCTCACGGAAGCACTTTTAGCAGCGTTTTCAGTAGAGGCGCCTGCCAAACCATTTAAAGCATTGGCAGTTAACGCCCATCGACGGGTCTGGCCCCAGCGTTCACTAGAAACAGAGTAATAATCACTGACGCCCTGATATGGCGTATTAGGGAGCGCCTCAGAAGCCAGCACCCATTTGCCATTGATGAGTAAACTACTTTCACGAATCGTACCTTCAGTATAGGTGGTACTACCTGCTGACAGATCAATTGTAGATCCCGCCTTGCTGATCATGTTTACCGCAGAAAAATTCACTTGCCCGCCATTCGTGGAGCGCTCAGCAACGGTTCTGGTAATACCAGCTTTCGCTTGATCAATCACACTTTGGCTAAGTAACTTGGTGCCTTTGCGTGCATCTAGGAATAAAATTTCTCCAAACAATTCACCACCGCGCAATACTGGAGAATCTCTCAACTGATCAGAGAACAATTGGATTGAAAGCTGGTTGCGGCTCATTGGCGCTGTTGCATCCACACCTGATACATCAATCAATGCATGATCACCCAAAAACAGGCTGCTGTTATTGCCTTGATTGTCAGTCGCCGTCACATTCACCTGACCGCTGTTGGCAATCACACTGCCATCAATCGAAATATTTTTGCCTTTGATATCGACAATCGATGGTGTGATGACTTGTGCATCAAACACTTCCTCTGTGTCTTTGGTATCAATGGTTACCGCCGTTTTACTGCCAGTACCAAGTGTGACCTTTCCATATACATCGTTGCCCGGCGTTGTGAGCGACTGAATCTCCTTGGCCTTAAGGTAAATTGAACCATTGGCACGCACAGACGTGGATGCAGAGATGTTGCCCTGTTGGTTAACCGCCAGGCCAATCAAGCTTGCATTTCCATGGTTCACAATAATGTCGCCCAGATTGGTGGCATTCCCGCCAGAACTGACCTCTACCAACAAACCGGCAAATTTGTCTAAAGTACTGAGGTAAACCGTCTTACCTGCCGCAAGGATAGTTTGGCCATCAGGCGTTTTAATCACGCCACTGTTCGTTACATCTGGTGCCAGTAACATCACACGCCCGCCGTTAGCGGCAGTAATGCTCGCACCCTTCGCAACATCGATGACGCCTACAGCATCGGCAAAGGAAAACACTGGCTCAGTTTTATTAGATAAGATGCCGTTTTTATAAATGTTTTCGATGTTGTTATTTGCGAGATTATCTAATGTCGTTGCTGTCAATGAGCCCACATTGACCTGGGACCCCGCACCAAAATAAATACCGTTTTGGTTTGCAATGTATACATGACCATTGGAGGTTAATGCGCCATTAATAAAGCTTGCACCGCTCCCCATGACGCGGTTTAACACACTCGAAGAGGCGTTAGGCATATTAAAATTGACCGCGGCTTGTGAACCAATATTAAAACTGTCCCAACGAATCACAGCATTTTGAATCGTTGTGTTGATGTTCATGGTGTTGTTCACGGGTGTCGGGATACTCACACCGGCCGGTAAGTTATAACCGGGTTGCTGAACTGGCAATGCATTTGCATCGTCGGCTAGGACAGGTGCAGATATCCAGCTCAAGCAGCCTGCTACCAGCAAGATGACACTCCTCAGGGATAGTCGGCATAAGGGGCGAAGCATGACTTCATCGCTAACATCACGATCAGCCGCACCGGCTGTAGTCACTGTTTTTTGATGAGTACGCGCAATCTCGGCAATGGGGACTAACATGCCCAATCGTTTGCTAAATACCAACTTGAATCGTAACTTGTTCATCATTTCACCTCGTTAACTTCAGCCTGCTTAAACTACCAATCAAACCCTACTTTAAAATGCAATCGCGTATCGCCACTCTCAGCCATGCCAGCAGGCTTCAGAGGCGCTGTGTTTCCATTTTCTAATATCCAGCTCGATTGCAACACGCGCGCAAAATCTAAACGCATAAACAATCCATGGGGGGCTTTTACATCCAGTCCCAACCCATAAGAGGACAAGATATAACGCTGGATTTGTGAGAATCGGTCATCGGCAAACGTAGCTGGATCGCGGGTCTTAGCAAGCCCATAATCATAAAAAGCTAGCAAGCGCATTTCTTTGACCCAAGAGCCCGAATACTTCTGTAAAGGCGGCGAACGCAACTCCATTGTCAGGTTGGTACCGGTATCTCCTAGCGCACTGGACTCGAGAAAGCCGCGCACGGTATCTAGGCCGCCAATAAAGAATTGCTCGTTAGAAACCAGTGAATCACCAGTCACTTGTCCGCCCAGGGAACCGTACCATTGCCATTGATAAGGCAGTGTCCAGGTATGCTCGAGCTGTCCTCTCAAATAAGAAAAGTTTGGTCTTGCCAGAAAACGTCTCTGCGCAAACTCAGCTTCGTCATTAACCAGTGCCTTGGTTGAGAAAACGAAATTCAGGTCGAGTTTGGTGGTACTCTCCGGCGTCACAAGATTGCCTGTGTAGCCAATCAAAAAAGGCATGTAAGTAATCGGGTTACTGCCCAAGTCAGACCCCAGTCTACGGGTGCTTTCTTTAAAGTCTTTGTAATCTAACCCTAGCGTCAAATTATGGTTAAAGGATTTAACCGGGCTGGGCATCGGGTGTATATAACGTAGGCCGTAAATATTACCGTTACCGACCACATTCAAATCCCCCACAGCACTAATATCGCTTTGAGAAGCCACAGCATACATGGCCCAATAATCGCCAGCGTAAGGGATAACATAGGTGCCAGAAAATACTTTCACCTCGTTGGCATCTTCAGGGGTCACCTGAAAACCTAGCCCGATACTATGGTCACTCTGCCAGAGATTGTCGTATCTCAAGTTGCCGGAAAGGCGAGTTTTAGTCGTGTTCGGTGTGTATCGGTTGTTGTATTCCATGCTGGCATGCAAGGGAAACTTGTCGTCCACTTTAAGATCCACCTCAACCATGCCGGGCGATTTACCAGGACGCAACACAGGTGCAACGACGCGATCTTGATTGATATTCACTGAGGCAATTTGTTTTTGTACCGTGGGGAAATGCGGGACATGACCCTCTTTAAATTCAGTGACATTCTGCTTAATTTTACCCAGACTGAAATACCGCGAGCCAACTACACTTAAGCGCTCGACTTTTCCTTCTAAGACATCCAGTTTGACGACCCCGCCATTGACTTCTTGTTCAGGGATACTCACAAAGACTGTTAAGTAACCCGCTTCATGAAAGCTTTGCTCTAGAACACTGCGTGCTTTTTCAACATCTTCAATCGAACGACGCTCCCCAAGGTAAGGGTAAACAGCCTTTTCAACTTCATTCACGCTGAGTACTGTATTACCATTAATCACGTATTCAAAAATATCAAACTGATCCTTGGCTGATACCTCTGCAGGCGCCTGCTCTGAAGTCGCCTCTCCCCAACCATTTGCAGACTGCGGGACGGACTCTGAAGCCTCCTCTGCATGCAATGCAAAGGACCACAGAACACACAAACAACTCATCACACGCAGCAACAATCGCAACACCTTTCTTTTTTGTTCAATCGCCTAAGGCACTTACCGAGGCATGCCATTTTGAAAGCGCCGCGTGTCACAAAGATGAAATACGGACTAGTCCGTAGACTTATTTGATTAGCCCATGTGAGCCATTGCGATCAACAATACAAAGGTTTGCCAGTCCTAACAGGTGTTTGAGCGAATTGATAATAAAAAAGCACACCCGATAAGGGTGTGCTTTTAATCAAACATCGCAGCTTTTGACTGCTACTGTTTCAAGTTAGAACAATTGTTGTGCTTGGCAGTTGTTACCATTGCGTGAACCTCTTGCAACCACTGTACCAACAGTACATGAAGAACCAGCAAATGGGTTCAAAGTCAGGCCACGTGGTACATCAGCACAATCCAAACCAGCGAAAGCACCAACGATTTCGTTGATGACAGTCTCGCCGAATGTACCGGCTGCTGAGTTAGCCACAAAAGCTTTCAATTCCATATGGAAATCGTACTGACCTTGAGCAGCTGTGTAACGTGCGTTAGCATCTGTTGTCAGACCGGAGCCAGCCACTGGCGCTTCTGGGTGAGTATTATCCAGTTTGATGAAACGATAGCCGTTAGATGATGTATCTGTGCGCCAGTTATTTTCCATAGACAACACACCGATCGCAAAGCCAGCTGTAGACAACGCTGTTTTTGCGTTACCAGTACCGGAACCTTCTGTGATGATCAAGGTAGGTGTAGAGTCAGCCTGACCTACAGGAGCCAAAGCACCTAAAATGGATGGGTCACCATTACAAGGATTGCGCAAGAAAGTCGCATTTGAAGATGCCTGAGTACCGGAAGTTGCAACGCGGCGTGCCAAGTTCAAAGCTGCTGATGAGCCAGGAACAAGAATGCTGGCGTCTGCTGCTGTGCCACTCACGATAGAAGCATATTGTGTGTGGGAAATACTAGGTGCATTCGCTGGCAAGAAATCAGGGTCAGCAGCGTTCGCTGCGGCTACGTTAGCATAAATACCTTGTGCAACTTGCATCGCACGGTACAAGGAAGTTGAAGTAGCGATACCGAATGCTTGACCTACGTTAGCATTTGATTCAACACCGAAACCGTCAACGGATACACCGAACAATGCAGCCTCAACGTCAGAGAAGCCACCTGCTGGTTTAGCTGTTGCGCCATCAGCAGCTGTCGCTGGTGTGACAACCGCACATGAGCGGTAGGATTGAATTGCAGATTGACCTGGCAAAGACAACGAACCGGTTTGTGCTACACAACCAGCGTTAGCACCCAATCTGCTGATACGACGTAGATTAGTTGTGCCAACAGTGCCATCACCGTCAACATCGTTTGGAATGTGTGGTGCGTAGGCATTGAAAGAACCGCCATCAATCGTGTGATACACGACAGACACTTTACCGCCACGGGTACAAGCATAAGCCAAAAAGTTACTTGCAGCGGAGCTGCCTGGTCTTACTGCAGCTGATGCTGATCCGCTGTTGAACACAGACACTGTGTCGGCATCACAGCCGGCAGCAAAGCCTTGGAAAACGTTGTAAGTAGGAGCTGAAGCGCCAGAAATCCAGGTTTCATTCAATGCATTATTGCCACGTGCAGTATTGATTTGTGCTTGAGTCACTGGCGCAGCAAATGCTTGACCAGCAAACAATGTAGCTGCAACAGCCAAACATACTTTATTAAATTTAAACATTTTTCGCTTCCTTCGATAAAAGATTTGATTAGCGGCTAGTTGGTAACTAGCCGTTTTTCATGGCTTTTTATATGTTGTATTAAGCCTTGCGACGACGAGCAACCAAGCTAACTACACCCAGGCCTGCGAGCAACATTGCATAGCTGTCAGCTTCAGGTACTGGAATTACAAATTCCAGTTGACCAGTTGAAGTCATTTTGAATGTGTAGCCACCATCTGGACCGCTCAGCGCGTTAAAAGCAACTGGTGACGCAGCAGTTGCACCTGTCAGTTGCTGCACAACTGTCATGGTGCTATCCAAGTTATCCATAGACACATGGCCTGCGCCGTTAATGCGACCAGTTGAACCATAAGCTTGGCCGCCTGCATATGCTCTTGACAAATTACTTGTCACAATGCTGGCACCATTCTCAACACTGTTGTGGTTATCCAACGCATTGTTGTTGGTCATGTAACCATTGAAGTTTGCAATCGAAGTTTGCAACTGATTAGAGTTCGTCAGGTTATTACCTGATTTGTAAGTAGAGATAATGCCGCGCGCGCCTGCACCAGAACCTGTACCGTCAGCTGCATAAATAGCCCACTTAGTGGTGGAGGCTGAAGCCGTGTCCCAGAAAGAACTCCATGCATTTGCATAGTCACCACCAGCCAAATCAAAAGCAAAGGTTTTGGACAAGCCATCTGTAGACAGTGTGCCGTTAATGTGTGTATCAACAACCAAGTTTTGGAAGCTATCGTAGCCGTAGCCCAAATCGAACGTTGCTGATGTGTTGCTGTTAAAGTCCAGCAAAGTCAGAATGAGGCTTGAGCTACCGCTTGTTGCAAACGTCATAGCCGCTTGTGCTGGGATAGTTGCGGCTGAAAGAGCCAATGCTGCAACCAGTGCTTTTACTTGAAATTTCATATACTTCTCCTTAATTTTTGTGCAAACCGATAGAAAGAGCAAACCACTAAACACCTGAACGAATACGATGAACCTCATCCCACAAAATTATGGTGCGATTAGATGACGGCGTTATTTTGTAAACCTAGTCCATATGGACTAGTACGCCCCTTGATCTCACCAGATCAACCGTTAGCGATAGTATAAAAATGGAAAATGACAGCGTTGAAATAGAAGCTAGCCCTTTCGGACTAGTCCTAATGCCTGCTGTCGGGGCATCGAAACAAGGGATGAAAAGGCTTTACTGCTTGCGCGCAATCAAGCCCAGCTTGAGCGCCTTGCTGGCGGCTTGACTGCGGTTTTCTACGTCGAGTTTGCGCAGAATATTTTGCACATGGTTTTTAATGGTAAGGGGGCTGACTTGCATAATGCCGCCGATTTCCCAATTGGTTTTGCCTGCCTGCAGCCACTCAATCACTTCCAGTTCACGCTTACTGAGCGGTTTGATGCGACCGTTACGTGCCGTGGTCGATAACACCGAAGGACATTTATTGGCAGTCACCTTGACGATGGCACAGTGTAAGTGCGGCATTAATAGCTCTAACAAATGTGCCGTTTGTGCATTCGCCGGCAAGCTCAAACGACCAAACATAATCATGGTGGCAATACGGCTATGCTCATTACCAAAGCCATGCACCACAAAGCGCTTGAGCTCGGAGGCCAGCATGCGCTCAGGGTCCACTTGCTCGACTGCGTAGTGGTTGTATTGTTGCGATGGTCGATCCGCATGGTAAAACACCGGCATACTCAATGTGCTCCAGCGCGTAAACGCTTCGCTCACCAAGCCATCTTCCTCGTTCAGCACTTGATCAAATTGAGTGTCGCCAAAATAGCGGCTAGAAGTCAGGTACTCATAATCGTAACTGGCACGCTCTAAGCCGCGCACGCCGATCACCACCACCTCATGCGCCAGCAAGCATTGAAACCCTCGCTGTAACCAATTAAAGAGATGCGAGCGATGTTGCAAACGCAACGATTCTTCAATCACCTCCATAAATAACGTGCGTTGTTCTTCATTCAGCGCCAACGTCCATTGCTCGCTGACCTGATCTATCCCTGTAAATTGAGTATCCATTTAACGCATGCACATTTTATTGATATAAATGCCCCAGAGTCTGCGCAAGAGATGTGACAATAAAATGATTATCGCGTGTCAGTGATGTGATAAATTGATGACGACAGACTAGTCCGCCGTCCGCAGCGGTGAAAATTAGGCGAGACCAGTTGGGTGCTGGCAAACAGCCAGACCTTGCATATGTGACAGTGCCATGAATAAGCACGCCATCACCCAACAGCAGCGCATACCGCAGTGTCTCAGGGTTGTCATATCGGCATGACACAATCATTCCATGTTTAACCCGATACACAAGATATTTCATGTTTGTGGCTTAAGCCTGCTGGTTTGCGCCGGCCTAATGCTAGCGGCGCCAGTGCAGGCGGCTGCCCCGCGGGACGTTTCAGGCGCAATACTTGCTCATGAGATTGCACCCGATGCGACACAAGTCATGGCTGACAATGTGAGGGTAGATGGCTCTGACGCGGATGAAATTGTGATTAGCAATACCGCCGTAGACCCCATAGAGCTGGCAGTCCCACCACAAATAAATCGCCAAAGCATGGCTTGGCGGAACGGTGTGTTGCCCTACCAGTCCGAGGTGCAAGCTGCGGCGCAAGCCACGCAAGTCGACCCAGCGCTCATTCACGCGGTGATCGCGACCGAGTCAGGTTACAACCCACGCGCGGTCTCCCCCACAGGCGCGTTTGGCTTGATGCAAGTCATGCCGTCGACCGCACAATCGATGACGAGCCTCCCAGTGAGGCAATGGTCAGTCCCCCAACAAATATTATGGGGCGCTCATTATCTAAAACGCATGTTGGATATGTTTGAAGGCAACGTTACGCTGGCCCTAGCTGCTTATAACGCTGGGCCGCAAGCAGTGAAAACACACCAATATGCGGTGCCACCTTTCGGTGAAACCAAGCGCTATGTACCCAAAGTGTTGGGCTACTATCAAGCATTCAAACCGCGTTTAAAGGCAGTGACCCCCCTCGGTTTGGCAAACGATTAATGCAGATTCAACGCAATCTAGCCATTATCGATTTAGCCAAGCCAGCTCAAGTTCAGGCAATGTATTGGGCTCATACACAAACAGCCACTCACGATAATGTTTGGCACCATTAAATCCAGATTGTGATTCCTGATAACCGCTTTTACGAATCGGTGCCAACAGTGACTCACTATGTACCCCGACAATCCGCCCATCCTTCATGATGAGCGTCATGCCACGCTTAACCTCAAACGGATCGGGATATAGCTTGCGCAAATGGCGCCTCGGTACCGGAAAACGCCTATCTTCAATCAGCTCTTGCAGTCGCAGCGGATATTGTTTGAGCGCTTGTGGGGTGGATTCATAATAGCGGCCGATGGCCAGCCGGTAGGCTTCTCCCGTCTCCAGCAACATGGCTTCGTGACTGCGATGCGATTGTTGCTGCCATAGCACCGCCGCGCCCTGCATGCCAATCGCGGCAAACACCAGCGTTACCATGACCCCAATATAAGAAAAGCCTCGTTGTGCGATCATCGGTGAGTGGCCTACCAATCGGTGTAGGCTGAACCATCTGCCGCCTGCCCAGTGGCATTACTGTGCAGGCTATACACGCCGCCAACCAATGGGAGTTCTGGCGGGGTAATCAACCACTGGTCATTCTGTTCAGCAATGGGATCCCATGGCAATTTGTCCAGATAATGTTTATCGACCAACGCTTGCAGCGTTTCTGGGTATTGCCCTTGATCGGCATAGTATTCATCTAGCGCTTTACGTGCGGTGGTTAATTGTTGCTTCAGCGCTTGCTCTTTTGCGCGCTGTACGCCGGAGAAATAACGCGGAACGGCCAGCGACAACAACAAAGCCAATATAGAGAGCACCACCAACAACTCCACCAAGGTGAAGCCGGCCATGGCGCTTGATGCAACCAACCAGCGTTTACCATTGCGCATACGGCACTCCATTGATTCCAACTTGTGGGCTTAACGAATACACATCGTAGACATCCTGGGTGTAGCGCGGCTGCTCCGGTGGGCTGTCGTAGCTGCGCAAGCCCCAGGCCTGTTGCGATGCGCTATTGGCTTGCGTGCTCAGCATCGGGTCTTGCGGAATACGCCGCAAAAAACGTATTTTGCTGTGTTTAGGGTCCTTGGCATCCTCCACCCCCTCCACCAGCACTTGTAAATTAGGCGGATAACCCGTGGCGT